>CAZKAI010000045.1:30180-31934 GCA_964550565.1 uncultured Pirellulales bacterium
AAAGACCTCGTGTTTGTGCATCCGGATTACATTGCCGCTATTGCCCCACAGGTTCAAACACAGACCGAAGCCTGTATTGCACTGCTGCGATTATTCGATGATTGCTACACCCGCCGTAAGCAGTCTCTCAACGTGCTCGATTTCGCCGACCTCGAACATCAGATGCTGACGCTGCTGCAGGCACAGGCGGTTGTCGGCCAGAAACTCCGTGACCGTTTCGAATACGTCTTCATTGACGAATATCAGGACATCAACAGTGTCCAGCGCGAAATCCTCCAGCAGGTCAGTCGCCCCGGCAACCTATTCGTCGTCGGCGATGTCAAACAGAGCATCTACGCCTTCCGCCAGAGCCGCCCGGAGATTTTCCTCGAGCAGCTTGCCGCCGCCGCAGACAACCCCGCCGCAACTGATATGCCACTGCGGGTGGATATGAATCACAATTTCCGTTCGCGTCAGGAGGTGTTGACATTTGCCAACCGAGTATTTGGCCGCATTATGACCCAGGCCGTCGCCGGGCTGGATTATGATAAACGTTCGGAATTGATTGCCGGCCTGAACTATCCTCCGCTGGAAGAAACCTCCGCCAATCGGGTCGTCGAGATGCATCTGCTGGATGAAGATAATCCCGAAGATAAAACACCCCGGGAGGAAGACGAAGAAGATACCGAATCCGCCGAAAGCGATGACAGTATCGACACCGTCACTGCTGTCCAGCGACAGGCAGCAATGATTGCCCGCCGCATCCGTCAGATCGTCGGTGCCGACACCGGCCGCCCGGAGTTTCAGGTGTACGATAAATCCACCGGCCAGATGCGCGATGTTCGCTACAGCGACATCGTAATTCTCATGCGGGCTTTGTCGAATCGCGCCTCGGAATATGTCGAACTGCTGCGGCTGGCCGGCATTCCCGTCAGCTCGCAGAATCAGTGCGGCTATTTCGCCGCTACCGAAGTGGCCGATTGCATTGCCCTGTTCAAAACACTCGACAATCCCCTGCAGGATATCGAACTGGCCGCCGTGCTTCGCAGCGCCTTGTTTCGCTTTACCGATTCGAATCTGGCCGCGATGCGATTATTTGCCAATCAGAAAAAACACAACGACGCCAGTTTTTATGATGTTATCGCAGGTTATTCGCAGGACGGCACCGAATCAGCACTGCGTCAAAAAGCTGCCGAAGCTCTGGACACACTCGAATCCTGGCGGAGACAATCTCGCCGAATTCCGCTGTCGGAATTGCTCTGGCGGATTTATGAAACGACATCTCTGCTGGCATTTGTGTCAGCATTACCCAATGGTCGGCAGCGTCGGGCTAACCTCCTGAAGCTGCACGACCGCGCCATTCAATATGAATCTTTTGCTGATCCTGGCCAGGGCCGCAATGTCTCCGGCTTTGCAGCCTTTCTCGAAAAACTGCTCGAACAGGAAACCGACTGGGCCCCGGCCCAGCCCGACAACTTCGCCGAAAACGCTGTACGGATAATGAGCGTCCACAAAAGCAAGGGCCTGGAGTTTCCCGTCGTTATCCTGGCCGAGCTGAACTGGCCCATGCGAAAACAGGATTCCGCCGGGCCGTGCATGGTCAATGCGACAATGCTCGGGCTGGAATTGCTCGACCCGCAGCGCGGCCTGCGACTGACCACCCCGGCCCATCAGCTCATCCGCATGGAAAAACAACGCGCTAATCTTGCCGAAGAAATGCGTATCCTCTATGTGGCGATGACCCGCGCCCGCGACCGCCTCATCCTGACCGCCTC
>CAZKAI010000045.1:32034-33842 GCA_964550565.1 uncultured Pirellulales bacterium
CCGAACGTATTTGTCGGGAATGGCCTTTCACGATGGCTCTCCCGGTATCCGAACTGGGGCTTTCTTCCTCTGAGGATTTTGTCGTAGTTCAGGGCGTGATCGATTTATTGATTCCCACGGACAAGGGCCTGGTCCTGGTGGACTTCAAGACCGATAATATCACTGGTAACAGGATTGAAAGCCGGACTGCTCGCTATCAGCCCCAGCTTGCCCTCTATGCCCGCGCCGCCCACACTATTCTAAAAATCCCCGCATCCGCCGGCTATTTATATTTTTTGCATCCGCAAGTCCTCCAGCCGATCGAAATCACGCATTTGAATTTAAACTCTGCATTATTATCAGACAAAGCCTCTTAGCACCTTCCTTTTGGCCCTCTCGCAGAAGGCTTTTCCGTCAGGTTGTTTATTGATATTATATTTTTATTACCTTTTTCTGCATAAGTACTTATATCTCGTTTTTCAGATTCACCTTGAACCAAAACTCACGATTGTTTATAATTACCCTTGTGATGAACGACATGGCTTCGGCTATGGGGGGTGCGAAACAAACAATGTTATTTGAGGGGATTACAATGAATCGCTTCTACAACAAAATTTGGTTGCCTTTTGTCGAACCGAAAAAACGAATTTTCCTGCTTGCTCTTGCTGCGTACATTGCCCTGTGTTAATTGTGTGACTCCTAAGACACCTTGTTAGTGGAGGACGAAACGAAGGCCGACTCAACCTCGGCCTTTTTTATTGCGCACTTTGATTGCTTGACATCCCCGCCCTTTGGCTTTACCCTGTAATAAGGAATTGGACCGGATTTGTACCCTATTGGAAGGGATTTGATATGATTATTGTGACAGGTGGGGCGGGTTTTATTGGCTCGGCACTCGTGGCGGAACTGAACGCTCGCGGGCTGGATGATATCCTCATCGTGGACCTGCTGGGTTCCTCGGACAAGTGGAAAAATCTCCGAAAACTCCGGTTTTTGGACTATATGGAGGCCGACGACTTCGCTCAGTCCCTCGATTCCGACCAGATCGAATGGGATGTCGAAGCCATCCTGCATCTGGGCGCCTGCTCCGACACGACCGAAACCGATGCGGCATATCTGATTCGCAACAATTACGAATACAGCAAGATGCTCGCCCAGTGGGCCTCGCAGAAAGAGATTCGCTTCGTATATGCCTCCAGCGCCGCCACTTACGGCGACGGCTCGATGGGCTTTTCAGATTCCGAACCGATTGACCGGCTGATTCCCCTGAACATGTACGGCTACAGCAAGCAGCTTTTTGACCTCTGGGCCCAGAAGACCGGCCTGACCGACCAGATCGCCGGCCTAAAATATTTCAATGTGTTTGGCCCCAACGAGTACCACAAAGGCCAGATGCGCAGCTTCGTTGTCAAGGCCTTCGAACAGATCAACACCGAAGGCAAGGTCCGCCTGTTCCAGTCCCACCGCCCCGACTACGCCGACGGGATGCAGCTTCGGGACTTCATCTACATCAAAGATGCCGTCGAGATGACCCTGTTTTTCCTCGAAAATCCGGAAATCAACGGCCTGTTCAATATCGGCACCGGCAAGGCCCGCTCCTGGCTGGACCTGGCCAATGCTGTCTTTGCCGCCATGGACAAAAAGCCCAACATCGAATTCATCCCGATGCCCGACACCCTCCGCGACAAATACCAGTATTTCACCCAGGCCGACGTCACCAAAATCCGCTCGGCCGGCTACCATACCAACACCATCGAACTGGAAGACGCTGTCGCCGACTTCGTCCGCAATTACCTGATGAAGGACGAATATCTGGGCGGAGAATAAAA
>CAZKAI010000046.1:0-2184 GCA_964550565.1 uncultured Pirellulales bacterium
TCCACAGTACACCCGAGCACATCTTCCAGCATATCCGCTTTGGCTTTACCATAATGCAGTTCCTCCAATGCAGCTCCCTTTTTGACACAATGAATGACAATGCGTCTGGCACCTGTTTGCACTGTCAAGCCGGAGATGGCATTGACATGCCCCCGGTCCAAACCATCGGCCAGACGTACAAGGCCAGCCAGAAGCCGGACTTTATATTGATCGGAGTCTTTCATTTCGCCATAATAGGGATGCCCCGGCTCCGGCAAGGCCTTGCGGTGATAACGTGCAATCAGAGCCACCATAATCCGCTGAGATGGGTCCAGAGGCAATGTGGTATCTTCCAGAATCATTCGCATCGAAGTTTTATGATGCTTGGACTGCCCTTCCGCCCAACCAATATCGTGAAGTATCCCGCCGCAGGTCAGCAGGAATCGTTCCGATTCGGTAAATCCATGAAGCGGCACAAGCTGGTCAAACAACAGTTCCCCAAGGCGGGTCACCTGTTCGCTGTGGCCCTGCTCATATCGGCATTTCTGAGCAAACTGTCTGACTGCATCAATCTGCTTGTGATATGCCCCTGCAACTCGCTTCTTGTCAGGTCTCTGTGCCGGTTTCATCCTGCACCTCCTGCCCGATGCTCAACAGTAATTGCAGCTTCTGCATGGCTTCTGACACCAGGCTCTGACGTTCTGGCAATCCGCAAATATGGTCAAACAAAGACCGCCGGCATTCGCTCCGCGTCTGTCGGAGATGCTCCAGACCGGGGCGCAGCCTGCCGAAAGCACGTGTCGAGCCGGAATAATCCTGCATACGGTGCTTTTCCGCGGATTCAAATTCATCCAGCATGACAAGCCACACATCACAATCATGCAGTTCCCCCAGTAACGTTTGATAGGTCTTGGCGGCCTGCAGCGGTTGGGCAAGTCCTCCCCGGGTAATTTCATTTCCAATTTCCAGCAGATAACGAAATCGCTTGACTGCAATCCGCAGGGTATGGTGGCCGGCAGCATCTTCGACATCGCCAAGTGCGGCTTCTCGTTTGGTCATGTCCTGTGCCTGGTGCAGGCAGCAATCCATGAAATGTCCGACAAACGCCTGTCTGGATTCGGTCCCGCTGGAGGCCTCCAGCAGATACAACAGCTTCTCGCAATGCAGGCGGATATTCATCAGAATCTGTTTTTTCTGGAATTGCTTTGCGGTTTTCAGCAGTTTTTTCTGGATTGCCTGACGCTGCTGACCCAGCCGGAAACATAGCCGCTCGATACCGGGGCGAATCCGCTTTTGTTCAGGACTCAACCCGCCCAGAACATCTTCTAAAAAAAGAATATGAACATCAAGATCACGGGCGGGTCCCAGTTTCTTCAGCAATCGCTTTGTCGCCTTGCACCAGTCATCCAGGATATCCGATTCGATATGCGTCTCCAGAAGCATAAATCCCTGCCGCAGCCGCCTGCACGAGACGCGTGCCTGGTGAATCTGCTCCGGATCATCCATCTGATCCAGACTCCCCAGATGAAGCTCCAGCTTCTCGACCTGCTTATTAATCCAGGCACAGGCCAGCCGCAGCATCTGATTCCTGTTCTCATCTATCATCTTCAGTTCCTGCTTTCAATCCGCCCAATATCTTAAGACACTCCCTGAATCCATGACCGGTACACAGAAAAACTATTCCAGCCAGGATGCACCGATCGAGACATCCACTTTCAGCGGAACATCCAGCTTCAGAGCACTATTCATCTCGGAGGCAATCCATTCGGAGTGCTTGTCCGCTTCTGTTTTCGGCAGTTCAAAGACCAGTTCGTCGTGGATTTGCAAAATCATCCGAATCGGCATCTTCTGGCTTTCGATGCGCCGCTGGATGGACACCATCGCCACCTTGATTAAATCCGCCGCAGAGCCCTGAATCACCGTATTAACCGTCAGGCGTTCGGCCAGCGAACGGACAGTAAAGTTTTTGCTGGTCAGGCCCGTGATGGGACGACGCCGGCCCAGAATGGTTTCGGCAAAGCCTCGCTTGGAAGCCTTGTCGATTTCGCCATCCATAAATTTGCGGATGGAAGGATACCGGCCATAATAATCGTCGATAAATCGTTTGGCCTCCGCCTGGCTGATGCCGATAGCCTGCGACAGACCGTAAGGCCCCTGCCCATAAATAATGCCGAAATTAACCGCCTTGGCCCGGCCTCGCATTTC
>CAZKAI010000046.1:2284-33463 GCA_964550565.1 uncultured Pirellulales bacterium
GCCCCTGCCCATAAATAATGCCGAAATTAACCGCCTTGGCCCGGCCTCGCATTTCCGATGTCACCTCCCCCGCCTCAACGCCGTAAATCTGCGACGCGACGAAAGTATGAATATCCATGTCCTCGGTGAATGCCTTTAACAACGCATCATCCCGGGAAAAATGAGCCAGCAGACGCAATTCAATCTGGGAATAGTCGGCGCTGAGGATACAACCGTGTGTGCGGTCTGCCGGGACAAAGGCCGAACGGATTTGCCTGCCCAGTTCGGTACGCACAGGAATATTCTGCAAGTTCGGGTCTGACGAACTCAGCCGCCCTGTCGCGGTAATCGTCTGGTTAAACGAGGCATGAAGCCGGTTTGTTCTGGGATTGACCATCAGCGGCAGCTTATCGAGGTAGGTATTCTGCAGCTTGACAAGCTGGCGGTATTCCAGCACCAGCGGAACAATCGGATGCTGGCCGGATAACTGGTCCAGCACATCGGCATCGGTGCTGCGCTGGGTTTTGCCCTGACGAATGCTTTGCAGGCCAAGCCGGTCAAATAAGACCTCGGCAAGCTGTTTGGTCGAGTCAATATTAAAAGGCAGCCCCCCCTGCTGATAGATTTTGTCAGCCAGTTCATCAATTTGCCTGTTGATCGCACGGGACATGGTCCGGAGCAGGTCGCAATCCAGCGAGACCCCATTGGCTTCCATTCGGGCCAGCACCTGCATCAGCGGCATTTCCACCTCTTCAAACAATTTCTTTATCGCAGGCTGGCCATCCAGGCGAGTCGATAAATACTGCCATAACTGCCAGGTCACGTCTGCATCTTCCGCCGCATAGTCGCAGGCCGCGACAGTATCGACCATATCAAAGGTAATCTGATTTTTGCCCTTGCCGATGAGGTCACTGATCGGTATCGGGATATAATTCAGGTAATCTCTGGCCATCGCATCCATCGAATGGCTCGACCGGTCGGCATGGAGGCAATACGAGGCAATCATCGTATCAAAGGCTCCGCCCGGAGCAATCGTCAGAGGCATCCCGGCATTTTCAAGGACCAGCATATCATATTTCAGATTCTGCCCGATTTTATAGCGTTTGGCATCGGCCAGCACAGGAGCCAGCACAGGACGGATTTTGTTCAAATCCAGCCGGCCCTGCCCTAACGGAGCCTTCACCGGCAGATAATACGCCTCATGCTCCTTCCAGCAGAAACTCATCCCGACCAGGTCTGCCCGCATGGGATCGATCGAAGTTGTTTCGGTATCCACGGCAAACGCGGCTTGCTTGTGCAAATCATGGTAAAAGCTGTTGAATTTTTCGAGTGTATCAATCAGATGATACGTTTTGTCTGTCCTTTTGGCAGGAGCGTCCCCACTCATCGCAAAAAGCATTCCCTGTCCGCTGCCGCTGCCTGTGGATTCTGCGGCTTTGGGCTTGTCTATCTGGGCTTTTACTTCCGAAGGCTTGATATCAAGCTGACTCAGCAGCCGGGTAAACCCCAGTTCCTTGAAAAGACCGGCCAGCTTTTCCCGGTTTGGCTCCGAGACAGCAAACGATTGTTCATCAAATATTATCGGCGCATCACAGTCAATCGTCACCAGTTTTTGACTGAGGAAAGCAAGCTCTTTATTGTTGCGGAGGTTATCGCCCCGCTTCCCCTTGATTTCGTCGGCATGTTGATATAATTCTTCCAGCGAACCATATTTCTGAATCCACTCCAGTGCCGTCTTAGGCCCTACATCCGGCACACCCGGGACATTATCCGAGGCGTCTCCCTGTAAAGCAAGAACATCAATAAATTGCCGCGGCAAAAGATTGATCTCTTCGTGCATTTTTTGCAGGTCGGTCTTCTGGCCGGTCTTGATGTCATACGTCGCAACACAATCTCCGACCAATTGCAGCATATCCTTGTCTTTGGAACAGATATAAGCATGAATGCCGGCCTTGGCAGCTTTGCTCGCCAGAGTTCCAATGATGTCGTCTGCCTCCCAGCCATCCACCCGCAGCATGGGGATATTCAAGGCCTCCAATATCTGCTCTATGCGATTGATCTGAGGCGGCATATCTTCCGGCATTGGGGGGCGGTGAGCCTTGTATTCCGGATAGATTTTAGCACGGAAACTGGGTGTCTTGGAATCCATTGCCACAACCAGCATATCCGGCTTTTCACGGTCCAGTAAACCCAGTAAAGCCGTCGTGAATACAAAAACAGCTTTCGTCGGCTCCCCCGAGGGGCTATTCAATGGCCGCATCGGGGCATAGTACGCCGCATAAATATGGGCATGTCCGTCGATAATAAATAGTTTTTTTGTCTCCTTAGTCATCCTTTAAACTATACAGGGATTGTGGATAAATGTGAAACCATTTTCTGACATTTTTGTTGCACCAAATAGGACAAAATACTCATGTATTGCTTTCAAAAAGTATCCTTATAGGACAAAACACGAAAAAGAAGGTTGCTTGCCCCAGCCATCTGTGCTATATTTATCTATCTTTTAAACACAACAAACATCCACTCCGGTATCAACCCGAAAGGATGCGATTGAGGTCTTTTTGTTTCTATCTAAATTTTATGGAGTAATATATGAAGCGAAAAATGGTAACAATTGACGGTAATCAGGCAGCAGCGCATGTCGCGCATGCCACCAACGAGGTAATCGCGATTTATCCGATTACGCCCAGTTCACCGATGGGTGAAATCTCAGACGCCAAAACAGCGGCCAATCAGCCTAATATCTGGGGAACCATTCCTTCCGTGACGGAAATGCAGTCCGAAGGCGGAGCCGCCGGTGCAGTCCACGGCGCCCTGGCCAGCGGTGCATTGACAACGACATTTACGGCATCGCAGGGTTTGCTGCTGATGATTCCGAATATGTATAAAATTGCCGGCGAATTGCTGCCGACAGTCTTCCATGTAACCGCTCGCTCGCTGGCCTGCCAGGCCCTGAGCATCTTCGGTGACCATTCCGACGTGATGGCCTGCCGCCAGACCGGCTTTGCCATGCTGGCCTCGGCCAATGTTCAGGAAGCCATGGACTTTGCCCTGATTGCTCAGCAGGCAACCCTGGCTTCTCGTATCCCCTTCCTGCATTTCTTTGACGGATTCCGCACCAGTCACGAAGTGCAGAAAGTCGAAGAACTGACCTACGATGATATGCGGGCCATGATTGACGACAAGCTCGTCGCCGCACACAAAGGCCGGGCCTTGTCACCGGATCGCCCCATGATGAGCGGTACAGCCCAGAACCCGGATGTTTACTTCCAGGGTCGTGAAACCGTCAATAAATTCTACCAGGCTGTTCCGGGCATCGTGGAACAGGCCATGAACCAGTTCGCAAAAATCGCAGGACGTCAATACAAGCTGTTCGATTATTATGGCGCCCCTGATGCGGAAAAAGTGATTGTGATTATGTGCTCCGGCGCCGAAACCGTCCGCGAGACTGTGGAGTACCTGGTCGCCAAGGGCGAAAAGGTCGGCGTGATTGTGGTTCGTCTGTATCGTCCGTTCAGCAATGAACACTTTGCGATGGCCCTGCCCAAGACCTGCTACAAACTGGCCGTTCTGGATCGCACCAAGGAACCCGGTTCCATCGGCGAACCGCTGTATGTGGATATCCGCACCGCTTTCGGCGAACTGATGAGCGAACGAAAAATTCATCTCGAAAAATATCCTGTGGTTGTCGGCGGCCGATACGGCTTAGGCAGCAAGGAATTCACCGCCGGTATGGTCAAGGCCGTTTTTGATAATCTGGACCAGGCTCACCCGAAAAACCACTTCACCGTGGGCATCAACGACGACGTCTGCAACACCAGCCTCGAGTATGATGAAAACTTCGACACAGGCCAGAAAGTGTACACTGCCATGTTCTTCGGTCTCGGTTCCGACGGTACCGTCGGCGCCAACAAGAACAGCATCAAGATTATCGGCGAAGAAACCGACAATTACTGCCAGGGCTATTTCGTGTACGACTCCAAGAAGGCCGGCACCATGACCGTCTCTCACCTGCGGTTCGGCAAAGACCTGATTCGCAGCCCGTACCTGGTCAGCAAGGCAGACTTCCTCGCCTGCCACAATCCCAGCTTCCTTGAAAAATACGACATGCTGGCCAGTGCCAAAGTCGGCGGCACCTTCCTGCTGACCAGCCTCGAAAGCCCGGACAAAGTGTGGGATTCACTGCCTGCCGAAGTGCAGAAGCACCTCATCGATAAGAAAATGAAGTTCTATGTCATCGATGCCATCCGTATCGCCGAAGAACTCGGCCTCGGTGCCCGCATCAATGTCATCATGCAGACGGCATTCTTCAAGATCAGCAACGTCATCGACCCGCAAATCGCAGTGGATTCCATCAAGGGCGCGATCAAGAAGAGCTACGGCAAGAAGGGCGACAAAGTTGTCGCTATGAACAATGCCGCCGTAGATGCCGCGCTGGATAAAATTTACGAAGTCAAGGTGCCTGCCCAGGTGACCAGCAAGACTCACATCGCCGCCGCAGTGCCCGACGATGCTCCGGATTTCGTCAAGGAAGTCACCGGCGAAATTCTTGCCGGCCGCGGCGACAAGCTGCCGGTCAGCAAGATGCCCGTGGACGGCAAATTCCCCACCGGCACCACCAAATACGAAAAACGAAATATCGCAGTGCACATTCCCGCTTGGGAACCCCATCTTTGCATCCAGTGCGGCCGCTGCTCACTGGTCTGCCCGCATGCCGCGATTCGTATTAAAGCCTATGACCCCAAATTCGCTGAGAAGGCCCCAAAGACCTTTAAATGCGCCGAGGCCAAAGGCAAAGAGTTTGCCGGCATGAAATTCACTGTGCAGGTAGCCCCCGAAGACTGCACCGGCTGTGCCGCCTGCGTCCTAAACTGCCCCGTCGAGGAAAAAGACGCCAACAAGCAGCCGACCGGACGCAAAGCCATCAACATGGCTCTGCAGGAACCGCTGCGGATGAATGAACGCGACAACTTCAATTACTTCCTGTCGATTCCGGATACCGACCCGAACAAGTTCAAGCTGAATTCCGTCAAGGGCAGCCAGCTTGTCCCAGCCCTGTTTGAATTCTCCGGCGCCTGTGCCGGCTGCGGCGAAACCGCGTATGTCAAGCTGCTCAGCCAGTTGTTCGGTGACCGCGCTCTGATAGCCAATGCAACAGGCTGCTCCTCCATCTATGGCGGCAACCTGCCGACAACACCGTATGCCAAACGCGGCGACGGTCGTGGCCCGGCATGGTCCAACAGCTTGTTCGAAGACAACGCCGAATACGGCCTTGGAATGCGTCTGGCGGTCAATAAATTCAAGGGTTTTGCCGCCGAATTACTGGACAAGGTTGCAGCCGCCGGTTGTGTTGATAAGGCACTGGCCGAAGAAATCAAGGCCGGACTGAATACTCAGAAAGAACAGGCCGGTATTGAAGCCCAGCGCGCCCGCGTGGACAAACTCAAAGCCGCCTGCACCAAGAGCGACTGCAAGGACTGCAAACAGCTTTTGACCGTGGCAGATTATCTGGTCGAAAAGAGCGTCTGGATCGTCGGCGGTGACGGCTGGGCCTATGACATTGGCTACGGCGGTCTGGATCACGTCCTGGCCAGCGGTGAAAATGTCAACGTCCTGGTCCTCGACACCGAAGTGTACTCCAATACCGGGGGTCAGATGTCCAAATCCACCCCGCGCGGCGCAGTCGCTCAGTTTGCTGCCGGCGGAAAACGGATGCCCAAGAAAGATTTTGGTATGATTTCGATGACCTATGGCGGGATTTATGTCGCCTGTATCTCCATCGGATCCGACCCGAACCAGGCTGTCAAGGCATTCGTCGAAGCTGAAAGCTACGATGGACCGTCCATCATCCTGGCCTACAGCCATTGCATTGCCCACGGTATCGATATGGCGACCGGCTACAATGAACAGAAAAAGGCAGTCGCCTGCGGCCACTGGCCCTTGTATCGGTTCGACCCGCGTCTGGCAGCCGAAGGCAAGAATCCGCTGCAGATCGACTCCAAAGCACCGAGCATGGACTTTGCGGAATATGCCTATGGCCAGAACCGCTATCGGACACTCAAACAGTCCAAGCCGGAAGTGGCAGCAGCCCTGATGGAACAGGCAAAACAGGATACACAGAACAAGTATTCTCGCCTGGAAAAACTGTCCAAACTGTAAAAATTTAAGACTCCATCTGATATCGGCCCTGTAATAAACTTGCAGGGCCGTTTTTTTTGGTTTATACTGAATTAAACGAATTCATCCAAAATCAGATATTCAATGTTTTAAGGAGTAGATATGCGAGGCAAGTATCAATTTCTGCTGTTGATCGCTTCTATCGCCATCTGTGGCTGTCAGTCAACCGAAAAACAAACTTCCGCACAGGAGGTCACCGAGAAACAAACCGTCCTGAAAATGACCTGTCATGTCAATTTTTATCGCGAGAATTCTATTTATGTCACCGACCATGAACATCTGTTCAGCCCCACTTCCAACAGTCTTCAAATCAACTCCAGGGAACCCTCGGGCCGATTCATCTGGTCGCTGCAAAATGAGCACTATTCCGTCCGAAATCTGACTTCCGATAAAATCCATGAAGCCTTATATAACAAGGCCTATCTGCAGGCTATCTACTATGGGATGATGGCTTCAGGACAAATGCTGACCGACGATCAGGTCACCGAGGAAGAAACAGTCCGGATCGAAGGGCAATGGTACACGCCCTATCTTCTCAATAAACAAGATGCAAAAATCCGTTTGATGAAGAATAAATCCAACAATCGTTTTGAACAAGTCATTCTCCAAAAAGACAATCAAATATATCAGATATTATACTATAACCTTCGATTCGATAAGGATTTAAACATAAACCTACCCAGAACTATCGATATCTTTGATGCAACAGACGGATTGTCCGCCAAAAAGCTGCTCGTCAAGATCCAATACAACTCCGTCAGCGTCACAAAATAAATCCTCCGTATCTTGACTTTCTGTGAACTGAAAACATATCGAAACGTGTATTATCAATATAGATAGTGGATAGATTATTGCTCGTTCTGTCAAAAAAAGGCTTGTCAAAAGATATTTTTTCTCGTAAAAATACGTTTATAAAAACTGACCTAAGTCTGTGGTATTACTATATTTTTAGAATAAAGGGGCCTCTTTTAACGGCCGAAGTAATAACGTGCGGCAATAGAGCGTACGCAATGCAGGACTAAGTAACGGCCGACGCGCCGATAAACAATAATAAAATGATTTTATAAAGGATTGTAAAAGCGATGGGTAAAACAAGGGCCTTTTTTACAATCGTCGTTGTATGTACTTTGTTAAACGGCTGTTACAACGACATTCTCGACCCTACGCAATTAGGACGTTTCGAGCCGACCCCCACAGTCAATGTCATCCTGGACTCGCTGGGCGTGGCCGATGAACCCTCCCCCACCTATGAAGGGGCCGAAGACCCCAAACCCGAAGACCTCGTGGATATTGAAACGGACTACGTGTTCGGGTCCGGCGATATTGTTCGCATCAGCATTTTTGAGCTGTATCAGGTCGGCCAGACGTATGTCAATGATTACATCGTCACCGAAACCGGGCGCATTTCCATTCCGGATGTCGGACAAGTTCAGGCCGCCGGGCTGACAGAAGCCCAGTTGGAACAGGAAATCCGGGATATCCTGTCACCCACCATTCTGAAAAACCCATCCGTTACGGTTCTTTTACTGAACTCGGAATCGCGGTACTTCTCGATAGTCGGCCAGGGTGTCGGCCAATCGGCCCGGTTTCAAATCCCTCGATATTCCTTCCGTCTGACTGACGCGATTGCATTAGCCGGCGGTGTGGCGGAATTCAATGTCAGCTACATCTACGTCTCGCGGGATGTTGCGGTGGATACGAACACCGCGTCTCCATTACCTTCACCCGCGGTAGAAACAACACCTGCCGAACCCAAAATCGAAATGGCTCCTGTTGAGCCCAAGAAACCCAGCGCCGAAGACGAATTACTGAATATTATCGCTCCATCCGTGGCCTCCAGGAAAAGCGGTCTTATGTTTACTACCGCGGAAATGGCAGCCGCACAGCAATTAGAGTCTCTGGCAATGCCGCAGGAACTCGATCCGACTCAGACTCCTCCGACAGAACCGGTTAACGAACCTGAAACAGCCCCCGCCACCCAGCCGCAATCCGAACAGGTTAAGTGGATTTTTGAGGATGGCAAATGGAAACCGGTTCGTGCAGGCGGCCAGGTACAGGTAACGCCGCAGCCGACCATTCCGGTATCCCAGCAGGACGTTGAAAAACCGCTTGGGCCGACCGTCTCGGAACCCATCTCCCGGGGATTTGGAATCGATGCTCTGGGTGCCCAAAACAAGGCGACCCGTGTGCTGCGAATTCCTGTGGACCGTCTTCTGGCTGGGGATCCCCGTTATAACGTCGCAATCCGTCCCGGCGACCGCATTACCGTTCCCGTGGATCTGATTGGTGAATTCTGGGTTTCCGGCAACGTCAATGCCCAGGGGTCCATAGCCATTACCGGACGTCCCATCACCCTGAAAATGGCGATCGCTTCGGCCGGCGGATTAAACGGTATTGCCGCTCCGCAAAAGGTGGAAGTTATCCGTCGTATCGGCAAAAACAAGGCCGGCATGATGCAGGAACAAATCGTGATGGTGGACCTGAAAAAAATATCCAAAGGCCAGCAGCCTGACTTTTTCATCAAACCCTACGACCTGATTAACGTAGGTACTACGGGAACAAGCAGATGGCTGGAGGAATTGCGGAATGGCTTCCGTGCCACATACGGATTCGGTTTTATTTATGATCGAAATTTTGCTGATAGCGATTTGGACGGCGATCCATTCCCGGGGCATTTCGGGTTTAACAGTATATTCTAACCAAAAGCTATGAATTCTATGTCCTCAAGCCAAACCCAAATGTCTTGCCAGACTCCGGGGCGGGAATACCGCTGGACGGATATTTCGCCTGTGGTCTGGGTGCAGATTGCAGTCCTGACGATTCTGTTCGGATGGTTTTTCGGACAGGATTTATGGGGCATGGTCCATCGATGGATCAATGACTCGAGTTGGTCGCACGGTTTTCTGATTCCGATGTTCAGTCTTTATTTTCTGCATCAGAAAAAAGACCTGCTGCTATCCGGTTCCTATCAGCCAAACTGGAAATTGGGAATTCCCGTCCTGATTTTCTTTTTATTGCTGTATCCGTTGAATATTGTCCAGTTTAAATTTGCCTATGGCCGCCCGATTTTGATGGTGGGAACACTGGGAGCCATGGTCCTGTTTCTGGGCGGATGGAATCTGTTGCGTCTGACCTGGCTGCCGATTGGCTTTTTGTTTTTTGCTATCCCCCTGCCGGATCGACTGTATTCCCAGATGACCATTCCCCTGCGGCAGATGGCAGCGGTCGTTGCAACCTGGGTATTGAATCTGATACCCGATCTGACTGCCACAGCCAACGGCGTGGTCATTGATGTCGTGTACAAGGGACAAACACTGTCGCCCGGCCTGGATGTTGCGGAGGCATGCAGCGGCATGCGGCTGCTGATGGCTTTTGTCGCCCTGGGGGTGGCTATGGCTTATCTGCACGAAAGGCCTATCTGGCAGCGGCTGGTCCTGCTGCTCAGCACCATTCCGATTGCCATTCTGTGCAACGTGGTTCGCGTCACCATCACCGGATTGATTTATATCCTGTGGAATCCTGAGTACGCCAAAGGGATATACCATGACATGCTGGGGCTGATGATGCTGCCGCTGGCGTTTGGATTTTACGGGATTCTGGCCTGGCTGATGGGCAATTTATATACCGACGAAGAGGATGTACAATCCGACCTGATTATCCGTCGTATCGAATCCTCCATGGCAAAGGAGAAAAAGCCATGACCCAGCCAAACAAATCGCTCCTGAATCCGGCCTTTGTGGCCTGTGCTGTGATTTTGGGTTTATTCGCGGCCACCAAAACCGTGGTCATCCACGCGCTGGGGGTTCATTTGACAAAACTGCCGATCCCCCTGAAAAAACCGCTGGAACAGTTGGACGCCAAAAAGCTGGAGCCGTATATCGTTCGCAGCCGGGAAAGAATCGCCAATCAGGATGTGGTGGAAAGCCTGGGCACCGAAGAATATCTCAACTGGACCCTTGAAGATCCGCAGGCTGAAAGCGACAGCCCAACAAAGTACTTTTCACTTTTCATTACGTATTATACCGGCAATCCGGACATGGTGCCGCATGTGCCGGATGAATGCTACGCCGGCAGCGGCAATACCAAATTAAAAGCCGACACCCTGACTGCCGAAGTTGCCTGGCCCGGCCGGGAAAAGCCGGTTCCGATTTCCATGCAGTCGGTACTGTTCAGCCGACAGGAAAAAAACAGTCTGACCCCGGAAACGCAGTTTTCCGTACAGTATTGCTTCAAAGCCAACGGTGAATTTTGCGGCAGTCGTACCGAAACCCGAGCAGTCCTGGGCAGTAATTTTCTGATCAAATACTCTTATTTTGCGAAAATAGAGTGGAAATTTTACGGCATGGACTATGCGGGCCTGATTTATCCGAATCAGGAGCAGATGATTGAAGCCAGTCAAAAAATGCTGGCCAAAGTACTTCCCATACTGGAAGAAGACCACTGGCCCGACTGGGAAAAAGCCAAACGCGGCGAAATCATTGAACCATAGCCCCAGTGACCTTTACAGGAATCCTGAATTTATGGCAAAAAAGCTGAATAAAAAAATTGCATATTCGTTATTGATACTTCTGGTTGTCTGTATTGCAGGCGGCTCCGTTCTCGGGCTCCGGATGTGGCGGGAGCGAAATCCCGGATACAGCCTTGACAAAGCCCGTGATGCTTTCAAGAACCAGGATTTTCCAACAGCCGAACAGTTCTTCGGAAAAGCGTATGCTTACACCAAACTGGATGAGGACAAGATTGATATCCTGTTTGAGATGGCCGAATTCCATCTGACCAGTACGGAAAAACATGAGCCCAACTGGCGCAAGGCTCTGGGCTGCTGGCAGACTGTGCTGAATGTCAATCCCAATCATGTTGAAGCCCGCCGCAAGCTCATGGATTATTATTATCAGATGGGCGACAGCGGCGGCAGCGGGGCCTGGAAAATGGTTGAGGAGCATTCTTCCAAATTGCTGGAAGTGTTCGAAAAAACCAAAAAAGAGCCGGATATCTCGGTTCTTATGGCCAATGCACGGGCCTCGCTGGAAATCGCCCGGGTCGGCACCTCGGCATTCCGCGAAGCGCTGGTGACCAAAGCCATCACCGACCTGGAAGCCCTGAAGAAAAAGACCCCCGATAACGCCAGTATTTATGAGTATCTCATCGAAGCCACGCTGCTTAAGGGCGAGCTGGACTATCTCAAGGGGGCAGCCGAGATCAAGGATGACAGCTCCGCATTCGCGTTAAAAACCGCCCGCGAAAAGGCACAGGAAGATGTCAAGCAGATTATCCAGCAGGCTAAGGAAAACGCCTCCGACAAAAGTCTGGCCAATGCCTTCGCCCTGGAAATGCGTGTGCGCGAAGCCCAGTCCGATCCCAATCTGCTGCCTGCCGTCCGTAAGGAAGCCCAGGAACTTGCCGGGGCGTTCCCCGAGTCGGACCGTATCCTTGCCATAGTCTCCACCAGTTACGAACTGCACGGGCAAATGGATCGCAGACAGGAACTCAACCTGGCCATCCAGAATATCGAAAAGGCACTGAGCATAGCCACGGACAAGAAGGTCGCTCATGCCATGCGGCTGGCATCACTGCTGTATCGCACCGGCTCGTTTTATGGCGAAAAAGAGCTTGCCCTGCGAGCCATCAAAGAGGCAGAACAAGCCCTGACCTATCCTGAATCCACAGTACTGCCCGGCCCCCGAGAAGGTGCCACCCGCCAGACTCGCCTGATGATTCAGATATTCCTGGCCCGATGCTATGTGGAGCAGACTCTGCTGGCTCGTGAATCCCAGGATAAAGCTTCGGAAACAGACTATCTGAACAAAACCAAAAATACCGTCAGCAGCATCACCCAGGCGGTCGGTGAAAACAACCTTCTGGCCAAACAATGGCAAGGCATGCAGCTTCTTGCAGAAGGAAAAACCGATCAGGCCTTCCGCGACCTGTATAAAATCTATCAGGAATACAAAGCTCTCGACAAGGCCGGCAGTTTTTCCACCATCGATGCACATCTGTGCTATGTGCTTTCACGGATCGCCGCAGGGCAGCGTTCCATCGGAATGCAGCGGGAGTTCCTCGAAAAGGCTTTATATAACCAGAACAGCATCGCCCCTGAAAAACCGGGCTCCATTCTGGATTACGCTTCGGTCCTCCTGGAACTCCAGGGCGGCCAGCGTGCAGCGGATATCATCAAGTCGTATCTGAATATCTACGGCAAAACACCCAATGTCCAGATTATGCTGGCCAATGCCATGATTCAGGCTGGCCAGTTCGACCAGGTGGAAGCCATCCTCAAGGAGCTGGACCCGGATAATCTCCAGACCATACAGACCCGGCTGATGTCCCTTACCATGCAGATCGGCCGACTGCAGGGACAAATTAATCTGGCCGGCTCAACCGCAGCAACTCCGGCCCAGCAGGCCCAACTGGCAAAGCTTCGCAGCCAGCAGGGAGATTTCATCAAACGCCTGATGGAAAAAGCACCGGATAAGCTGGATTCGGGGATTCTGGCATCCTATTGCCGATATGCAACAGCCAATGACATCAAGGGAATCGCGGAGATGGTCGATCAGTATCTGGTCACTTTCCCGACCAATACCACCGCCCAACTGCTCAAGCTGGAACTGGCAGAGCCGGACCCCAAAGCCGTTACATCCAGCCGGCGGACGGAACTGCTGGAACAGGTCCTGCTGCAGACTCAGGATCCCCTCCGGCGTGCCCTGGGACTGGGACAGCATTATCGTTCGGTCGGCAAAGTCGATCTGGCCGGGGAAAATTATCAGAAGGCCTATGAACTGGCGCCGGACAATATCGAAGTATGCAGCGGCTATTTCGGATTCCTGCTGGATCAGAAGGATATCAAAACCGCAGAGTCCATTTACCAGAAAATTCGCGATAAAAATCCCGACGGCTGCGAAGGCAACCTGTTTGCCGCCCAGATAGAAATCGCCCGGGAAAACTATACCGCCGCCCTGCGTCGTCTGGATGAGTGTCTTGCTCTTCGTCCTTCACTGACGACAGCGGCCATTCTCAAAAGCCAGGTGTATCTCCAGCAGAAAAACTACGCCGCCGCCGTTGAGAACGCCACCCAGGCATACCAGATGGACCCCCAGAACGGAGTCGCGGCCAGGCAGTTGGCTTCATCGCTGTTTGAACGCAACCGCGACCTGGGAACCAAGGTGACCGATCAGCAGCTTGCCGAAGCCGACCGGGCGGTGGGCCTGGCGATGGTGCTCAATCCGGGGGAATGGCAGCTCCAGAGCGTCTATGCCGAGACCCTCGACCAGCAGGACCCCCAGCGGGCCCTGGCCATGCGGCAGGTGCTGCTGAAAAACAACCCGAACGCGACCAATGCCATCATGCTGGCCAACATGGCCATGCGGCAATCGCAGAATGAAAAAGATGAAGCCAAACAGAGCGCCCTGCTGGAAATCGCCGGCAATGCGTATGAACAAGCCTGGCAGATGGCCCCTTCCGACACGGTGGTTCAGACCGCATACGCCGAATATCTGAGAATCACCAACCAGCGGCAGAAAGCCGTTGAGATTTTCGCCAAGAATGAAAATGTCCTGTGGCGGTTTTATTTGAGCGACAGCCAGTATGTCAAGGCCCTGGAAATTCTCGAAGCCGTCAACCAGAAAACACCCGACCAGATGGACATCCTGCAGGGCCTGGTCGAAGCCCATCAGGGCCTGAACCAATGGGATGCAATGAAGACGTATCTGGATATCCTGGCCCGGAAGGAACTGGCCGTGGATCAGGAATTGTGGCTGATCCAGAAATATCTCGATTCGGGGCATCATCAGCCTGCCGAAACCAAGCTGGCCAGTTTCCAGGAACGGCACCCGGATGACAGCCGCGGCCTGCTGCTGGACGCATGGCTGGAGATGATGCGGGGCAATCTGGAAGTATCGCTGACCAAGACTCAGCGTTATCTGGAACAGGATACCAACAGCGCCGGCGGATGGCGGCTCAAGGGCCGTATTCATCGCCTCATGGATCAGCCGCAGCAGGCGATTGACGCGCTGCAGCGCAGTAAATCCATCACGCCGGATTCGTCGGTTCGGATGGAGCTTGCCACCCTTTACAGCCAGAGCAGGCAGATTGAAGCCGCCGCCGGTGAATTGAACACCGGCCTGAGCGATCCCAAGGCGCCTCAGCAGCTTCGCCTGATGCTCGAGACGCTCTATCGGGAAAACAAACGGTATAATGATTTAAAGACTTTTTACACCAAAACACTGGAGAAATTCCCGGAAGATGCCTTCTGGACCAGCCGGGCGGGACTGTTCTATCTGGAACAGAAAGATTACGCCACGGCCCTGAAACTGCTGGAAACCAGCCTGGACCTGACCCAGAAAAAAGGCGTCAATGACCCGGCCGCTCTGGATAATTATCTGGGGGCACTCATCTCCGCCCAAAAACTGGATAACGTCACCGCCGTTGCATCGAAATACATTGATGGTCCGCTGGCACCGGTGGCCTATTGGAACATCGCCGCAGTGCAGGTAAAAATGAATCAGCCGGACAAAGCCGCGGAATCCTTCACTCGGGCCATCGAAAAGACCGGCGACAACCCCTCGTCCCTGCTGGCAACACTGTCCGCCATGGAACGGGTGCTCGGCGCGGCCAATGTAGAGTCCTGGTGCACTCAGAAACTGGCGGCAAACCCCAAATTCGTACCGGCCCACTTGATGCTCGTCAACCTGGCCGAAAAGGCCGAGGCTTACAATAAGGCCCTGACGCATATTGACCAGTGCCTTGAAAACGCACCGCAAAACAGCATGCAGTGGCTGGAGTTTTCGAATCGCAAGGCCAATATCCTGATGCAGGCGTATGCCAAAACCGCCGACGCCAACTATCTCAAGCAGGCGATGGCCCAGTTGGAAGCCAACCTGAAGCTGCGGCCCAACGACGAAACCATGATGAACAATATCGCCTACCTGATGGCCGACAATGATATCGAGCTGGACAAGGCCGTCTCGTATGCACGGCGAGCCCATCAGAAACTGCCGGGCAATGCGGTCTTCCTGGACACCTACGCCTATGCCCTGTGCAAGTCCGGCGAATATGCCCAGGCCGAAACCTACATGCGGCAGGTCATCGCATCGTATGAACGCATCAACGCTGTGCCCCCGTGGGATGTGTATAAGCATCTGGGCATGGCATTGATGGGCCAGAAGAAAAACAAGGAAGCCCTGGTCGCATTCGAAAAAGCCAATGAACTGGGAATCGATATCCCGGATAAAGAGAAACAATATTTACAAAAGACTATTCAAAGTTTAAAACTTTAAACTGGTAATGCCCTTTAAGGAGCAAGACTTATGAATCAGAACATACAGCGTGCAGCAACGACACCGGCAGCGGTATCACTGCCGCGTCCAATGACAGCCCCGATGCCCATCGCCGACGTCATTAGCCCCAAGGAGATTCTGGGCATCCTCCGTCGGCATATCTGGATGATTGTTCTGTTTACGATTGGCGGCGCCATCGTGGGAACCGCTGCGTACTTTCTGCTTGTGCGCGTCTATCCGCGATATACCACCCGTGCCCAGATCGAAGTCCTGCCCCCGGTGGAAGGCGACCCGCTGACATTTAATATCGGCCAGCCGCAGAAAGAAACCTATTACCAGTTCCGCTTCACCAAGGCCGCCCTGGTCAAGCAGCAGACGCTGCTCAACGAACTCATTCAGGACGAAGAAATTCGCAGTACCAACTGGTTCAAGCGGTTCGCTGAGGTGGATGCCGACGGCAATATCGTCGGGGGACGCGACAACGCCTTCAAGGAAGCGATCGAAGACCTCGAAGATTATCTCTCCGCAACGGCTCCGCGTGATTTCGTCTTCATCGAAATCGGCATGACCTGCGGCAGCCCCAGAGAATCGGCCAAAATCGTCAACAAAATGGTCGATAAATTCATGGCCTCCCAGCGCGACCTGGCTCTGCAGTCCATTCGCGCCCAGTTGGCCGAACGCACCAAGCAGCGTGAAGAAATCATTCGAAGACGCGACACCATCGAAACCTCGCTGGCCAATATTCGCTCCGGGACGCGTTTTGCCCGCCTGAATCTGTCGGACAGCAATACCTCCTTCCGCGATTACATGGACATAAAAATCGCCAATATCGAAAACAGCTTCAGCAGCCTGGACAGTGCCCGGGCCAATCTGGAAGTCCAGATTGCCACTTTAAAACGACGTGTTGAGACGATTCAGTTTGACGAAGTAACCCAGGAACAGATCGAACAGGATATCATAGCTCGACAGATCCGCGCCAATATCGCGGCCACCCAGCCCATCCTGGCCGAACGCCTGACACGATTTGGAGAAGATCACCGTTCCGTCAAAGACATACGTGAGTCCCTTAAACAGATGAATGACGACCTGGCCCAGCGCCAGAAAGAAATCGGCGATATCGTTCGTAAATCCCAATATCAATCCGCCGAAGACCAGATGGCCGCCCTGACTCAGCAGTTGGACACGATCACCGAACAGCTTAAAGAAGCCCAGGCCGAGTATAAAGATATTGACATCATCCGCGCCGAATACAACAAGCTGGAAGTGCAGCGTCAGGATGAAATTGATATGCTCAATGAAATGAACTCGTATATTGAAAAACTGTATACCCAGATTCAGGACCCCCTGATTTCCAAGCTGCGGGTCATCGGTCTTGCTCCCGAACCCCTGTGGATGAGCTTCCCCAAAATTGAACTGCTGCTGCCGGCGGGCATTATTCTGGGTCTTCTGGCCGGTCTGGGTCTGGCGTTTGCCGTGGAACTGCTCAATGACCTGCTCCGCACCCCCAGCGACGTCATGCGGCATCTGCGAACACCGCTGCTGGGCACCATCTGTCATTCGGATGATGACAAAGATGTAGAGAAGGTGGAACTGGCACACGTGGTTCGCCAGGCGCCTTATTCGATTATGAGCGAAAATTATCGCCAACTGCGGACCAACCTGAAACTGTCCGGCCCCGCAGGCAGCGACCACAAGGTCCTGCTGGTCACCAGCCCTGCCGCAGGCGACGGCAAAACCTCGGTCGCGGTCAACCTGGCCAGCACGATGCTGTATGAAAACAAACGGATTCTGCTGGTCGATGCCAACCTGCGCAGACCGTCCACCGCTCATCTGTTCCCCCGCACCGAAACCAACGGTGCCGTATCCGAACACCCCGATTTCGGACTGAGCAACTATTTGATGGGCCAGTGTCCCGAAGAAAAAGACATCATTCGTTTCAGCGGCATCGAAGGGCTGGATGTGATCGACAGCGGTCCCCTGCCGGCCAATCCTGCCGAACTGCTGGACAGCCCCCGCATGCATCAGCTTCTGGAACGATGCAAGCAGGTGTATGATTATGTCATCCTCGATGGACCCGCCCTGCTGGTCACCGATGCCAAAGTCCTGGCCACCAACGCCGACGGCACACTGGTGGTCTTCAGTGCCGCCGAAACGCACCGTGGAACGGCTCAGCGTATCCTGCGGGAACTCCAGAATGTCCATGCCAATACCCTCGGGACCGTCCTGATGGGCGTCAAGACCCGCAAGGGAGGCTATTTCCGCGAGTTCTATCGGTCGTATCAGGATTACCAGCGCGTCCAGCTCAAACAGGCTTACTAACAGACGGACTACACGTATGAATCGATATCTTGTCACAGGCGGCGCCGGTTTCATCGGCTCGAATATCTGTCGAAAACTGGTGCAGGAAGGCTGTTTTGTCCGGGTGGTGGATAATCTCCTGACCGGCAAGAAGAAAAATCTGGACGGGGTTCTGGATAAAATCGAGTTTATCGAAGCCGACATGGGCGATATCAACGTTGCCCGTGCCGCGATGAAAGATATCGATGTTGTGCTGCATCAGGGAGCCGTGCCTTCGGTGCCCCGCAGCGTGGCCGACCCGGCAACCACCCATCGTCACTGTGTGGACGCCACGTTTACCCTGCTGCTGGCAGCCAAAGAAAACAAGGTCAAACGCTTCGTCTATGCGGCCAGTTCCTCGGCCTACGGCGATACGCCGACGCTGCCCAAAATCGAATCCATGCCGACCAATCCCCTGTCGCCCTATGCGGCGGCCAAGCTGTTCGGCGAATACTATTGCAGCGTCTTCTCCAAGGTCTATGGACTTGAAACCATTGCGTTACGTTATTTCAATGTCTTCGGTCCCTATCAGGACCCGACCAGCCAGTATGCCGCGGCCATCCCGGCCTTTGTGACCAAAATCCTCAAAAATGAATCGCCGACGGTCTATGGCGACGGCGAACAGACACGGGATTTCACCTATATCGACAATGTCATTCACGCCAACCTGCTGGCTGCCAGGGCCAAATCCGTCAACGGACAAGTGGTCAACATCGCCTGCGGCCAGCGTATCTCCGTCAACCAGATCATCGGCCTGATTAACCAGATTCTGGGCAGGAATGTCCCGATACAGTATCAGCCGACCCGGGCCGGCGATGTCAAGCACTCGCTGGCGTCCATCGACCAGGCCAAAGTCGTCATCGGCTACCAGCCCGTGGTCTTATTTGAAGAGGGATTGCAGAAAGCCATCGCCTGGTACAGAACCAATCTGGTCTGAGTCCCCGACGCGACGAGCCGAACTGCACCCGCATCGCCCTGATTCTTCAGAATTGACTTTGGCGATTCTATTTGGTATCTTTTTCTATGGAGAATCGAGGGTATGATGACAAAACAAGACAACTTGATGCGTGAAATCCGGAAACACCGTCGGGAACCGTGGACTATTTCATTGAAAGACCTGTCCTGATGGCCTCTCCAATCACACCACAAACCAGGCAAATTCTGGTCCTGGCCGACCACCAGACCTCGTTAGGGGATTTATGCTCCCGGTACCAGGTCTGCCTGACCTTCTGCGACAATGTTCAGGATGCCATCGGATTTGCCGCCCAGACCGCCTACGACCTTATCCTTATCCAGTTTGACAGAGTCGCTGGCTCTACTCATACCCTGCACGCACTGCGTCAGTCCTGTCCCGAGGCACGGATTGTGCTGTTGTGCTCGATGCGGCAGGAACCGTTTGCCAATAAACTTCTGCAGGAACGAATCCAGGGCTTAAAAACAATCGACGATTACCTGCTATACCCGCTGGGCTTTGTTGAGAAAATACGCCCCCTCATCGAGCCATCCAGGCAGGCTTCCCCCATATCTGCTGCCGCCGAACGGATGATTGAGCAGCTTGAACTGCTGGCCACGGAAGACGACTTAACCCATCTGAAAAACCGCCGATATATCCGACAATTCCTCAGCCAGATTCTGGAGTACGCTCGTACCGACAACTTCCATGTCACCCTGCTGCTGTTCGACATCGATAACTTCAAGCACTACAACGACCAGTACGGCCACGCCGTGGGCGATGAAGTGCTCTACCAGGTCGGCCAGATTATGAAGCGATGCTGCCGCAGCCATGACGTCGTCGCCCGCGTCGGCGGAGATGAATTCGCCGTGGTCTTCTGGGATTTGCCCTCGGAGGTCGCGCACGCCGAGATGGAGCCGGAACGCCGCAAGTCACTCAGCGAGCACCCCAAAGAAACCGTCTTCATGTCGGAACGCTTCCGCCTGCAGCTCAGCAAGACCAAACTGTCCTACCTGGGTGCCTCCGGCAAGGGCCACCTGACCATCAGCGGCGGGCTGGCATCCTTTCCCAAGGACGGCTGGGACATGAAGCAGCTCTTCGAACAGGCCGACCAGGCCATGCTCCAGGCCAAACGCAGCGGCAAAAACAGGATTCACATCGTCGGCGCATCCGACGACGCGGCGAACGCCTCAAACCAGACCGAATCCCCCCAATAACCCATCGTTTTAATATCGGATTAATCGGCCTTTCGTACCCCATATTCTGCACTCCCATTGTCTGAATAGCACAAATTACGCTAACACTATCTTGCTATTCGTCAAAATTCCAACATTTTTTTATTCCCTGTCCGCACTGGACTTATATTTTCTCACGCCCCGCGATATTTCGATTTTTCGAACAAAAACTGCAATTCCGTCCCCTATACGGAGGCCCATGAAAAATGAATAACAGGCAAAGACAGTTGATAACCATTTCCCACAGCCCGACTCCGTCGGACTGTGCCACGAGTCGCAGGGACTGGCCCCCGTGCCTGCCCTTTGCTTTTTATTGTGAAGACAGTCCTAACGCCCACAGCCTGACTCCGTCAGACTGTGCCACCCATCACCCCAGTACAGGGTTACTCAGGGGTGGCACATACAGTCTGGGTGGCACAGTCAAGCTCTGCTTGGCTGTGGAGCGCCACCCTGTGCTGAATCAGGGAAGTTCTCCCAACGTAGTCGAAGCATCCCTGCTTCGATCCTTTATTCGTGGCGAGAATCCCTTTTTGCCACCCCTGAAGCTGGAAGCTTCAGCTACGTTGACTCTGTTCCGCCAGCAGGCGGATTTCTACATTCTTGAGTTCTTACGTTCTTGCGTTCTTATATTCTTAAAATGAAAGGAGCTTCAACACATGCTGCAAAACACAGTCATCACCTCACCCCATCTGCAGGACATCGCGGCCGAAGGCGGCGTACTCGGTTCGATTCTGCTGGACCGCTCAGTCACCAAGGCCGTCCGCGACATCCTGCCGGCCGCGGAGGCGTTCACCCGCCCCGAGCATCAGACCTTGTACCGCGTCCTGACGGACCTGGCCGAGCGCAATAAAGCCTGGGACCTGGTGCTCATCACCGACGGCCTCAAGCAGCACAAGGCCCTCAAGACCATCGGCGGCGTCGATTACTTAGTCAAGCTGGCCGAGGCCGTACCCACGGCCGCCAACGCCGCCTACTACGCCCGCATCGTCCGCGACAAGTACCTGCTGCGGCAGATGGCCGAGTTCGGCACCACGCTGGCCAACTCCGCGGCGCTCGGGTCACTGCCGGGGGTGCTGCTGGATATGGAAACGCAGTTCCGCGACATCAGTGCCCGTTATCGCAGCCTGATTGGGCCCGGCGAAATCCTCTCGATGCGTCCGGTGTCGGAGTACACGAGCATGCCCATCGACTGGCTGTGGCCGGGGCGGTTTCCGCTGGGGATGCTGTCGCTGATTGCCGGCATCCAGGGCCACGGCAAGAGCTTCCTGATGTGCTACATGGCGGCGGTGGCTTCGCAGGGCTATTCCTGGCCCGACCGCGGCAATCCGTGTGCCCCGATGGAAGTCGCCATCCTGTCCGATGAGGAGAGCGTCTCGTATGCCCTGCGTCCCCGGCTGGAGGCCTGCGGAGCGGACCTGTCGCGGGTGTTCGTGCTGGACGGCCTGACGCTGGCCGACGGCACGCCTGCGCCGTTCGATATCAGCACACGGCTGAGCCTGCTGGACGATTTCCTCGAGGCCCACCCCAACTGCCGGCTGATGTTCTTCGACTCGCTGGCGGGCTTCCTGGGCCATTGCGACCCCAACGACAACGCCGCGGTACGCCGCACGCTGGGGCCCCTGAGTGAACTGGCCGAGCGTCGCGGCGTGGCGATGGTGGGCATCCTGCACCTGAATAAAAAGCCCGACCTGGCCAGCGTCCACCGCATCAGCGGCGCGACCGCCTTCACCGCCGTGGCCCGCGCTGTCTGGCTGGTCATGCGGGATGAGGACGCCATCGGCAACGCCAGCCGGCTGCTGCTGCCGGTCAAGTGCAACTACGCCGACACCGCCGGGCTGCGCTACCGGATTGTCGATGGGGCTGTGGCGTTCGATACTGAGCCGGTCGCCTTCGGGGCCGACAGCGTTCTGGCAGGCAAACACAAGGCCGATGAGGAGGACTCCAAAAGCGCCGTCGATATCGCCGCCGACTGGCTGCGAACCCAGCTCGAAAACCAGCCCCCCAGAATGGCCAGAGATATCCTCGATGCAGCCGAGGCTGAGGGGATTTCACTCAAGACCTTATACCGTGCCAAGTCAAAGCTCGATATTGAGGTCAGAAAAGTGGGATTTACTGGCGGGTTTGTCTGGTCAATGGATGTTTCATCAGTAAGTGCATAACTTATATCGAAGATTGCCATCCCCCCCCAGAGGGAGTATTTGACCATCTTCGTATTATTATATTAAAAATATAGATATGATTATTATCAAATGACCATCTTCGTATTATTTGCTCAAAACACGAATATGGCAGAGCTATTCTGGGCACCTTCGCATTATTCGCTCAAAAATACGAAGGTGCCCAATATCCCGAAGATGGCCACCCCTTTACCCGGGCCATCTTTGCCAAAAGTCGTGAACAAAGGTGCAACAAACTATATCCTGAATTCTCCCGTTTTCGGATTCCGGCCCTGTGGGGTTCATTTTCCTTGACGTTATGGCTAAAGTAGGTAACAATATCCCTGTTTTTCTCTGTCCGAAATAGATGCATTCGAAAATGGTGGTATAGAATGACTGAAATAAACCAATCAACGGGCACAGCCCGCTTTGGATTGCCGGCCTGCCTGATTATCTGGGCAGGCATAACCGTCTTTGGCTTTTATGCCTCCACGCACATGGTGGCCGCGGGAGATACCTGGGTCGCCCTGGCCTGCGGGCGGCACCACGCCAACCACGGCGTCGATGTCGTGGAGCCGTTCAGCTTCAATTCGCACAAGCCCGGCCCTACCGACGAGCAACTGGAAGGCTGGCCTGCATGGACCCACGGCCTGATTCGCACCATCCACCCCACCGGCTGGATTAACCAGAACTGGCTGACGCATCTGACCTTCTATGAACTGGTGCATTTATTCGGCACGGAAGATAATCCCAATTACAACATGCTGATTGTCTGGAAATTCGCCCTGTTCATCGCAACGGCCTTTGTCGTCTATGCCCTCGGGAGGGTGATCGGAGTCAATCCGCTGCTGGCGGGGATTGCGGCCTGTTTTGCCATGATTATCGGCAGATCGTTTTTCGACATCCGTCCGGCCTGCTGGTCGAATTTCTTTGTGCCGCTGTATCTGCTGGTGCTGGTGCTGGCAGTGTATCGCAATATCCGCTATATCTGGCTGCTGGTTCCGCTGGTCGTTGTCTGGGCCAATTTCCACGGCGGCTACATCTATGCCTATATGATGATGGTGCCCTTCTGCGGGCTGCATGCGGTCTCGCTGATGAGCAGGACCCGCCTCCGCACCATCCCGTTCAAACAGACCCTGACCATCGGCTATGCGGCCATTGCGTCCTTTATCGCGATGGTCATATTCAATCCGTATCACCTGACCAACCTGACGCACACTTTCGAAATCAGTGTCAGCAAACACGCCGAATCCTGGCGTAATGTCAACGAGTGGCGCCCGGCGTTCAGCTTTCTTGACGAGAAAACCAAAACCCAGGGCCCCAATCCCGTCGGCGACGAGGAAGCCTTCGGCGTGATGTGCATTATTTTATTGGTGGTCTTTATCGTCTGGTTCATCGGTCATCTTCTCCGCCCCAATCTGCTGACGGATAAACGCATCAAGCCCGCCGACATCGAGAAACAGTACGCCAACTGGCCTAAAATTGACCTGCCCCTGGTGGCGATTGCCCTGATGACGACCTACATGGCGGTCCAGTCCCGCCGGTTTATCGCGATTGCAGGTCCGGCCGTCTGCCCGGTCATCGCCCTCCTGCTCCAGCAGGCCTGGCAAGCCATCACGATTAACAATCAATATATAAAAACACGAACACTGGATAGTGTTTCACCAAGTAAACGGCTACGATATGGAGGACTTGCTGCTTACAGTTTAGTCATCTTGCTCTGTGTCATTCCCTGGAAATTAAATATTCAATTATCACCTAAGTATGCCAAATGGATTCCGACGTCATCGGTAAGCTGGAAATTTAAAAATATCTACCTGGCCCCGTGGCCGGAAGACAGCGTTTATAATTCCGTCTTCATGCGGATGACCGCTTCCAATGTCAAGCCCATCGACGTCTGCCGGTTCATCAATGACAACCAGATGACCGGGCGGATGTTCAACTACTGGACCGAAGGCGGAGCGATTGCCTTTGGCCAGAAGCCCGACCCCGCAACCGGTGAAATCCCGCTGAAGCTGTTCATGGACGGACGGGCGCAGGCGGCCTATAACCACGATACCTATACCCTCTGGCAGGTCATCTACGGCGGCACAGAATGCCCCGCAGTCAAGAATGCCTATCTGGCCGGAAGACGCATGACCGACGCGGACTACCGGGCCATGGCCGAATGGATTAACCAGGTGCTCAAGCCCTACGAGGTCTGGGTCGTCCTGGTCCCCATGACCCAGGGGAATTCCGACTTCATGAAGGCCCTGTCGCGCTCCGGCAACTGGAAGACGGCCTATTATGACAACTGCCAGTGGATGATGGTGGACACCCGCCATGCAAAGGGCGAAACCCTCATCAGCAGCATCATCAACGGCACTGCGGCATTCCCCAACGAGCTGTCGCGCCACATGACGCTGACGAAGCTGCTGCCGACAGTCTATAACAGCACTCTGTCAAGCAAGCTGGATGCGTCTGCAGTGGAGGCCTTCCGCATTCGCCCCTGTACTGCAACCCTGATTGAACTGATTAACGCGGGCATGACCACCGGCAATCACAAGCTGATTCTGGAGCAGTTGACCAATTTCCTGACGGACTTCGAGGCCAATCGTGCCGCGTATCGGCTGAAAAACGGATACCTTGAACGCCTGCGATGTGCGATTATCACCGCTGACAACCTCAGCCAGAATATCCCGGCCAAGAAGCAGGACTATCTCAACCTGTCCAACGATTACAAAGCGGAAGGCGAAGCAATCATCAACCGTGCGATGTGGTAACCTATGGATAAACCCGAAAATACTTCCGATCCCGCCGCAGGAAAACGCCATTCCATCAGCGCCTTTTTCCCCTGCTTCAACGAAGAGGCCACCGTCGAACCGCTGACCCGCAAGACGGTCGCCGTGCTGCAGAACCTGACCGATGATTTTGAAGTGATTATCGTCAACGACGGCAGCAGCGACGATACCGCCGCGATTGCCGACCGGCTGGCCCGCCAAATCCCGCAGGTCCGCGCCGTTCACCACCCGCACAACATGGGATACGGCAAGGCCCTGCAGTCGGGCTTTCGGGCGGCCGCCAAAGAGCTGGTGTTCTACACCGACGGCGACAGCCAGTTCAACGTGGAAGAGCTGGCCGACATCCTGCCCCTGATTGAGCGATACGACATCGTAAGCTGCTATCGGCTCAACCGGCAGGAAGGCCTGGGACGCCGCTTCAATGCCTTCTGCTGGACCCGGCTGGTCTGCCTGGTCTTCGGCCTGCGGCTGCGGGATATTGACTGTGCGTTCAAACTCTACCGCCGCTGTATATTCGACACGATGAATCTGATCAGCACCGGCGCCCTGATTGATACCGAAGTCCTGGCGAGGGCGACCAAGCAGGGCTGCACCATCGTCCAGAAAGGCGTCCGCCATTATCCCCGTGTCGCAGGCAGGCCCACCGGCGCCAAGCTGCGGGTTATCCTGCGGGCATTCCGGGAATTGTTTCATCTGTACGGACAAATACGTAATGACACAAAAAAGATGTAATCGACATATTTATACCGCAGGGCGGCTCCATTCAGGAACATAATAAATCATGAATACCACACAATTACCCCAATTGATACGTCCCGACCTGCAGGCGCATATTTATTCCGACCAGTTGCTGACCAACGTCCGCAACCTTCGCACCTTCTGTCCGGCCCGGACACGATTCTGTGCCGTCGTCAAGGCCAACGCCTACGGACACGGCATCGGCGAGGTCGTCGGGATTCTTAAAAATTATGTGGATGCCTTTGCCGTGGCAACGTTCTATGAAGCCCTGCATATCGAACCCCTGACCGGCGGCAAACCGATTCTGATTCTGGAACCGGTCAATCCGGCCTATACCGCCGAACAAATCAAGCTGTGCGCCCGGTATGGATTCCACTGTGAATTGTCTTCGCTGGAGGGGGTGGAGTATGTCCACAGTGTATTGCAAGGGTCCGACCTGCGTATCAGTCTGCATCTGAATGTCGAAACCGGCATGGGACGCTGCGGGCTGGACGAACCCATCTGCTCAGCGATTCTTCAGCGGCTGTCGGACTGCCCCAATATCAAGCTGGCTGGCGTGATGACCCATTTTGCCACCGCCGACGAAGAGGACCTGTCGTATGCGTATGAACAACTGTTCCGCTTTGAGCGATTCCTGACCGAGCATCGACTTAAAGACCGTAACGACATCATTATCCACGCCTGCAACAGCGCCGGTACCCTGAAAATCCCGCAGGCTCATTATGACATGGTCCGCTGCGGCGTCTCGATGTACGGCTACTATTCCCGGCCGATGAAAAATCCGCCGGTCCCGCTGACGCCGGTCTTGAAACTCCAGGCCCCGATTACCCAATTGAAGAAGATTCCCGCAGGCCATTCGGTCAGCTACGGCCGGTCGTTTATCCCCAAACGTGATACGCTGGCGGCCATTGTGTATCTCGGGTATGCCGATGGATACCGCCGCTGCTTTTCCAATCGCGCCCAAATGAAAATCGACCAGTGGCTGGCCCCGGTCGTCGGTCGCGTCTGCATGGACCAGGTCATCCTCGACGTCACCGATGTCCCCAATGTCAAACTGGGCCAGATGGTCACGGTCCTGGATAACCAGCACGATTCCCCCTGCGGGGCGTATGCCCTCTCGCAACTGGCCGATACCATCTGCTATGAGATTCTGACGATGATTCATTCCCATGTCAAACGCATCGTTCATTAAGGATTAACAGGCCTGTATGCCCACCCGATTGAAAGAAAAAACAGTCTATAATTTATTCGTGTACGGCTCCCTGCGGGAACCCACGATTTTCGAATCTGTCTGCGGCCTGAGCTTCACCCTCAAGCCCTCCCGCGTGTATGAGCCGCAGGTCCTGTTTGCGGAACTGGCCATGCTGGATGGCTTCCGCCGGGTCAGCCCCGACAACGTCTATTTTTACGCCATCCGCGAACCGGATTCCAAGATTCAGGGCTTCGTCATCCACAACATCCCGGGCTCGGCAATGGCGGTGATTGACAAATACGAAGGCAAGCTCTACACCCGCGACACTGTCACCGTCAATACGGCAACCGGGCCGGTATCGGCACAGGCCTATCTGAACCGCAACCGCGATATGAAAAAGCAGTTCGGCGACCGCTTTCATGTCAACCTGATTCACGAACTCTGGCTGCGCAAACGCATCGAAAGCTTCTTCGACAAACACACCCGCCCGGGTGAAACATCTCGAGATGCCGATATCGAGCGCCGCGCCAGACGCGAACTGATCGGCACCACCGAACGCGACCTGGTCATCAGCCACCTGGGACAGGACGCCGTCAGCGATTTTTATCTGGAGCATGAACTGTCCCGCCCGGTGCCGTCCATCAGGGATTTGTTTCACGACGACCAGGCCCGCCCCTATCTCGAAAATTATCTGACGCTGGTGGTGCGGCAGACCCTGCTCAACCAGTTTGAATATTATCTTCAGTCGCGATACCGGTTTGAATTGGACCGGATGGTCAAATCCACACGGTATTACACGCGCGCCATCCCTTTGCTGATTGCACTGCGGATGCTGAACTTTAACACGGCCGCCGTGGATTTGCTGCTGAAACGCTGCTTTGAGGCCCTGCCGCCCAACGGCAAACACGACCTGCTGGACTATGTCAAATTCGCCGTCGCCGCCGCCGAAAGCATGTTTGACGGCCGCGTCGCCCAGAGCAGCATGCAGATTCTCCGCTACAATCTCCAGCCCGGACTGGTCCCGATGGGCGCGGAAATGGAATTCAGCAACCTGGGCTATCGGGCCGTATTGAAGAATATATCCGACAAAGATGCGTCCTTTGACGGCTTTCGCTGGTTCGGTCGGTTCGCCCTGGATGTATTGACCTGGAAACTCGGCGGCTATATCGACGATCACACCGGGGCATTCAGGCCGGGAAGCTGCGGCTTCTTTGAACTGGCGCCCGGACGTCTGACCACCCAGGGCGAAGTCTCCAAACCCGCCACCGCCGACCCCTGCATGCTCAGCCAGCTCATCCGCGAAATCGCCGCGTTTTACCCGATTCAGCCTCACAGCCTGCACTTGTCATTCCAGATTCGACGTCGGCACATTGGGCATCAGACCGTCCTGCCGCTGGAGTTTGTCAAATGCCTGTTTGTCCTGGGCGGCGGACTCCAGCTTTCCGATACCGGACGGGTCTTCATTACCCGCATGAGCCAGGACGAAATCCGCCGCGACCAGTATGGGGAAGAACTGGTCTTCGCCCGTACCAGCAAACGGCACTCGACCATGACCGGCGAGGATGAACTCGGGACGGAACCGAAATTCCAGCCGACCAACTATGTCCAGCAGTATAAATTCATCCGGCTGGACGCCCGCGCCAACTATGAGCCGCTGATTCTGGCGCTCAAGGGCTTGCAATTGTCGATTAATCCAGGCGATTACCTGACCCCCAAACAATTGGCAAGCAATCCGCGGTTGCAGGATGAGTACGAGGAATTGAAAAGCTGGGCGGCCGATCCCACAGCTATAGCACCGCATGCCCTGCGGAAATTTCTGGGCACCATTCGTGACGGCCTGATGCAGGAAGCCCATGACAAACCCTACCATAAGCGGCATTACATCGAGTGGGCCGTCGGTGCTCTTGAAGCTCAGATTCTGCTGTTCAATCAGGAATTGGAGAAACACCACTAACCTGCAACCCGGATAAACTGACTTATCCGAATTGCAGGTCAGGTGATCAATGCAGATTGGGTATTATATCATCTCACGCACTTTGGCAACCAGGGCCTTGACCCGGCCCACCGAAGCATCCAGCATCTGCTGTTCTTCAGCGGTCAGTTTCAATTCAATGACCTTTTCGACACCGTCTTTGCCCAGAATCACCGGCACGCCCACATACGCCCCGCCGACATGATACTGCCCATCACACCAGGCACAGCAGCTTAATACGGACTTCTTATCCTGGAGAATGGCCTCGGCCATGCGAACCGCTCCGGCCGCAGGAGCATAATAGGCACTGTAGCCCAGCAGATTGACAATTTCAATGCCGCCATTGCGGGCGCGATCCACCAGCCGCTGGATCGTCGCAGCTTCCATCAGTTCCGGCAGCGGAATCCCCGCCACCGACGTATAACGCGGCAGCGGCACCATATCATCGCCGTGGCCGCCCATCAGTACACCGGTCACATCGCCAACGCTGACGTTCAGTTCCTGGGCCACAAAATACACGAAACGGGCCGAGTCCAGCACCCCCGCCATACCCATCACACGGTTCTTCGGAAAGCCGCTGACCTTGCCCGCCACGTCCACCATCACATCCAGCGGATTGCAGACGACAATAATATAGGCATTCGGGCTGTATTTGATCACCTGTTCGGTTACGCTTTTGACAATCTTGGCATTCGTCGCCAGCAGGTCATCCCGGCTCATACCCGGCTTGCGGGGAACGCCGCTGGTAATAATCACAACATCGCTATTGGCCGTGGCCGCCCAGTCCGTTGTGCCGCTGACCAGGCCGTTGAACGGATACACGCCGCTCATCTCGGCCATGTCCAGGGCCTTGCCCTCGGCAAGTCCTTTGACAATATCCACCACCACCACATCCCCCAGATTCCGCTGGGCCGCGATATGGGCCGTTGCCGCCCCGACATTCCCTGCACCTACGACAGTAATTTTTTGCCTGCTCACTTTATTCTCCATGGTTAAAAAATCTGCTTTATGACGCTGCATACCATTCCAGATAGCCTGGAATTCTATCCGTCAGAAATATTTCATTTTTATACAATCTACATCTTTATCCGGAAGTTTTAATAGACCCGTAATTATAAAACACCCGCCGGGAAAAGAAAAATATTTTCCAAAATCCCCTTTTCCGCACCAGATACAATGGATTTTTTCTTGCAAAAACGGCCCAAATCCTGTACTTTCTTTGGGTCTTTTAGTGCGTATGGCGACGTACCCAAGTGGCTCAAGGGGACGGTTTGCAAAACCGTTATTCGTCGGTTCGAATCCGACCGTCGCCTTTTCTTCTTTTTCCCCCTCTTGTATGTCCTATAATAATTCTATTTTCATTTGACTTTTCAGTTTTCGATTTCTAGAATAGAGGCCGTTTTGGAGAGAAAACGCTTTTGTTGAGGAGAGGTAAAAATGAGAAAACTTTGGATTACCTCGATACTGGGATGGATTCTGAGTGTCATGGTTTGTCCTGTGTTCGCTTCGGATTTCCCCACGATGAATTCCTATGATTATCGATTTGAGATCCCGCTTGAATTCGATAATTCCGCCGATGTCTTGATACACACCCGTTTCTCGATTCCTGAACCGGCCACGCTGGCACTGTGCGGAATCGGACTATTGATTTTTCGTCCCAAAAAGAGATAATACGTATCGGCTCGTATGAGCCTGTAATTATGATGTTAACCGGAGGGGTTATACATAGCATAAGGCCGCGGTAAAGAGGGTGTTGCCGCGGCCTGTGTCTTTACTGGCCATTCTTATTCTCAGCCCGCCGCCGCTGAAAAAACGCCTGCAACTGAAACCGGCAATCCTCCTGCAGCACTCCGCTGACCATCTCCAGCCGATGATTGAGCCGGCCGTCCTGTACGATATTGTACAGGCTGCCGCAGGCCCCCGCCTTGGGATCATCGGTCCCGAAGACCAGCCGGTCCACCCGTGCCAGAACCAGCGCCCCGGCACACATCGGGCACGGTTCCAGCGTCACATAAATCGTGCAGCCATGCAGCCGCCAGTTGCCCACCGCTTCCGACGCCTGCGTCAGGGCAATCATCTCCGCATGGGCCGTGGGATCATTGAGCAATTGCCGCTGATTATGCGCCCGGGCAATCACGCGATTTTCATGCACAATGACCGCGCCAATCGGCACATCGCCGTTTTCTTCGGCGATATACGCCTGGTCAATCGCCATTCGCATATATCGCTGGTCCAGATTGTGTTGATCAGAAATGTCCATTAAGCCTGTCAGCCGACATGTACCTCACGCACCAGAACCCCCTGACGCGGGTCTGGCATTATCATTTCAGAAAATACCCCCAAGGGGATTCGAACCCCTGTTTCCGGGATGAGAACCCGATGTCCTGGG
>CAZKAI010000047.1:0-12288 GCA_964550565.1 uncultured Pirellulales bacterium
CGATCCGATACATCTGAAAACATCACCGCCAGACGGCCGGGCGCCGTCTGAAAGGCATACACCTGAAAGGTCCCCTGGATCACACCATTTCCGTACGGCAGCTCCTCAATCCCCCAGGGGATCCCATTGACGCAGATGCGGCGGTATCGCTCCGGAATATCGGTCTTGGCCAGGGCCGGAAAGGCGTCCTCCATGCGTTTGCCCAGCAGCGGGCGAAGATCGGTTTTCAGGATTTTTTCCGCCGCGGTGTTGGCCCCCCTGAGAATCAATCGCCCATCATCCGCCAAATGATAAATCAGTACCCCCAGCGGACAAAATTCAATCACGTGCCGGAACTGCTCCTCGATATAATTCCGTTCCTGTTCGGCCTGCTCACGCCGATGCAGTTCGTTCTGCAGATCAAGTGTACGGCGGCGGACCTGGCTGCGCAGCGACATATTCAGAAAAACGATAATGATAACCGATCCCGCCAGCCCCCCCAGAATCCACCACAAATAACGCAAATCCGCCGGCAGATGAATGCGAATCCATTGATTCATCATTTTCTGGCGCTGCCCAGGCTCTATGGCCGCAAGTCCCGCATTGAGAATTTCACACAATTCCGGCATATCCCTGCGGACCATGTAACACAGCCGGAAATAAAGCCCCGTCGGCCCCGCCACGCGAAGATTATTGATCCCCTTGTCTTCGATAATATGGCCGGCACGAGACGGCTCGATTACCATCGCATCGGCTTCCTGGAAAGACACCAGCAGCAGACCTCGCAGCTCATCTTCAACCGGCACCAGCTCAATGGAAGGATACAGCCGTGCAATATCCTCCTGCAGGGCCGCCCCCTGGACCGTCGCCACCTTTTTGCCGAACAGGTCCCGCATGCGAAGAGTCCCCTCTATTTTGCGGGTGGTCACGATCATATTCTCAAATTCGAGATAGGGCTGCGTAAACAAAAATGATTCTTCACGTGTGGGAGTTTTCTGTGCGGCGTATACGACGTCAATATCCCCCCGAAATGCCGCCTGCATCATGTCGTCCCAGGTGGGAAAATACTCCAGTTCAAATCGATACCCCAGATGCTCTTCGACCGCGTGAAGATAATCGATGCACAGACCGGATAAAGTCTTCGTCGCCGGGTCATAAAACACCTGCGGCGGAATAGCTGTAAATCCAATCCGCAGATTCGGATGGTCCGCCAGCCACTGCTTGTGACTATCGGTCAGTATTGGGTTAACTGCCAGATTCGGTTCTGCCGCAATCCATCCAGACATAAACCCCAGCAGGCCCAGCACGATCCTTAATCCAGTCGCTATTCTCCGCCTCATAATCCCTTCCATGTTCGCCTGATTCGATACAAAGTACCTCTTTTAATCCAACCTTCTCACTCATTGTAATTTTTTTTGTTTTAAATGTAAATTGGATTTGCGGATTTCTTCGATACAAAACTACGGAATGACTTGACAAGCTTAGGTTTTGCGATAATGTCAAGCTCAAGTGCTTTAACAGTTGATCATTTATCGGATTCTTCATGCAGACAAGGTTGAAGTATACAGGTCTGGTCCTGTGCGGATGTCTTATTGTTTGTTGGGGCTGCACAACCTCAAACCCCAAACATCCAGCTTCCGCGATGGCGGACTGTCATGATTTCAGCCGTAAGTCAGAAAGCATTAATCTGGAGAAGCTATCCACGGCGGATCAAGCCATGGTCAAGTCGGTTCTGAGGAGCCTGGAGCCGATAATCCATGAGCGAAGAGAGCAGCAAACTCTTGTATGGCTGACATTTGAGGATTTATATGCCCCGCTGGACGAAGACCAGCAGATTTTTCTGAGAGCATTTGCAGCTATAAACCCAAATCGCCTAAATACAGACATGCCGTATCAGGCAATTCAGGATTTTCCGCCCGATTTAGTTAAAATCGAAAGCCGGACACTGCCTGCCACTAACGGCCAACCCTATATTACTCAGACACAATTTCTACCTAAAAATGTTTACACTTCCTATATTAACATGGCAAATGCTATGCAGCAGGATATTGGAAAGACATTATATATTGCTTCAGGATACAGAAGTCCGGCCTATCAACTTTATTTGTTTCTGTTTTACCTCAAGAATCATGAGTATTCGATCCTTGAAACCCGCCGTTTTGTCGCCTGGCCGGGTTTCAGTGAACATGGCAATCCACGCCGACAGGCAATTGATTTTGTCAATGAACAGGGTATAGATGGTCAGGAAAATGCCGCCGAATTCGAAGCATTGGAGGAATATCGCTGGCTGCTGGAGCACGCAGGAAATTTCGGTTTCGAGCTGTCCTACCCCAAGGGCGGTAAAGAGGCATTTGAACCCTGGCACTGGCATTATCGGGGACAATAATCGAAAATTATGGCTGGCCCGACTGTACGACTGCTAAGGCCACAGCCGAAGCTATCGCAAATTGCGAGGTATGGGTGATACTCAGGGTAATCTGCTCGATGCCATCGCGGTCGGCAAGCTCTTTGAGTCGGCCGGAAACAGTCACAACCGGGCGTCCCAGTGCGTTATTGACCACTTCGACATCCGTCCAGGCAATCCCATCCCGCCAGCCGGTGCCGACCAGTTTCATCACCGCTTCCTTAGCGGCAAACCGTCCCGATAGTTTCTCGATACGATTTTTCACGGCATCTGCATCCGCTAACTCCCTGGCGGTAAAGACCCGGCGAAGAAAATGCTCCCCGTGGCGGCTCAGCATCTGCTCAATCCGCCCGAAATCCACCAAGTCAATGCCATGTGCAATAATTTTCATCGTATCACCACCGACAGGTTACGAGTTGGGTTTCCACATGGCATAGGCCTCGATGACACAGTAATCCAGAAACTGCTCCATCTGGACCACATCCGCCTGGCCCATCAGGCGTTCCACCATTTTAGAATATTGTTCTTTGCGGAACTCGAATTGAAACTGCTGCTCGATGGCATCCTGGACTTCTTCAAACGCCTTACATCCGGCGTCTTTGCGATTCTCCAGTTTCAGAATAAATACCTGTCCCTCTGATGTGAGCGGACCGGCAACCTGCCCTGGCTCCATCGTCAGCGCCTTCTGCTCAAGAATGGCATAAGTATCCGGCAGTGAGCCGGCGCCTATGGTAATCGGCCGCCACAACCCCCCCGCCGAGGCCAGCGGCCCCTGGGAGTACTGCTCGGCCAGTTTGCCGAAATCCTCGCCGGCTTTAATCTTGTCCATCAGTTCCACCGACAGCCGCACCGCTGCGGTTTCTGCGGTTTCGCCTTCTCCTATCAGTTCCTCCGGCATTCGGGTCGGAATCAAATCTATCGCCCGAAACTGCATGGTCCCCTCCCAGCAGAATTGCTCCTGCCGATGCTTATCGTAATAGTCCACCATCTCGCTGTGAGCAATCGGACGTTTATCGGTAAATTCCTTGGACAGATACGACTGGGTCAGAATCAGCCGGCGCTGAAAATCGCGAAACGTCTTCCAGTCATAACCCATCGTTCGCAGGGCGTTTTCCGCCAGGGCGCGATTGTTATCATACGAACTCAAAAACCGTTTCAACTCGCTTTCAACGGCCTTATCAAGAGCATCATCAATATTCTCCGGAGCCTTTTTACGGGCTTCCGCATAGAGCAGGATATCTGTGACCCGACTGCGAAGCGTCTCGCGAAAGGCCGGACGAGCCGCCTGCTTGAAAGCCGCAAAACCGCCCTGGGCTGCAAGGGGTTTAAACTGCTGCTCCAGAAGCACTGTCAAATCCTTGACCGTCACCGTCTCCGATGCCACGTTGAGTGTCATTCCGCCGCTGGGAACAGGCAGATCATAACGATTGGGAAAAGGAATGGTCTTCATCTGTTCGGGCGTATATTTGCCCTGGGGGATTTTGTTCCCGCATCCGGAGACCATAAACGCCAAAATCGCCGCTCCAATACCTATCCAGATAATATCACGCATAATTATCCTTAATTTTCTATCCTACCCGGCCATTTGGCCATCCTTGTTCGGTACGGGTCCGCTTTCATGATGTACAGCCCGTATCTCTGCAACGGGGCGTATTATAGACGCTATGGCTCTTAAACTCAATCCCTGCTTTTGAGTATTTTTTAAGTGCTACAGGGAGATTTTGAAAATGCGGCTTCCAGTGGGCGGAGATTCCATGAATTTGAATCTGGGGAGGTTCCTGAATGCAGAACTACCCGCTTAGTACGTAAATAAATCCCGGAGTTTGTATTCCTGCTCGGCAACTTCATTCAGGGCATAAAGCACCTTGAACTGGACCCGGCGGGACAGCTTGCGGCCCTTGCACGCGCGGGAAACCATCTTGTGAGTCAATTGCAATTTCGATACCGCCACGAGGTCGTGGGGCTTGAGCTTGTGTTTTTCCAGCAAGGCCGCTACCGGCTGCGGCCCCATCTCGCGTTCGGACAGATTATCCAGTTCTGAGTCTTCATCCAGATTATCGATTGGGTCATTATCCTGTATCATTTTACCCTTTCATCCCATTCCAGTCGGGACGAATAATTTCATCCTGTTTGAGCATATACACTCCTTCCGGGCACACCCCGATATCCGGCTTCAGCGACTTGCCCTCACGCATCGCAATCAGCTTGCTGCAGAAATCCGCCCCGGCCAGGTGCGAACAGGGATACCCCCCGCCGAAACGAGGATTAATCTCCAGCAACTGCGGTCCCCCGGAGGTCAATATCACATCCGCATCCGCAGGCCCATATAAATTCATTGCCGCCAGCAGCCGGCTGCCGAATTCAATCATCACCGAATTACTGGTCGTCACCGCTTTATCCGTCTCACCAGCCCGCATCGCCAGCTTCTTCTTGCAATACACACTTACCGGCCGGCAATGCTGATCACCGAACAAATCGAATCCATACTCCGGTCCTTCAGCATACTGCTGTATCATCGGGTCAGCACAGCCGTCATACGCCCCGCAAAGCTGCACTTCGTCACTGCAGTAGGTAATATCAAACGAAGCACTGCCCTTGCGAGGTTTCACCACCAGCGGCCAGCGAAGCCGGCCTTCCTGTATATCATCAAGGGCTTCCTGAACCGTCAGAACCGACCGCGGCATGGCAATCCCATGCTGTTGGGCAAATTCCCACGTACGGTATTTGTCAAAAGCCATCGCGATGGTTTGCATCGGTGACACAACCACCATGATTCCGTTTTGATGAAATACATCGCGTTTAGCAGCAAGGACTTCCAGTTCCGGGTCAATTAATGGAATCACAATATCAATATGATTATTCTTGCACAGGCTCAGCAGCTTTTCACAATAGGTCAGGTCATTGACACCCGGCAGAATCTCCCGTTTGTCACAATAGGCAAATCCGGGGGCATACGGGCTTGAATCCACACCCCAGACCTGCCCATCCGACCCGATCGCTTCTTTGAAATATCGGACCAAATAACCGCGCCGACCAACACTTGACAACAAAATACGCATTCTGCTCCAGTCACATTTTTTTCAGCTTTAGCTCATATAATTACATAAAATACAACGACTTGCAACTATTCACTGGACATTTTTCGCCTGTTTTTTACATATCCATACTATACCTTAATATTATCGTCAGTTCAAACATTGCTCATTATTGCGTTTTGGCGGGCGTGCTGCGAAGTGTCAGTCTGGCTCCAAGAAGAGACTCAGAGTCCGCTTTGAGTGTAATAAGTCCTGAATTGCCCGGTATTGGGCGAACAATCACCAGGCATAGTCCATTAAAAGCCTGCCGCTGGTGTGCGGGGAAAGGCACCATGTTTGTGGGGTCACCATTGTCCACAGCGACAATGGTGCCGGGCCCCTCAACTGTGAACTTCAGCAGATTATCGGCCCTTGGTGAGACGACGCCTTGATTATCGGTAATCCGTACCGTGATAAAACAGAGATCTTCTCCATCGGCCTGAATGACCGTCCGGTCCGGCACCAGTTCTATCCGGGCGGGCTGGCCGGCGGTCTTGACTGCGTCTCCGGCCCATTCCCTGCCGTCTTTATAGGCCACCGCAGTCAACTGCCCCGGCTGATAAACCACATCGTCCCAGCGCAGACGGTACTCGTATTCGCCCTTCTTCTTGCGTCCCTGCGACGTGCCATTAACAAACAGTTCCGCCTCATCGCCGGAGGTGAAGACATGCACCGGGGTAACCTGGCCGACACGTTCCGGCCAGGTCCAATGCGGCAGAATGTGTGCCATCGGCAAATCCGGCCGCCAATACGACTGGTACAGGTAAAAGCGATCTTTTTTAAAACCGGCAAGATCAATGATCCCGAAATATGAACTGCGAGATGAATAATATGGCGTCGGTTCGCCCAGGTAATCCCAGCCGCTCCAGACAAAACCGCCGGCGACATAGGGATGCTGATCCAATGAGGCAAACACTTTATCCGCCGAGGACCCGAAATCGGCTGTGTACAGCTCATAGGCACTGACATATCGATTTATTGGATCCCCGCCGGAGCCGTCTTTGACCGGGGCACTGATTCCATCCGTGACCGGAAACAGATAAGTCCCCCGACTGCTCAGGGCCGCGGCGTTTTCGCTGCTGAGAATCACCTTGTCGGGAAATTTTTCGTGAAACGCAGGGTAAAGCGGCGAAGTCCGAATCCCCCGCAGCCCGGCATACGCCGGCGCGTTGCGGATGCCTTCCCCCTGATAATTCAGGCTGATCAGGTCCACGACCGCAGGCAGGGGCATATCCGGCTTGGCATAATTCATGGACACCGTCGTGGGGCGGGTGGGGTCTTCGTCTTTGACAAGGTCATGCAGCCGCTTTGCCACTGCGGCACCCTCGTCGCCGGTGTACTGTTCGCCGACTTCATTGCCAAAACTCCACATAATCACGGAAGGATGATTGCGGTCGCGTCGGACAAATGCCCGCACATCCTGTTCATACCAGTCCGGGAAAATAAGATGCGAATCCAGCGGAGTCTTCTTGCGTTCCCAGACATCAAAAATCTCATCGACAACCAGAAATCCCATCTTGTCCGTCAATTCAAGAAGTTCCCGGGCGGGTGGATTGTGTGCCATGCGAATTGCATTGCAGCCGGCCTCTCGAAGCATCTCAAGCTGACGCTGTGCGGCACGCAGATTAAATGCCGCCCCCAGTGGGCCCAGATCATGATGCTGGTTGGCACCTTTAATGTAAATACGTTCGCCGTTTACGTAGATGCCGGAATTCGCATCAAATCGCAGCGAGCGGATGCCGAAATGCGTCTCGTATTGGTCAAGAAGCACCTTCTGTTGAAATACTCGGGTTACAGCCGCATAAAGATGGGGTTTCTGCGTCGGCGGCGGCCCCCACAGCCGGGGATTGTTCAGAGTCGCGGAGCCTTTGACCCTGACGCTTGAACTCGGGCCAATGCGAACAACCGCAGGTGGTATCGCAGCGATGGGACCACCCATTTTTTGTCCGACTGCATCCAGCGCATGAATTTCGGTGGATACGACTACATCTGCCTCGGTCCGGGAGTCATTATCAATCTCTACGTTCAGTTCAATTACAGCCGAGGAACTGGAGATATTGGGCGTTGTCAGATATGTCCCCCACTGCCCCACATGGACGGGGTGGGTTTTGGTCAGCCAGACATTGCGGTAAATCCCGCCGCCCGGATACCAGCGTGATGAATTAGGCGGATTGTCCAGCCGAATCGCCAATTGATTCGCCCCGCCCGGCATCACATACGGCGTCAGGTCAACACGCCACGAAGCATAGCCATACGGCCAGCCGCCCGCCAGCTTGCCGTTCATCCAAACCATTGCATAAGACATCGCACCATCGACATCGAGAAAGATGCTCTTGCCCGCATCTGAGGCTGGAATGTCAATTTTCCTGCGATACCATCCCACGCCGGGGCTGGGCAGCCGTCCCATACCACCGCCAACATGGGCATCATCTCCCTCAAGAAAAGGCCCCTGAACTGCCCAGTCATGCGGCAGGTTCACGCTTTCCCACGAAAGATCGTCAAAGCCTCCCTGTACGAACGGACAATCGCTGCCGGGATTTCCCTCGGGTCGGGCGTAGCGCCGTGCAGGGTCTTTGATGAATCTGTTGCCGGTAGGCATAATCCAGGGCTTGAGGACCGTCTGCTTCGCTTCCACCTTCACCGCCTCCGTAGGCATGGCATCGGCAGGCACAACATCGTTTCTGTCTTCCACTTCCGGACGTACATCATACATCAATCCGGCAGCATTTTGGGTTGGATCGCCCTGATGAAACCGCCAGCCGGCATTGAGACTAATCCGCTCCCTTACGGCGGTCTGTCTGGCACACGAAGTCAATCCCCCCACAAGAATAAAGACAGCCGCCCAAGACAGGCTTCGCCCCCAAAGTGTTAATACAGAGCAGATGCAGGCATTCGTTCCCAATAAAGTTCGTTGCCCGATGACATGACCTTCGGCTGTTTGTTTTCTCCCTCGGAGGCCAATTTCCGGAATAACCCTATCCATTAAAAATCCTTTCTATTGCTGGCCGCTCTGTTCCATGAAGGCACTTAAAAATACAATTTAACTCCAACAATATCTGAAATAATGCCAGAGAGCCTCTTGCAGTGACTGAAATATTCTGTACTATAGCCATTTTACCCCCAAATCGGTGTCTTGCCACTATTTTTGCGGATGCGGGGGCATTTATAACTTTTGCCTTGCTTTCGAGGGCTTTTGTAACTATACTACACTGTACTGTATATATAGATAAATATAGTCCACTATTAAACAAGGAGTCACAAATGATCTCCAGTCTCAAGCAATTTGAAGTCTGGTTCGTCACCGGAAGCCAGCACCTTTATGGTCCCGAAACCCTCAAGCAGGTTGCCGAAAATTCCAAAAAAATCGCCGCCGCCCTCGGTAATGCCGCCGCGGTTCCCTGCAAGGTGGTTTTCAAACCCGTCCTGACCGGCCCCCAGGAAATTTATAATCTGTGCATCGAAGCCAACACCGCGCCCAACTGCGTCGGTCTGATTACCTGGATGCACACCTTTTCGCCGGCCAAGATGTGGATTTCCGGCCTGAAGAATCTCCAGAAACCCTTCCTGCATCTGCATACCCAGTTCAATCGCGACCTGCCCTGGTCGAGTATCGATATGGACTTCATGAACCTCAATCAGGCCGCTCACGGCGACCGCGAATTCGGGTTTATCTGTACCCGGATGCGTCTGAACCGCAAGGTCGTCGTCGGCCACTGGCAGGATAAAGAAGTCCAGGAACGCATCGGTGTCTGGATGCGAGCCGCCTGCGCCTGGTACGATATGCAGGGAATGAAAGTCGCTCGCTTTGGCGACAACATGCGTGAAGTGGCCGTCACCGAAGGCGACAAGGTCGAAGCCCAGAAGCAGTTCGGCTATTCTGTCAACGGTTATGGTGTTGGCGACCTCGTAGCTGTTATCAAGAAAGTTAAAGACTCTGAAATCGACGCTCTGATTAATCAATACAAAAAAGATTACAAGATGAAAGTCGGCGCCTCCAAAGTGGACAGCCTCCGCGAAGCAGCCCGCATTGAAGCCGGCATGCGGAACTTCCTCGAAAAAGGCGGCTTCAAGGCCTTTACCACGACCTTTGAAGACCTGCACGGCCTGCTGCAATTGCCGGGTCTGGCGGTTCAGCGGCTCATGGCTGATGGCTACGGCTTCGGCGCTGAAGGTGACTGGAAAACCGCAGCCCTCGTGCGTGCGATGAAAGTCATGGCAGTCGGCCTCAAAGGCGGCACCTCCTTCATGGAAGACTATACCTACCACCTCGACCCCAAAGGCCAGAAAGTGCTCGGCGCTCATATGCTGGAAGTCTGCTCCTCGATTGCCGACAGCAAGCCGTCTCTGGAAGTGCATCCGCTGGGCATCGGCGGCAAGGCCGACCCGGTGCGTGTGGTCTTCAATGTTCCGTCAGGCAGCGGCCTGAATGCCTCGCTGATCGATATGGGCAACCGCTTCCGCCTGATTGTCAACACCGTCAAAGTCGTCAAACCCAATGCCCCGCTGCCCAAACTGCCGGTCGCCCGCGTGGTCTGGGTTCCGATGCCGAATCTCAAGGTCGGTGCGGCAGCCTGGATTTATGCTGGCGGCGCTCACCACACCAGCTTCTCAATGGCCGTCACCCAGGAATATCTCGAAGACTTCGCCAAGATGGCCGATATCGAATACGTGCTTATCGATGAAAACACCTGCCTGAGCCGTCTGCAGAAAGAACTCCGATTCAACGAAATGTATTACGCGATGGCCAAAGGCTTTTAAATCGAAAAACGAATTCAGCAGCATACAAAGCCTTGTGAATTTTTTCACAAGGCTTTTTTTAATGCGCACAACACGACCGGCTTTGCCTCTTTCCTGAAAAAAGGATTTAAGGGTCTCGTATAGTTTTATTCCGGAACACAGGAAAAAATAAAAAAATGTGTGAACCATCCCCTTTAAAGATGGTATAATAGAATAGAGTAGATATCGACAGAAAAAATTTTATGTGATGTAACCTGATATCACTCAGAAGGGTCTATTAAACGCCTCGCGGGAAAGCCGGACCTTATTCCGGATAGGCTTTGTTCCGCATAAAGAGTGTTCATTCATTGCTGTGCCGCAGTGCTGGCTTTGTCGTTCGTAAGTAAATCGTAAACAAGAATTAATAATAACGAAACCGCCTTCAGAGAGAGGACGCTGCCATGAAAATAAACTATATTACCAGCCTCGATGATATCGTTCAGCTCAATCATGCCCAGCGCAATGCCCTCGCCAATGTAACTGAACATTTTGATTTTCGGGCTACAGACTATTATCTGTCTTTAATTGACTGGTCCGACCCCAACGACCCGATACGCCGACTGATTATTCCAAGCATCGAAGAGCTTGACGGCACCGGGCACATGGATCCGTCCAATGAACACGCTTATACAATCATGCCGGGACTGGAACATAAATACCATTCCACGGCCCTGCTGCTGGTCTGCGATGTCTGTGCGGGGATTTGCCGCTACTGTTTCCGCAAGCGGCTGTTTCTGAATCCGCGTGGGGAAACGCTGCAGGATATTGCAGGCGCGATGGACTATATCCGCTCGCATCCGGAAATCACCAATGTACTGCTGACCGGCGGCGATCCATTGATTCTCAGCGCTGGCCGGCTGGACAAGATTCTCTATAGCCTGCGCGATATCGAACACGTTCAGATTATTCGCATCGGGACACGTATGGCGGCGTTTAATCCGTTCCGCATTCTCAACGACCCGGAGCTGCTGAATGTGCTGGCCAAACACAGCACACCGGAAAAACGCATTTACATCATGAATCATTTCAGCCATCCGCGGGAATTGACCGCCCCGGCCATTCACGCCATCGACCAACTGCTCCAGTCCGGCATCGTGCTGACCAATCAATGCCCGCTGATTCGCGGCGTCAATGACAACCCCGACACGCTGGCGGAACTATGGCGGAAACTGTCCTTTATTGGTGCGGTGCCTTATTACCTGTTCCAGTGCCGCCCGGCCCTGGGCAACAGCGCCTATACGGTACCCATCGAAGAGGGCTATACCATCGTCGAACAGGCCAAGAGCAAGGTTTCCGGCCTGGCCAAACGGGCTCGCTATGTCATGTCCCATGCAACCGGTAAAATTGAAATCCTCGGCATGACCGAAGGCGAAATCTTCTTCCGCTACCACCGGGCCGCCGACGATGCCGACAGCGGCCGGATACTGGTCTTCAAACGCAATCCCGACGCTCGCTGGCTGGATGACTACAGCAACCCCATCCTGGATTACCCGGCTGAAAAACCGGCTGGACTGCAGGAAGCAGACTAACCGGGCTGCAATACCCCGCAAACTGAACTTTTTACCGCCAAATTGCCGACAATAAAGAGATGGCAATCAAAGATTTTCTCAGGCAATGGCGGTTTACGCTGATATTGATAGGGTCCGTCGCGGTCGGTGCGGTCATTGGGATCATGACCGGCCCCCGCGCCGAGTGCCTTAAACCCTTTGGGGAGATCTTCTTAAACCTGCTCTATACGGCGGTCGTCCCGCTGGTGTTTTTTTCGCTGGCATCGGCGGTCGCGGGCAGTTCCAGTCTCCGCAGGCTGGGGCGTATTGCCGGGTGGATGCTTCTGATTTTTGCCATCACCGGCCTGATTTCAGCTTCTCTGATGATTACCGCAGTCAAGATTTTTAAGCCCACAAAAGATATACCCCTCCAGCTCGACCAAACCACTCAGGAGGAATCCAAGCCGTTAGCCCAGCAGCTTGTGGATACCTTTACCGTCTCTGATTTCCAGCAGCTTCTGACCCGTAAAAACATGCTGGCCCTGATTGTCTTTGCTCTGCTGACCGG
>CAZKAI010000047.1:12388-25956 GCA_964550565.1 uncultured Pirellulales bacterium
AGCTTCTGACCCGTAAAAACATGCTGGCCCTGATTGTCTTTGCTCTGCTGACCGGCCTGGCCTCACAGGCCGCCGGTGACAAGGGCAAACCGTTCCGGGAGTTTCTGGTGGCCGGGGCCTGCGTGATGGGCCAGCTTATCAAGCTGATTATGCTGTATGCCCCAATCGGGCTGGCGGCTTATTTCGCGCATCTGGTTGGGGTATTTGGGCCCAAACTGCTCGGTACCTATGCCCGTGCGGCCATCCTGTATTACCCGCTGTCAATGGGCTATTTTGTGGTGGGTTTCACCCTGTATGCTTTTCTGGCCGCAGGCAGAACCGGCGTCCGAAGATTCTGGACTTTTATCCCGCCGGCTGCCCTGACCGCCTGGGGCACAGGCAGCAGCCTGGCCGCCCTGCCGGCCAATCTTGAATCGGCCCGGCGTATCGGCGTCCCCGAAGATATCCGCGATATCGTCCTGCCGCTGGGGGCCACCATCCATATGGACGGCTCCTGCCTGGCGGCAATCCTGAAAATCGCGGTCCTGTTTGCCCTGTTTGGACGGGATTTTTCCGGCCTGGAAACCTATGCCATCGCCGCAGGCATCGCCCTGCTGACCGGTACCGTGATGAGCGGCATCACCGGCGGAGGCTTCCTTGGTGAGATGCTGATTGTCACCCTGTATGGCTTTGGGCCAGAGGCCCTGCCGATTATTTCAATGCTTGGACTCTTTGTGGACCCGCCGGCCACGATGGTCAATGTCGCCGGCGATACCGTCGCGGCCATGCTGGTCACGCGAATCGTCGAAGGCAAACAGGGAACATCCCTTAAAACAGCCTGAGTCGGGCGGTCACGGGGAAATGGTCGGAGGTCGCACGCCCTTCCACCGGCTGATTCTGAATCTGTACGTCCAGAATCGTCGTCTCTGGCGAAGTCAGAATATAATCAATTCGAGCCCCATCCGTATTGCCTTTAAAGCCATGAAAGGTGCCCAGCTTTGCCTGTTCGGGATTGGCCGCCGCCAGCACATCCACCATCGCCAGCGGAGTCTTGCGATCCGATAATCCCAGCAGGTACAGGATTTCCGGACTGTCTGGCACGGCGTTAAAATCCCCAGTCACCACGAACGGCTCAGCATGTTCCCGCGCGTCCACCTTGCGGCTGAGCAATTCCGTGCTTTTGACGCGGGACGGAGCCGACTGATGATCAATGTGGAGATTAAAGGCATACAGCCCTTTGCCGGTCTTTTTGTCAATCAAACGAACCCACGTGCAGATGCGCGGCAGCTTGTTGCCCCAGTGCATGGAGCCCACCACCCACGGTGAATTAGAAAACCAGAACGTGCCGGAGTCAGCCACGGTAAAGCGGTCTTTACGATAAAGAATGGGACTGTATTCGCCGGCCTTCTGGCCGTCATCCCGCCCCACACCAACAAAGTCATAACCCGGCACCGCCTTGAGGATTTCGCGAATCTGAAAATCCAGCGCCTCCTGCAAGCCCAGGACATCCGGTGAAATCTGTTTGATTTGCGTAAACAGGGCCTCCCGGCGAAGCTGCCAGTGATTGTCGCCGTCATTGGCTGAACCATAACGAATATTAAACGTCATCACCAGAACATTCGGATCATTGCCCGCCTGCCCTGCCGAATGAGCCATCTGGCATCCGACAACCAGCAATCCCACCCAGCAGATACAAATCACACCAATCCATTTTTCCAAACGCATCGCATTCCCTTTCTAAAATATGGCAGGTATTATATGCGCTTGGCGGACTAAAAACAACCACCCTGTCGGCAAAAATTACGGCCAGTGGCTATCCTGCATCCAGGACTGGACAAAGACCGCCAAATCCTCGATATCAATCACTCCATCCGGAATTAAATCCGTCGGACGAGGGTCAGGAATCCGGACAATCGGTTCCTGCTCAGCCAGATAAAGCAGATTCGCCTCCGTCAGTGCCGTGTTATAAATTCGCACATCATCAATCCAGCCGTTCCAGTTCCGGTCGGTTGTCCTGCCGACACGACTGCCGATATAAACCGGATCGGCGGTCGTTTTGACCGGCCCGGCAGCCCCCCAGGCATCCAGTTGACCATCGACATAGAGTCGAACCGTACTGCCGTCATAAACACCCATCAGATGGTGCCACTGATTATCCGTTATCGAGGTCGTCCCGTTGGCCTGATATTCCCCGGTGGACGCCGCATTGAAATGGAATGATATCGAGCCGGCAGTATTGTTGCGGATAAGCCGCCAGGCCTGCACCCCCTTGGTCACGACCGACGCATACGCGTCAACCAAAGCCGGCGTTTTAATCCAGGCCGAAACAGTCGCGCCTCCGGTTAAATTCATTCCTGTGCTGTTCTGGCATTCCAGATAACTGACATAGTTATTGCCGTTAAAGTAGGCAGATTGCCCCAGACGCCCCGTATCGAACACCACGGCGGAACCCGCCAGGGCATCATAGCCATGCCCGGTCACATCCAGATAAGTGCCATCCAGCGGCCAGTGAGCAGTCAGATGTTCCGTTCCCGGATCCGTCGGCATGACCACATCGGCGTACATGTCCAGCCACTGCCCGGCCAGCACCGCAAAGTCGGCCATATCCACCACACAGTCGCTATTGAAATCATCCTGCCTGGCAGCACAATCCCGACTGCGAAGGCAGATATTGTCAACCCGCAGAGTCCCCGAGCCGCCCGGCTGCGACGTCCTCGGGACACCCACGCCAATGCTGAGTTTTGTGATCTTTGTTAAATCCACCCCCGCAAAATCCGCCAGCGGAAATCCCAATTCCATCCAGCCTGCCGTCTGCACCACAGACATATCTGTCATCGTCAGCACAGAATAACCGCCTGCCTCATCCTCCAGCCGGACATACATCACTTCGGCGGCATTGGAAGCATTACCCCGCACCAGCACCGAAAGATAATCACTATCCCCTTCAGTAAAGCCCCTGGGGGCCGCAAAGCGATAATCCACCTGCGAATAGTACGGTGCCTGTTCATTCTGATACGACAGCAGCATAAAGTTATCGCCGTAATCGCCCAGCGTCACCCGGGCACCTGTGCCATTAGTATTACCATCGGTCCAGGCCGCCTGTAACGTAGCATCACTTGTATGCGATTCAAAAAACTCTATTGAATCCGGATCCTGACTCTGAAGATATTTCTGTACCTCCGAGCCTGCCAGCAGGTATGCCCCCACCCCGAAGACATCGGTCGTCGTGGCACTGGTGCTGCGGGGGTCGGCTCCGACTGGCTGAACCCAGCCCAGCAGACCGTTGGGCTGCACTGCCGCCTTCAGCGCCTCCCAGCCCGCCGCCACGGTGGGCCAGTACGCCGCATCATCCAGCAGGCCGTTGTTGATTCCCCACGCGATCCCATAAGTGAAAAAGCCCGTCCCGCTGGTTTCGGGATTATCATACCGCTGGGAGCTGAGCAGGTCTGAATGCCAGTAGCCGTCCGGCAGTTGAATCGCCGCCAGCTTAGCCGACATCTCCCGCAGCAGCGTCGTATAGCGGCCGCGCTGCGGATCGTCCAACGGCAGATATTGCAGCACCCGCGCCGTGCCGGCAATCACCCAGCCGTTGCCGCGAGACCAGAAGACCTTCTGGCCGTTATAGCTGTAAGCCGGATACAGATAATTAATGTCCCGAAAAAACAAGTGGTCATCCGTATCATAGAGGCAGCTTTGCGTCTCGCTCCACATCTGGTGCATAAACGTCGTATAGGCGGGATCGTTCAGCGCCCGCGATAGCCGCACCAGCCCGGGCGGCGCCATAAACAGGGAATCACACCACCACCACGTTTCACTGCCGCTGGAAAGATCGCACTTAAATGTCGGTGACACCGCGATATGGGCATCGCTGACACTTTTGAAATGGGCATATCGGGCCGGGTCCTGGGTATCCAGAAAATATAATTCCATGTAATCCTGCCCCACCGCGTTGTTGTCGGCATGGTGGGAATTCGACGCCAGCCGCCAGTTGAATTTGGCGGCATACTCCCGGCATTGAGTCAGATAAGTCTCGTCTTTGGTGGCCTCATAACAGGCCAGCAATCCCGCGTGCAGTGCCCCCCGTTCCCAACTGACCGAACTGTTCCAGGTGCTTTGGGTCAATTGCCAGTCGGCCACCTTCTTGATCCAGTCGATCACCTCGCCGGACATCTCCGACGCCGGACGAACCTGCACCGCTGCCGGACACCACGCGGCCAGCAGAACAGCAAAAACAGACATCGACAGGATCCGAACGTATGTAGGGCAATCCATATATCCCCCATCAAATAGTGTGGACAAAAAAAGCGGCAGGCCGGACAACCGCCCCGCCTGCCGCAGAAAAACTTAGGAATTACGGACAATCCGGATAGAGACCGCAATCCAGCCATTCCGTTGAAAATGTCATGAAATCTTCCAGGGTCACCAGGCAGTCATCATTATAATCGTAGGTCGGCTTGTCAATACAGACACTCTTGCCGCTCATACCATGATACACATCAATGACCTGGGTTTGACTCAGGGCGTAATTGTACACCCGTATATCATCCATGGCTCCATTGAAAATATAGTTGAGCGCGCCATTGTTATTGGCCGAAGCGCCGATATTGACCGGAGCATCGGTCTTGGTGCCGGGGGTCCAGTTTCCGGTACCCGCCACAACGCCGTTGCGGTAAATCGTCGCCGCTGTTCCGTTGAAGACAATCGTCACATGCTCCCAGGCATCCACCGGCAGAACCGGAGTCGAAATATCACCGCTGCCCGTGCCGTTTTTCAGTATCACCACGCTATCAGCCTGTGTAGCATTGTTGACTTCATACTGATACATCATCGTATCCACCCCGTATGATACTTCCTTGGAAAACAGGCCCTGCCAGGTCGTCGGAGCGGTCTGCCCGGCCCACTTGGCCCACAGCGAAATCGTAAACTGCCCGGTGTACTGCGAGGGATTCCATGTCCCCGAAGCACCAAAGCCGTTATTGACATCAATCGTCACCGCACCATTGCCGGTACCGTCCGCACCCGCCACAAAGGCCGGCGTTCCGTTCGGGTCGGCGGGATGCCCTTCCCCGCTGCGATCCAGATAATACGTACCGTCCCAGTTCTGGGCGTCGCTATCCAGCATCCAGTGTGCAACCGGCCGCTTGACACCCAGCTTGGCCACCGCAGAATAGACTGCCTTGTCGGCACCGCTGGCATTGATGACCTTGCAGTAGTAATACCCTTCATTGGCGACACTTGCCGAAGCAATCGTCAGGGTCGCAGTATCAATCCCTACCGCCGTATCATCACTCGGAGTATCGTTAACCGCGTCGGGGGTCTTGTACCAGTAATAATGCGCCGGTGTTTCACTGGTTACGACAAGGGTCATGTCCGCTGTACCGCCCAGGTCCGCGACGGTATCTTTGGGCTGAACATCAATCACCGGGACCGACTTGAGCGTCTCAAATTTCCAGATCGGACCGGTAATCGTATTGACATCACTGGGAGCGGAATTCTTGACGCTTTCATCCACACGCCAGTAATAGGCCTTGTCGCGTTTGAGAGCAATCGGCGGATTGACCGTATCGAAAGCCCCCCCGCTGCGAGGCACCACAATTGGATTGGTGCCGATGAAGTTAGGCTCATTTTGTTCCACAAAATACAGATAATGTTGGGTAATATCAGGATTGGGCGAAGTCGGATCCGCCGGATTCACGCCCACATTCCACGAGAGGGTCTGGCCCAGCGCCACGTTGACCGCTCCATTGGCCGGGGTTGGATTATGGGCTCCATAGACCCCCACAGGATTGGTTAAATTTTCGCCATCCATCATATACATATCATCGATCCAGACCCGACGAATATCCGTCGCATCCCCACCGCCTTGCCGCCCCCACAGAAAACGGTCCAGGGTATCGGCTACGGCAACACGGAATCCGAAGGTATTAATGGTTCCGCCGGACACGGTCACCCGATTGGCTTCGGTAGCGGCCGTGGTGCCATTTTGATGGATATACAATTTAAACACATCGGTCGCCTGGCTTGCGCCCACGGCATTGGTGATCACCACCCACAGATTGTACCAGGGCTGAGTTTCACCGACATTGAGGGTAATGCCTGTATCCGTGTACCAGGTATTGGCATGTCGTACATCCAGTTTTCCATTCGTAAGTCGGAAATCCGGACCAAAAATGCCCCATTGCCCATCATTGATATTGGGGGCATCAATATTGGTCATTCCCATCGCAGTGTCGGTCGTATTGGAATTGACACGGAATCGAAAAAACAGTGTCTTGGTCTGACCTTCCGCGATGGAAGCATCAGGACTCAGAATACAATACGTTGAGCTCTGTCCGCCGATCTGGGTACCTCGGAGCACCTGGTTCGCAGCATCGGCGGGATCGGCTTCAATCACAGAATTGACGCCTTTCCAGGCGGTCGTTACGGTATCGACCGCCCCCGCGGTATAGCCGCTAAAATCATCCACCTTGACGACCGCAGCCGCAGACAGACCCGCCAGGATGCATAGGATCATCATAACGATTGCTTTTTTCATACTCGTTCCTTTCTGTTAAATGGTCTCGATATATTCGATTGATAATGTCCGAACATGGTCTCTGTTATGAAAAGCCGAATCCGGCACTGTCTTTTTATTCCATCCTGAAAAACAGGCCGCCACCCTCTTGATAAATGGCGGCCTGCTCCTGAAACATTTAATTTCATGCAAGGGAACATTCGCTTCTGCCGCCGGTGCTTACCGCTTGCGGAACGACAACGCCAGGCCACCCAGCCCCAGAAGCAGCATCGACGCCGGTTCCGGAATATAGGTCAACTGTTCGCCATCCCGCATGTGGATATCATCAAACAAAACATCCACATTGGTATTCTGCATCATCACAAAGAAGCGATCGATGTCGCCGTCGGGACAGCCGGTGCGAAACGCAAAATCATTGGCAAGCAGGTCACCGGCCGTCGCATCCGAAGCCGTTGTCTTGAGATACACATCATAGGTGTTGGTGGTGTTATTGATGACTGCCCACACATAATACCACGTATTAGCGGTAATCGCCGACAGGCTGCCGGATGTGGAGCCGCCGTTGCGGACGCGGAAGGTGCCGTTGATCAGGGCACACTGGGCATTGAACGTGTTGCCGAATTGATACGGGGTGTCCAGGGTCGTCAGCCCAAATGAGGTGTCGTAGGTGGCGGTGGTCACCATAAACTTCAGCGACATTGTCTTGGTGGTGTTGTCGGCGATGATTTCACTGCCCGACAGCACACCATACAGGCCGCTCTGCCCGCCTGTCGGACGAGCCGACAGAACCTGGTTTGCGGCATTGGACGGATCTGCCGCAATCACCATGGTCGAAACAGGCGCCGGGGTAGCGTTATTCGACGTTGACACCCATGCCCCGCCGGTCACAGCATCAATCTGACCTGCGGTGTAGCCGTCAAAGTTGTCCACCAGCGTCGCTGTCGCCATTGACCCAATCGCCAATACCACACTTATTACAGTCCACATTGTTCTTTTCATCTTTTTTCCTCCGAAAGTAATAAAAGGTTAAACGTTACATTTACGTTTTCATCACCCGATAGAATGCTATCTACGGAATCAGGCTCGCATCCGGCTGCCCGGCCTCATACAATCGCCGGATTTCCGCCGCTGCAAGGCTTCGATTAAACACCATCAGTTCATCCACAATTCCGTCAAAATCCCCTTCCCGTAAGATAAATTTGCCATCCACCTTCAGCGCCCCCAGAATCACTTCGGTCGGCTGCTCGGTAATTGCGGTGGTATAGGGCTTGCTTTCAAACAACTCGCCGTTGACATAAAAAGCGACGGTTCTGGTATCATGCGTCATCACAAAGTGATACCACATACCGGCCTGTTGAACAAATGCACGGCTGTAGCAGCCCCGGTCGGATTTGGAATTAAACCGGAGCAGTTCAAACTGATTGCGCTGCCCGGAAATTGAATACTTGTCGTCAAAAATCGAAAACTGGAAATTGACATGATAATCCTGCCGGCATGAAATCAGATGCCCGCCCATTTGGGCAGGATTGGGATAATACACCCACGAACTGACCGTCACCGGGCCATTCAGGGACAAGGCCGGATCCGCCGGAATGACAATCGTCTGTTCTTTGCCGCGTTCAAAGCGAATCGCCGTCTTGTCCGACAGACGCCCCTGCACCCAGGTCGGCTTTCGGCCCTCTGTGCCGAAAACACCATCCAGAGCTGACGCAGTGGCAGGTGCTCGATTCAGCAGTATATCCGGACTAGAAACGTCTTCTTCAAAGGTATAATGCGCCACCAGAGAGGGGTCCGCATATAATTTATTGTGATACGCCTTCCAGCGATGATACGGCGAGCCTTTCTCGGCCAGAACTTCCGTATCAAACTGCCCCTTGCGGACAAAGACACGGTCATTCAGCTTGGCCGCCTTCAAATTCCCCGCCGCATCGCTGCGACCTCCCTGCCCTACCTTCAACGACAGGGCCGAACTGTATTTCAGCGGGTCCGAACCGCTGCGCAGTTCCGCCTCGCCCTGAAAAACATGAGCCTGCGTATTGCCCTGGGCGTCAATTTCCACCCCGAACTCCGTCCCCAGATCAACCACCGTCGCCTGCGGGGTACGTACCACAAAGCGGTCCTCATTGCTGTTTTCAATGCTGACCACCAGCCGCCCGGATTTCAGATAAATGCGGCTTTTGGCTTCAAGCTCAAATTCTGCGGGCGCTTCCACAATCATTTTCGCCCCGGTATCCATCGTAATTTCCGCAAGCCCCCTGACCAGCTTCATCGGGCCAGGATACAGGGCCTTATCCTGCTGAATCGGACCGTTGACACTGGCCCACTCGGCCTGAACCGACGAGGTCAAATACCCCAGCCCCGCATTGCGCTGAACCGGAATCAGATGAATATAGGACAACAGCATCAGCAGAGCCGCACTGGCTGCAATGGCCGTATAAATGGCGGTCTTGTTGATCCTGTTCCGCAGCGATTCCCGACGCAGCGGAATAGGAGCAAGGCTTTCATTGACTTCCGCAGGAGGGGTATCCACAATCGGCGCGGCCATTTCCGCACGGGCCATCTGCTTGAGCGACTCCATATAGGCTTCCTGCGAGTCATCCTCCGGAATCCACGAGCGGGACATTCCCGCCACCCGTTCCGAACGCTTCAGCAGCGACACAAACTGCAGGTACCGCACCGCATACCGTATCCGCTCCGGATGCTGGTCAATCAGCGCATTCAGTTCACGGGTCTGCTGCTCGCTAATCTGGCCTTCCACCGCCAGTGTCAGCAAATCCTCAAGCTGATATTGAATCTGTTTATCCATGCGTGAGACTCTCCTTCCGACCTGCACGCTCAATACACTCCAGCAGTTTGCCCTGCACTCGGCTCAAAAGCTTATAGATGCCATGAATCGTCAGGCCAAACCGGTCGCTGATTTCCTTCGGGCTCAGGTCCTGACTGTACCGCATCTTGATAATCTCGCGATTGCGGGGATCCAGCTTGCTCAGGCAGTCTTCCAGCGCCCCGTTGCGAAAATCCATGGTATGCATCTGGTCTTCCAGAATCGGGAGCATCTGCTCAAAGATGGGGGTATCAAAAACAACTTCTTTGAGCTTTGCCTTCTTTTTTCGAAATGCCAGAATTTCAAAATGGGCATACCGCAGCGCCCAACCCAGAAAATTCGTACCCGGCTCAAACTGGTCAAACCGCGACCACATCAGCTCCGACACCGTCTGCAGAATATCATCCGCATCGGCATAATTAGGCACCAAAGACAAAATGTAGGCATGAATCCTGGATTGGTTCTCCAGGAGCAGCTTTAAAAACAATTTATTGTTTTTATTGTCCATTTTCTCTTTTTTGCCGGATTATTTATGCTACAAAATGCTAACCTCTGGTAAATACGGCAAGATGACCCGGAAATTTGGACAAAATTCTTAGATATCCTAATAAAAAAGCATTTCTTTTATATCAAGACAATACATGTCTTTATACTACACTATCTAATCTGCCGAACTAAATAAAAAAATGTCACAAATTAATCGACCCCAGACATCCAGTTTGACATCAACAGCACAAGATCATCGATATCGACTTTACAGTCCCGATTCAGGTCTTGCAGGTAGTATCCCCACTGCCCACAGTTATCCGGCTTGTCGCGCAGGTCGATACCAGCGTCGATATATTGCCCGCCCCCACTGTGATGACAATGGATGGCAATCAGATTGGTTTGATTGGTTTTCAGTGACGCCTTCGCCAAATCCAGCATCGGCAGACGTAAATACCGCGTGGTATAACTATGCAAGGTCAGAGCTGGAATCCCGTTGATATAGACTTCCGCATCATCGTCATGATGAATCTTTAACACCAATCGCTCCAACTGTTCAGCAGAGAGATCACCCAGCGTAAATTCCCTCCGCAGCCAGATATCGGAAGAATTCCAGGCCGTTCGGACAAATTTATGGGCCCCTCCAGCCACGCCGAAACCGCCCTGGCTCTGCGGCCAGGATAAATCGTTAAATCCTTTCGTGTACCAGCTTGCTGCCGGCTGAACCGTTGTGTATTTCCAGGTTTGCCCGGCCATTTCCGAGGCGGGAATCAGGGTTGTGTATGAATTGTTAAATTGGGTATTGGCTTGGGCCAGTCGGTCCTCATTGACTTTGATAACCTTGCGATCATAAGTCGCAAACCCCACCAGCTCGAGTTCTGTGTCGATAATTTCCGTATAGATCGCCGCACTCAGGCCGGGATTTTCCTTAAAATCCATCAGGCTGCATACATACCGTTCATACACTGCACAAACCTGCTCGGCGCTGGCATAGCCCTGCCAGGGAACAGGGCCCCAGATATGCCCCGGGATAACATACCCGATACCGCCATATTCGCCATTGACGGCAGCCCGTGCTGCTGTCGGAGCTGGGGCCGCCGGTTCAGGATAATGATGCATATCAATAATATGGCCAACATCGTAATCATCCCATCCGCTGGCACAGGTAACCAGCCGGGACGGATCCAACTGCATGACATTACTAACAACGCGCTGCGTATCAAACTGACCCCAGGACTCATTAAATACCACCCAGAGAACAATCGACGGGCTGTTATAATGCTCAAGGACCATCTGCGAAAGTTCCTGTTCAAACTGCACACGACCCGGCAAATCAATTTCACCGTATTGCAGATCGTGCCGCATACTGGGCATGTCCTGCCAGACCATCAGCCCGAGTTTATCGGCCCAGTAATACCAGCGTGCAGGCTCAATCTTGACATGCTTGCGAACCATGTTAAATCCAAGCTTCTTCATCAGCTCAATATCCCACTTTAAGGCCTCGTCGGCAGGTGCAGTATAAACACCATCCGGCCAATAACCATGGTCCAGCGGCCCCATCTGGAAGATAAATTTATTATTGAGCGTCATGCGGGTGATACCGTCAACCGTCTGAAGCTCGCTTTTTCGCATCCCAAAGTAGCTGTCAATCCGGTCGATGACACTGCCGTTTTGCATCAGACGAATTTCAAGGCTGTATAAATAGGGATCCTCCGGCTGCCATAATACACACTGGGGTATCAAAAGAGCGATATTGCTTTCGGACCGGCCAACCGCTGTACCGGCGATTTGTCCGGAGGCGTTGCGCGCCGTCAGTTCCACAGACAAATCGCCTGTCGGATTCGTGATACCGATATTCACATTCAGCAGTTGATGGTCAATGTCCGGTACTAATTTCAGGCTTTCCATATAGATCGGATTGACCGGCTCCAGCCATACCGTCTGCCAGATGCCGGTATTGGGAACAAACCACACCTCCCCGGTGGGATTGTTCCGCTGCTTGCCCAGGGCAATCGCCTGACTGTCCGTCGGATCATACACCCGTACGATGAGTTCCTGGGGACCGCTGGCTTTTACGTGAGACGTAATATCATACGAAAAAGCATCATACCCGCCTTTGTGCACACCAACCGAAGTGCCGTTGATATAAACCTCAGACTCCCAGTCCACCGCACCAAAATGCAGCAGGATACGTTTGCCGCTCCATCCGGCGGGCACATCAAACTGGCGACGATACCAGAGTCGCTCATGGTGCTGCATAACCCCTGAAATGGGGGATTCTACCGGAAACGGCACGAGAATTTTACCGCTGAGCGTCAGAGCCGTGGGAATCGAATCCCCCGCCTTGCCGGGCTGAAATTGCCAAATTCCGTTGAGGTTCAGCCAGTCGGTTCGCACCATCTGGGGCCTGGGATAGTCCGGCAGAACAGCGTTCGGATTCATTACTTCGGACCAGGGTGTCATCAAGACCCCCTGCTTCATTTGCCATGGCGAGGGCGATGAAGCCAGAAACTGGCTGGGCACGAGCGCATTGTCGGAAATACTCACTTCATCAATATAACCCCAGGCACGGTCTGTCTGCTGGCCGTCAAATAAGCCGCGACCGACCGTCCAGTTGCCCGCATCCCAGTTGCTGCCGTCACCGGCCCCGGCCGTCAGGGCGGTGTTGGTGCTGCCGCTGAGCGTCATATCCGTTTGAGCAATCAACTGATACCCGACCTGCGGATTATTGTGATTGAACAGATACAGCGACAACGTGAAACCGTCACTGACCGCCGCAGTACTATACCACGGCGCCGACGTACCATCCGGATCGGTCGAATAATTAAAACACGTAAGGATGCCGGCAGCAGAATTCGCTTCGTGCCAATAGCCCTTGACATCACAGAACCGGATGGCAAGCCGATTGTCCGGCGTCGCCACCAAGTACAGCGCCGCCAGGGCAGGGATGCCTGAAACCGTTCCATAGCTGTCACGCCCCACGATAGTGCGATGTGGTCCGTTTTCCAGTTTAAATGTGGCTTCAATAGTAAACGCCAAGGGGGTGATGGAGTTGATCGGATCTCGGGTATCCGTAAACATCCCGGGCGTGCTGCCGGAATTTTTGACACTGAACTGGTTGGCTGCACCGGTCGAGGCCACCGTGCCAAACGCTACCTGAGACCGAAAGACATACCCGCCTGTGGATTTATCCCAGGCGGACAACTCATTACCGTTACCCGAGCTATCCGGGATAGAGGGCTCAAAAACAAATCCTCCCACGGTTTTGGGAACCGGGGCACCGGCGGGCCCCTGCTCAAACCGCCAGTACGCAAGCCGGCCGGCCATCACAGCAGAACTTAGCATGCATAAAATCGTCAACAAAAACATCGTTTCTTTCATCTGAAATACACAGACAGAAGTGCACGACAGCCTCTGCAATGAAAAAGAGTCAGTGTGATATGTTTGGTTATAAGGTTTCATCTCTTGCCCCGGCTTTCGCTTTTATCTCAAATTGATGCAGCCGCTGATATCCGGATCTGTACATTCCAGCCATTCCCGGCAAAATAACGCAAAATCCCGCAGGTCGATGAAGCAATCCTGATTGAAATCGCCCACAGGATAGTTCCACGGGCCGCATTCATTTTCAAGAATGATAACTGCAATCTTCTCCGCTGACAGGCCATGATAAATTGGATCGGCACTGCTGACAGTGAATTCAACCGTGGTATGCTGCTTGCCGGTTTCAACTACACTGTCGTCAATCGCCGTAATGCGGAGGGTTTG
>CAZKAI010000047.1:26056-28785 GCA_964550565.1 uncultured Pirellulales bacterium
GCTGCTTGCCGGTTTCAACTACACTGTCGTCAATCGCCGTAATGCGGAGGGTTTGCGGTGTCTGCCAGTTAAGGCGCGTAAAGGTTAACACCGTCGGATCAATTGTTACCTGCGAAGGTGTCGATGATTCGCTAATGGTGATCACAACGTCGGAAGCCGGCTGACTTTGCAGTTTTACCGCGGCATCCGCAAATGTGGGCCCCGCTTCACTAACTTCGACAAGCAGAGGTGCAACGTTAACCCCCTGGTTGGCCAGAAACTGATGAGGCAGCAATACGGTATCGCTGATACGCACCTCGTCAATATAACCGGCAAAATAATCTGCGGAACTGTTATTCCACATACTGCGAAATACCGTCCAGCTTCGGGAATTATTCTCCTTGCTCAGGGCGTGATTGCCGTCCCCCAAATCCAGACTTGCGTCCAACTTGCCATTCAGATACAACCGCAGCATCTGTCCATCGCTGGCAGCGGCCATGTGATACCAGCGGTTAGCTTCAATCAAGGTAGTGGAATAAAGCCCGTGACTCTTCCCATCCATATCGACAAAGGTAATCTCCGCCCGGTTATCCGTGTTGATCTTAAAGTACAGCGGCGCTAATGCCGTATTGCCGGCAGCAATATTATAACCATCGCGGCCGACAATCGCCCGATGTCCTGACCCGGCCGTCGTATAAAAACTCGCCTCAATCGTCCAGGTCAGCGGCGTCCAGCTTTGGAGATCATAACTCGGATTGGTATTGGCGGATGAGGTAAACAGCCCCGGCCGGGCACCAACGTTTTGCAGGCTGAAATGATTTACATCTCCAGTCAGCGGAACTGTGGACGTTTGCACCTGGGTACGGTAGATGCAGGCATATTCATTTGCCGCAGACCAGGCCGACAGATGGTTGCCGCTGCCGGAGGAATCCGTAACCGCCAAATCGTAAATCCCATCCGAGATGGTGTGCCGGGTTTTGGCATTGGCGGGGCCTTCTTCAAACCGCCAATACGCCACCGTTGCGGCCTGAACAGGCAATAACAACAATAATCCCACAAATAATGAGAATGAAAGTCTATTGCTCATAGCAAATCTTCACTTGTTTAAAACAAACAATAGATGAACCGCTTCGCACTAAGATTGCGGAGTTTGTCTGGCTATAAAATTCCAGACCTCATTGGCCGCAAATGACTCAATCTCACTCAGCCGGGCCAGACTCTCAAAGCCGGCCTGCTCGACCACCACCCGCGGCCTGGGCCAGGTAAACACCGTCTCCACAAACAGCTTCTGCGTCTCCCGCATGAACGACTCGATCCGGATTTCGATACTGGTCGGCTCGCCGCCTGCCTGCTGATGCGGCGGAATCAGCAGCCGTAACCCGCCCCCCGCGACAGGCCGGTTGCCCAGCATCTGGAAATCCTGCGGAGCCTGTCCCAGCCGCTGCTCCCATAAGTACTGAAATGCGTGGACTTTAGCACTGTATAAATGCCGAATGCAGCCGCTTGTGTTCAAAATCTGATATTGCGGCATCGGCCAGGTCTTCTGATAGGCACCGGTCACGGCTTCCACATCCCGACCAAACATCTCCAAATCATATTGCGGATTACCGGATATAATTTGTAAGGTATGTATCTGCGGATTGGTCGTCTCCAGTGTTATCTGCAAAGGCGACGGCTCAGTGCGAACCAGCGTAAAACCCGTCGGCCGGGTTCCGGTCTGCGAGAACTCGAGTCCCGCATCCAGCAAACCCTTTTGGAAATTCAATAACGCCCCTTTTTCGTGGCCCCACGTCCCGGCAATCACAAAATTCATGCCAAAGTGAACACTTGTTTTACTTTCACGATTAATCGGTATCATAGCTGGTCCTATAATGAACAGGTTTCACATCCTATTTGCCCTCCGGACGACTCCCGTAGGGGATTTCCAGGATTATAACCCCGCTTCCGGAAAAGTGAAAGCACTGTCTGGTTAAGTCCGTATTTTCCCTGACCGATACAGGACATGTCGGGTGATGTTATGACCAAGGGATAAAATGATCGTATTGGATTGGCTCAAAAAACTGAAGATCAAGCGGCTGCTGGACAGCGACACCGTCCATCTGTACCCCAACACGCGAAGTTGCGTCCGCAAGGATATGAGTAAAGTCCAGCCTCACCAGATGCCGCCGCTGATGGTCCGCAAAGCCGGCTGGCGCCGATAATCTTTTTCCTCCAATCAGTCCCCGCCCCTTCTGCCCAAAAACTGTTATTACTCCACGCGTACTTTGACGACGATTTTCTTGACCCGTTCTGGCTTGTCGAACATCCGACATGGCATGTGAGCATCGTGCGGCCACAGAATCGCAAACATCCCGGCCTCCATATCCAGACGGGTCATCGGCTCAGCACGATCATAGAACTCGATATCTTTCGTTATATCATACGGCGTCTCGGTCTTGAGGCCTTCCAGCTCCCGCACGCCGATCCACTCCCGGCCCGACACGATATACTGAATATCAACATACTTGCGATGGGATTCGAACCTGCCCTGGGCCTCGGGCTTTGAGTCATACTCATCCACCGAAAAATACAGGTTCTCGCCATCGACCTCATAGCGTCCCGGCGCCGAAGCCAGCACCGCCGGGTCTTTGAGCAGAGCCAGGCCCTGTGCAATCCGCTGCCCCATCCCATAGTACATTTCCGCGTTATCCAGTTTATCGCAAATCATAACGTTCCGTTCTGAATCAAGAGTTTCTTTAGAAGCCGCCTTG
>CAZKAI010000047.1:28885-31998 GCA_964550565.1 uncultured Pirellulales bacterium
TTGATGCGTTCCTGGGTCAGGCTGTCGCGTTCACGGACGGTGACGGTATTGTCTTCCTTGCTCTGGCCATCGACGGTGATGCAGTACGGCGTGCCGGCCTCATCCTGACGGCGATAGCGGCGGCCGATGGCACCTTTCTCATCGTAGAAGGTCGAAAAGCACGGCTTCAATTCATCGTAAATCTTATGGGCAATTTCCGGCATCCCGTCTTTTTTGACCAGCGGGAAGATGGCAGCCTTAACCGGGGCCAGGGCCGGGTGGAATCGCAGGACACTGCGCGGTTCGCCGTTGATTTCATCCTCATCATACGCATCCACCAGAAACGCCAGGCAGCTTCGATCAATGCCCGCCGATGGCTCGATGACATACGGCACGTAGCGTTCTTTGGTCTCGTCGTCAAAATATGACAGCGGCCCCTTGACCCAGTCTTCCGACTCGTCCTTCAATTGCAGCTTGGTCACATCCCGCGTCTCATACCAGGCATTCATGGTTCGCATCCCGCGCTGGTGCTGACGCAGGTCAAAATCCTGACGGTTGGCGATGCCTTCCAGTTCCTGCCAGTCGCCGGAGCCGAAGGGGAATTTATATTCGACATCGACGCAGGCCTTGGCATAGTGGGCCAGCTCGTCTTTTTCGTGTTCGCGGAAGCGGAGATTGTCTTTATTCATCCCCAGATTCAGATACCAGTTGAAGCGGAACTCTTTCCAGTGATGGTACCACTGCTCGTCGGTGCCGGGCTTGCAGAAGAACTCGATCTCGGCCTGTTCGAACTCGCGGGTGCGGAAGATAAAGGCCTTGGTGGTCACTTCATTGCGGAAGCTCTTGCCGATCTGGGCGATACCGAACGGCACCTTGACGCGGGAGCTGTCCAGCACGTTGCGGAAATTAGCGAAGATGCCCTGGGCGGTTTCGGGCCGGAGCCATAGGGTCATCGTATCATCAACATTGGCACCCATCTGGGTTTCGAACATCAGCTTAAAGGCCATCGGGTTGCCGAACTGGCCGACCGTGCCGCAGGACGGACAGACTTTTTTGGACAGGTTGAATGTCTTGTCCTGTTCGGTCTCGATATTGACATGCTCGGTATGCTCTTCGGCATGATTGCCGTCTTTTTCCTTGAGGTGGTCAACGCGGGTGCGGGTGTTGCATTTTTTGCACACGGTCACCAGGTCGGCGAACTTGTCGGCGTGTCCCGAAGCCTTCCAGACCATCGGGTGCATCAGGATCGAACAATCCAGACCGACAATGTCGTCACGCATCTGGACGACGGCCTTCCACCAGGCGTTGCGGACGTTGCGCTTCAGCTCCGCACCCAGCGGGCCGTAGTCGTAGCAACTGGCCAATCCCCCGTAAATTTCACTGGATTGGTAGATGAATCCACGCCGTTTACACAAGGCCACGATGTCGTCAAGCTTGTTCAATTTCGCCATAAGTCATTTTCCTGAAATATGTTATAGGGTTCCCTGCAAGTTCACATAAAGTCCCTATTGTAACCGACTTACGGCAAAATACAAGGCGTTTTGGCGTAACCTGTCTATTTGTTTTGCGTTCCATGCTCATGATTTCGGCCGTGGCCAGCCCTTTATTGTTGATAGTCATAATCCAGAAAATCGATATCCACGAATCCGGCGTTTTGCCCGATATTGAAACAGAAAAGTCCGATGCGATCGCCCCTGTAATAGCCCCACGAAAGCTGATAGACGCTGCCGAAGGGAATAAAATCTCGACCATTGAGACTATAGGCATACTGGCTTTTACCATCCAGCCCCCAGGATGACTTGAGCCAGACATGATTAGTCTTGATTTCCGGGCCTTCGGTCAATTTGCCGTTTTCGCGAAACTCGATCCTGCGAACAATACCATGCTGCACGACACCGAGTGCCGAGTGGTTTTGTGCAAAATGACAGAGTCCCGCTTTCTGACCATCCACCATGCCGGATAAATCCAACTTTGCAGTAACATTATTCTCGCGCGACCGAAAGGAACGCTGGGTCAGTGTATTTCCGGCCGTCATCAGATCATCCGGCCGCAGCGGCTTGAAGGCCTTCAGACGCAAAAATCCGGGCCGTTCACCAAGCGACCATTTGTCCATGCGAGGCTGATGGTTCCATTCCCATTGCGGACCCAGGGCCAGCTTGTCGAAATCATCACTGCTTTGCGGAGTCGTCTCCTCCTGTCCCTGTACGGGTTTTGTGCCGGCCAGCGTCATTTTCCCGGGCTTTCCGTCGAGGGTGGTCTCGCCCATAATCGGCCAGCCATCGACCCAGGTCACCGGCAGCAGGCTCATGCAGCGGCCTTCCCAGTCGCCAGAACCGTGATGCGTGAGAAAATACCAGTCGCCGGATTCGGCCTGGACAAGACCGCCCTGGTTAGGCTCCTTCCATTCCCGATTGGCATCGGTCAACTGCCGTCGTTCCAGATAAGGCCCCAGGATGGCACGCGAGCGCTGCATCATCACCACCCGCGTTCCATGCATGACTTCGCTGAAGAAATGATAGTACCAGCCGTTGATCTTGTAGAGTTTGCTGGCTTCGCGGCCGGCCCCTTCATTGATCAGCGTCCGCGACTCCTCGATCAGCCTGCGGCCATCGGGGCTCATTTTCCAGATATAGGTTTTGTAATTGTCGGCGAAGTGTGTGCCGACGAAATATCCCTGCCCGTCATTATCCCAGAATGGGCAGCAATCATCCCATCCGGCCTGATTCATCACACAGTGCAGCGGTTCCCACGGTCCGGCGGGGTTTGCCGCCGTGCTCATGAAATACCCTTCGTCCGGCGTGCCGAAATAGACCCAAAACAGTCCCTTATGAAAGCGAATCGCACCGGCCCAGACGCCCCGCCCGTAACGGTTCATGCGATTCCAATTCATCTCCGACCCGATTTGTGTCACATCGTCAGCGACGTGCCCCAGGATGCGCCAGTTGACCAAATCCCTGGAATGCAGGACGATCATGCCCGGACAAAACTGCATGGTGGAGGAGATTGCATAATAATCCTGACCCACCCGGATACAGTCCAGGTCGCTGTAATCCGACGGCAAGACGGGATTGCGATAGGTTCCATCGCCCATGTCGCCCCAAAGCTGCCAGTCCCCCCAGCGCGCCGGAAGGGGC
>CAZKAI010000048.1:0-13328 GCA_964550565.1 uncultured Pirellulales bacterium
ATTCGGCAGCCATTCATCATCGGCATCGAGAAATGCTATCCATTCGCCTGAAGCAGCATGAATACCGGCATTTCGAGCGGCGCTGACACCGGCATTAGCCTGTTCAATCAGCGTGACCCGGTCGCCAAATTGTCGCACCTTCTCGGATGTAGTGTCGGTCGAGCCGTCATTGACGACAATGACTTCATCGGCCGGGTACGTCTGAGCCAGCACGCTGCGTATCGCCCGTTCAATATGACTGGCTGCATTGTAAGCCGGAATCACAACTGTAATGTGAAACATGTTTTCCATCGTTGAGACTGCTGATCTCATTGAATCATCGATAGTTCAGTATCCTGTTATTTGATAATCGACCGCACTTTGGGTTCAAGCCAGCATTTGAAACGAACCCAATACGGCAATATCCAGCTCAAACGCACGGCCCAGTGACATTGACGCCAGGCCGGCGCGAATTCTTTCATTAACGGATGTAATTGAATCAGTTTCAGGGCATCCTCTTTATACCCATTTCTGGCCTTGTGATAGGCTGTCCGCAGAGCTAAACGGGCCAGAACACGTCGGGCCAGATTTTTCTTTTCCGGCGGACAGTCTGCCAGCAGAATCTCCGGGTTAACAAGCATTGGAGGCAAAGCAAAGGCATAATGTCCGGTCAATTCGCTGTGTTGTCGATTATACTGGGCGGTCGGCTGGCCGCCAACCAGCATAAACGCGGTATTAAAAATGACTTTGGCGAAAAATATTAAATCTTCTCCGTATTTACAGCCTGCCTCGTAAAAGCCGTATCTGCGGGCAATGTCAGTTTTGATCAATGTCGTATTCACATGAAACAGGACAATAAATGCCTCAACCCATTCGGGGTTTTCATCACCATGGAGCGTGTATATGCCGGGCTGGATTCCTCTTTGGAGCCATTGAGCCTGGCTGCTGACCTGTCGGGGCCACTGATAATACATGGTTCCCACCATGGCAGCCTCATTTTGCGTGATCGCCTCCAGGGCGGTCTTTAGATGTTCAGGATACCACAGGTCATCGGCATCCAGAAACGCGACATAGTCCGCCGTAGCTGCTCGAATGCCGGTATTCCGCGCCGTCCCGGGGCCGGAGTTGGGCTGCTGGATCAATTCAATTCGCGGATCCTGACCCTGCAATCGCCGGACAACATCGGTACTGCCGTCGGTTGATCCATCATCCACCACAATCAGGCGCCAGTCGGTCACCGTCTGGGATTGAACCGAACGAACGGCCTGTTCAATCGTTGCCTGTTTATTATAGAGCGGGATGACAATGTCAACGGATGCCATTAGCTCTCCCGATCTGGATGTTTTCGTTTTTCATTCCATTGCCACAGCGGCGGACAAAATGAGCCGATATATGATGTCGCCGTGCAATAAAATCCAAGCAAAAAACCATACTTCCGTAACAATCGCCTGGCTGGCCTGGTTTTGCCTGCCATCAACAGCCTGGATATCCAGTATCCCAAAATGGTTTTCAGGCAATAATCATAGCCCTCTGGACAGCCTGCTTTTTTCGCCAGATCCAAATGCCGTTCCAAAAAAGCCTCAACATCGTTTGAATCGGGGATGTTTTGCATGGCACTATCAGGCACCTGGACATGATACACCGCTATCGGTTCGGGAATAAAACCGAGCCGCAATCCCATACAGCTCAGCTTCAGCCACATATCTTCATCCTCGATAATTTTCTGGCCTTCCGTAAACAGCCCTGCCGCAAGCAGTTTATCCTTGCGGGCTAATACAGCATCGATGTGGCCGGAGGCCTGCAGGGCATACGCCTGAAAAAAAGAGTCAAAGGTTTGCGTCGGACCCAGCAGCCTGATTATGTCAGACTGCTTTTCGTCCGACAACGCCGGATAAGTCTTATGCCCCTGACTGCAGCGGCAATACAGAAAATTGCCTGTCACCCAGTTCAAATCCTTCTGCTGCTCAAGCAGCTCGCATTGCAAACGGAGCCGGTTCGGAAGCCATTCATCATCCGCATCCAGAAATGCTATCCAGTCGCCTTTGGCTGCGCGGATTCCCGTATTACGGGCGGCACTGACACCGGCATTAGCCTGACGAATTAATTTCAGTTTACCGCCAAATCGAGCGGTAATTTCAATCGTATTGTCAGTCGAGCCATCATCCACAACGATAATCTCATCGGCCGGGCGGGTCTGAACCAGGACACTGTGTATTGCACGCTCAAGATAAGGTGCCGCATTATAGGCCGGGATAATGACGCTGATCAACATTACAGGCTTCTCCTGCGGCCGATTGTCTTCAGGCAGTCTTTGCTTTTCAGATAAAAATCGATCAGGCTGCCTGCCCAGGGCAGTTTTATACGCCAGAATGTTTCCCGACAGAATCGTGCAGGTACAATCTGCTCAAATCGCGTCAACAAATCCTCTGCTTCGGCAAATTGCCGCTGCTCAACAAGCTCACGAATCCAATCCTGAAGCATTTTGGAGGCACTGGCCAGATAGGCCTGTTTTCTGCCCGTCTGCTGTGACAGTTGAATATGCCGCTCGATGTGATCAATCATAAACTGATAATGAATATTGACCTTGGTTGAGCTGTTTGGTGTATCGCGGTGATAGATCGCCAATGGTGCTGAAACGTATCCGATGCGCGGATAAAGATAGGCGATTCTAAACCACAAATCGGTATCCTGCCCCCGTTTCATCCCCGGCACAAAAAGACCCGCGCGATATATCACATCCCGTTTTATTAATAACGTGATCGTACTTGCAAAATATCCAAAAGAATAGGCTATAAGATAATCATCAAAAATACAATGATTTGCTGTGTGATGCGGAAGCATGGGCTTTTTAAAAATACGTTCTGAATATGCTGAATACATATTGCAATAAACCCAAACTATATCTGGATTAGCCAGTAAAAGTGCTTCCTGCAATCGAAGTTTGTCCGGGAACCATTCATCGTCGGCGTCCAGAAACGCAATCCAGTCACCCGTGGCTGCTTCAATTCCCGTATTACGAGCCACACTGGAGCCCGTATTGGCCTGCCGAATGACCCGGATAGTGTTGTCAATCCGTCCGGCGATCTGGGCCGTATTATCCCCGGAACCGTCATCCACGATAATAATTTCATCGGCCGGACGCGTCTGAGCCAGCACACTTCGCACAGTCCGTTCGATGGTTGCCGCTGCATTATAGGCCGCGATGACAACGCTGATTTTCATATCCTGTCAGCCGACTTATCTGCCGGGCAAGACCCAGCGCAGGATGTCATTATAGGTCACCCACAGAAATACACTCAACAATAAAATCAGCCCGATCCAGGTGATGATTTCCTGGGTTTTCTGGGCCAGGGGAACACCGCGAATCTTTTCAATAATCAGAAGAACAATCAGGCCGCCATCGACAATCGGCAGCGGCAGCAGGTTCATGACAACAAGGCACGAACTGACCAATCCCAGGAAATTCAGCAGGTCCAGAATTCCCTGCCCGGCCATTCTGTAACTGATGGAAGCAATTCCCACGGGGCCGCTAAGCGACGATGCCGGCACCGTTTTGGTAAATAAACCAATCAAGGTCATCACCGACTGCATGATATACTGTTTGGTGCGTTTGATACCCCAGACAATTGCTGTGCCGGGATTGGAAGCCTTAAACGTTTCCCGCAATGTCTCAAATTGCATGACATCGGCCGCACGCAGTGTGGAGCTCATATGCATTGCATCCTGTTCCGGCACATCCAGCCCGGTGCCGCCGCCATCCTGGCCCAGACGATAATCAATACTGATATGCTGTCCGCTGTTCTTGCGAATCAATGCGATTACATCATAAAAACTTTGTACCGGCTGCCCATCCACCGCTGTAATGGCTGCTCCCGAGGGAATGCCCAGGGCACCCGGACCAGTCGATGAGTAAATAGTCTGTGCCACTACGGCATGTTCCATATCCAGTTCCACCTGAATCCCCAGAGTAGCACGACCATTATCCCCAGGACGGGCCTTCGGCTGCAGCTTCAGTGATTCCGTGACTTCCTGCCCCTCGGCATTCCTACGCAGGACAACCATTTCGAGGTCTTTATCCTTATAAGCAGTTGTCTTGTCGCGGAGGTCTTTGTAGGTGGGATTTTCAATATCGGCAATCTTGAGAACAATATCACCTTTCTGCAGCCCGCCTTTGCCGGTCTCGTATAAAACGTCCTTGACTTTCAAACGAGGCACCATGGAGTAAATATGGGCCAGATCAAACTCGTTCTGAAAATTGGGCAGCAGAGGGCCGCACAATAACGACATTTCGACCTCCGCTGTCGTGGGGGTACTTCCGGCCGGATATGTTCGGGATACCGTAAATACAACCTTGGGATTTAACGACGAAGCAATCTGCTGGTCGAACTGCCATGCCTTGGTAAGCGGTTTTCCATTAATCGCGGTAATCGTGTCGCCGGGACGAAATCCCGATTGTTTATATAAATAGTCAATATCTTCCGGATCTTTGATCTCGGGGCTGATGGTCAATGTCGTCGGCTGACCAATTCCGAAAGCTCGAATGCCGGTGGTATCGTTAACCATCTTGGCCGCGACAAGCTGGGCTTCAAATTCGGGACTGCCGGCTCGATCAACCTTGATTTTGACACCACGGTCCTTATCCGACAAAGCCGCAGAAAGAATGACCGTTGTAAAATCAATAAATTTTTCATCCTCGATTTCAACGATACGATCCCCTGCCTTGAGTCCGGCCACATCAGCCGGGGAACCGGGAATGACGTTGCCCACAACGGCCGGCATCAACTCTAAACCATGCAGGAATAAGGCCATAAATAAAATCATGGCGCCAATGGCATTAAATGCGACACCGCCGGCCACCACGACAATCCGCTGCCAGATGGGTTTGTTCAGAAAAGATCTTGGATCGTCGGATTTTTCCACCGGCCCGGAGTCGGACTGCCCCAGCATTTTCACAAAGCCTCCAAATGGCACCGCTCCAATGCAATATTCCGTATCGGAATCTCCTTCTTCCAGAGTTTCAGTCGATCCGGACTGAGGCAGCAGGCGAAAACGGAAGCCTTTCTTTGTTTTTCGGATGCCCAGCAGAATGGGCGGAAAGCCGATAGAAAACATCTCGACTTTGATGCCGCAAAACTTGGCCATCAAAAAGTGGCCCAGTTCATGAATCATCACCACAGCACCAAAACCCACCAGCACCAGAAGAATTTTCCAGGTCATCGCCGGATGCTGCATCACAAGATACAGGATGCCTGCAACAATAATCAGAACCAGAAAAACATTAAAAATCTTGTCCATTTGACTTTTCTGGACGGGTTGATTCTGGTTCTGTGTTGGTTTTTGTTCCGTCATGCTAATTTCTCCAAATATATGCCTTCTCTGAGGTTATACCATCAGTTGCCGGCGGTTTTTCAATACCTGTTCCACTTCAGCTCGCGCCCACCGATCCACATCGATCAGCTCTTCAAGCCCCAGTCCCTGCCTGACGGTATGAACCTGCAGGCAATGTTCGACTAACTCAAGAATGGTCCCAAGCCGCATCCGGCCCGATAAAAACTGCTCCACCGCCGCTTCATTGGCGGCATTAAATACCGCGGGAGCCGATCCCCCGACACGGGCTGCCTCAAATCCCATATCCAGCGAACGGAAAATCGACCGATTGGGTAATTCAAAGGTCAATCTGCCCAAATGCGCTAAATCCAATCCTTTGGCAATTCCCGGAACACGTTTTGGATAGGTCAATGCATACTGAATCGGAGTTTTCATATCCGGAGTACCGAGTTGTGCTATGACCGAGCCATCGACATATTCCACCATGGAATGAACAATGGACTCCGGGTGGACCAGTACGTCCACCTTTTCCGGCGGTGTTTCAAACAGACGTACAGCCTCGATGACCTCCAGGGCTTTGTTCATCATAGTCGCTGAATCAATAGTAATCTTTGGCCCCATCGCCCATGTCGGGTGTGCCAGTGCCTGTTCTTTGGTGGCGTTGGCAAAGGTTTCTGCTGTTGCTTTGCGGAAAGGACCGCCGGAAGCTGTTAAAATAATCTTTTTGACCTCGCTGGCTTTTCCAGACTGAAGCGATTGGAAAATGGCCGAATGCTCACTATCCACAGGGAGAATCGTTGCGCCATGCCGGCGAGCTGTTTCCATAAGTATCTGCCCGGCAATGACTAACGGCTCTTTATTGGCAATTGCCAAGACTTTTCCGGCCTGTGCTGCTGCCATCACCGCAGGCAACCCCGCGGCACCAACCACACCAAACAATATAATATCAACCTCAGGCATTCCAGCAATATCAACCAAAGCCTGAGCGCCGGTCAGAATGGTACCCGAAAATCGATTTTTCAGGTACTCTACTCCGGCGGTGCTGGTTGAGTTCGTCAGCGCAGCAACAGCAGGACGAAATCGACTGACCTGCTCGGCCAGTATTTCGACTTTACTATGTGCTGTCAGCGCAAAGACTTCGTATTCCGGACCAAGAGCCTCGATTACACTCAAGGCACTTTGTCCAATCGAGCCGGTTGAACCCAAAATGGCGATTTTCTTAGTCATAAATCCAATATTATTGCAGAGTTCCGTAAGTATCGCAGAAAAGGAATCCCTGTCAAGCGAAAGCCCGCCCCCACTATTTTATTAATTCCGGGTCTATAAATGTTAATATAAAGAAAATAGTCTGCTTCTTTTATCGGGTAAAAAGGAGGGCTTTCGTTAAAAAAGTTCCTGCAACTCCGGAATAAGAATCACACAAAAACTTTATCGCATAGACTATATCGTTTATGGGTGATAACTCATCCATATCATAGGATTCGTTTTCTCAATCGTCGGCACGTCCACCAGACAAAAGCCCAGCCGACAAGGAGATAGCCGAGCATCACAACAAACATCCAGACGCTGGATGTCCAGACCGTTGACTTGCCCGAATTTATCCAATTATAATTCAAAGGCTCAGGTTCCCACCCACTGTGAATCGTGGCCTCTATTACTGCAACTCCCTGGACAAACGGATTGGCGTCCATATAGATTTCAGCCAGTTCTTCTGCCCCATGTAACCGCATAATATTAAACAATAACACGCTGACAAACGGTATTAACAACCAAATAACCGCCGCAAAGGATATGTTCCAGATGACCGCCGTTGTCGTATGTCGGAAACGGTGGCTAAAATAGATGCCCGTCCCGGTTAAAAACGCAACAATTCCGATACAAAGCATCGTAATCTGAAGCAGTGAAACAGGGTGGATCGTTCCTATCGACACAAACAGCAGCAGATGCAAGAATAAAAACAACCAGGCAGGCAGACATCGCCGGATGCTGCCGATAAATTTAGACCAGACAACCTGCCGCTCTGTCAGGGGAGATGTCAGTAAAATAATCCAGCTATTGCTTTCTTTTTCCGAGCTGATGGTCGTAGCGGGGATAATCAAGGTAAACAGCATACCCAGGCCGAGAAATACACAGAGATAAAACAGGTGTGTTTCTTCTTCCTTGAGCGGCTTAAACGACATATGCCCCAGCAGGATATAACTCAATAAAACAAGAGCCAGCCCGGCAAGAATAAGGCTAAACATCCATTTTTTCCGCCTACCCAGCAGGGGTGCACTGCATTCTTTCCACAGGACCGGATTGCCGGACACCGTGCGAAGCGGAATCTCCCGCGGCGGACGGCTGCGCCTCTGTTTTGCCTCGGATCGTGCCGCTCGGTCTCCGGCAATCTGGGCCAGGGCAGCCCTGCGAACCAGGATAAAGGCCAGGCACAGCAATACCCCGGCCAGGCAGAGCATGACGATTCCATTTAAAACCCAGTGATGCACGATTCGCTGGCCAATGCCTCCCGGCTCGATATAATGAATGCTATTGAAAATATAGGTCGCATAAGGATTGGTTGCATAAAAAAAGTTAAAGATAAACGGCTCTCCCAGCGTTCTGTCTAAATCAAAAATCTCAATCATAATAATAAAAAACAGGGCAGACAGGCCGAATATCGTCGCGACCGTAAGAACCATCGCAATAATAGACACATAGGCACGCCGGCAGAAGATGGACCACAGCAGGCCAATCGAGCCGACCACCAGTGCCGTGGTAATCGTCAAATACAGGCTGCTCAGAATATACATCCAGGGAATGCCGCCAAAGATACGGACAATCGCCAGCATCGGAACAGAAATCAGGACAAGCTGCAGCACAATTAAAAACTTGCTGAACAATTTACCCAGCACAATCTGCACACTGGTAATCGGTGTGGTCATCATGACCCCGAGCGTGCGGCTGTATATTTCGTCGCTGATGGCGGTGCTCAGCGAGATGCCCAGGACAATCTGAGCAGCGACAAACTGAAACCAGACAATCAGGGTTGAAATAATCAGCCCGGCCTCCGACATCCGCGATACCTGATAGATGGGGTTTGCATAACTCTTTCTATCAATTACCTCCATCCATATCAGGACTATAAATAAAAGCAGCAGCAGCAGGTACAGAGAACGCAGCACATAGGTTCGTTTGCGACGGCTGGAGACGCGCATTTCCTTATCAAAGACAGGACCAATCAGCCGTACGGGGTTGATTAATTTTAGAACGATTTCAATGGTTTTATTCAGTACTTGTTTCATCAGCCAAAAATATTGTCACGCAATGTTTGTTTTGTCATTTTATAAAAACCCAGTCCCGCACAGGCATACACCAGCGATGTAATCGCTATCACGATTGTCGTTGCCATAAAGCCCGACCAATCCACCTGGGCCATCGGCGGCCAGTCATAATTCAGCGATGCAAAGGAGCGGGCCGCATGAACCTCCCCGCCTCCGCCGGCCAGGGCAATGCCCACATGCGCAATCGGATGGAAGGCGAAGACCAGTTCAATCAAATCCCCCTCGCCGGTCAATCCGGCAAAGATCGGGATACCCAGCCACAGCCCCCCTGCAAGCCCCACATTGGCCATCACGGCGGTGGTCGTTTTCCGGCACATACTGCTGAAAAACAGTCCCGAGCCCAGTGTAAAAAATCCAATACCCGCTGCAATGATAACCAGGTGCAGCGCAACCGCCGGATGCAGATATCCAACCAGCGTAAAAATCAGCAGGTGTGCCGCCAGCAGAAACCAAGCCGGGATACTTTTGCGAACCACGCCGGCGGCCTTGCCAAACAGAACCTGTCCTGCCGTCAGCGGGGTTGCCATCAAAATCGGCCAGCTTTGTGCTTCACGCTCTGTCGTAATCATCGTTGCAGATAACAATATTGTCTCCACAATACCCACCAGAAACAGGACGATACCATAAATAATTTGCGTATAATCTTCGTCCAGATACCGCTCCTTGATCCCGATCCCATACGAAGCCACCAGAATTGCGGCCGCAATGATCGCCGTAATAATCGTCTTGATTCGCCGACGGCCCTGAAGCCAGGGTTCGCGGGTTTCCTTCCAGAAGACAGGCTGGCCGGTGACGGATCGCAATTTCACATCGGACTCGGGTTCAAAAGCCGGCTGTTTTCTGAACTTCCACAACCCGGCCAGAACAGGCCGGTCCACCTGTCCGCCAATCTGGGCCAGGGCCACACGACGTACAATTTTAGCCGCCAGCAGCAAAATCAGGATGGATTCAGCCAGGACAATCCCGCAATGCCACGGCCAGAACATCGGGACATGGAATCCAACCGGCATGGCGGACGACTGATTCAGGGCAAATCCCACATACGGATTTGAGAAGGACAGGAATATCAGGAATTTCTGATTCAACTGGGAGTCCATGAAAAATCTCCAGCTGCTCAGCCAGCCCAGCAGCACTGGAACACCGAGATACCAGATAATCATCGCCAGGATAGTTTGCACGATGACACTGTAGGCCCGTTTCTGGAAGATAGAGATAAACAAGCTCAGCGTGCCGGCAAAAAGAGCCGCTGTCAGCGTAATGCAGAAACTGCTGATGACATAGCCCCACGGTACACCGCCCAGCAGGCTGATCAGTCCCAGCACCGGCAGGGACAATCCGATTAAAATCATCAGCGACAGCAGGCGGCTGACCAGCTTGCCGAAAACAATTTGAAATCCCGTAATCGGCGTGGTCATCAGCACGCCGAGTGTTTTATGATAGATTTCATCACTGATGGCACTGCTCAAAAAAACCACTGCCAGCAGTTGGGCCGACAGAAACTGCATCCAGGTCAATATCAGCGTCAGTGTGATGCCTATCTGCGACATTTGTGAGATGCGCCAGGCCGTATTGGAACTGCCGCCTCGCATCATTTGCGCCCACGGTACAGCAACAACCAGCAGCATCACGACCAGATACACAAAACGGACCAGATAGCTGCGTTTCCGCCGGGCCATGACCCGTAATTCTTTGTCCACAATCGGGCCGGCCAGCCGACGGGGGCTGAACCATCTGAAACTATGTTTTACTTTGGATAACAGCATAATTCCTTTTAAGGTGTATCAAATATTTTGTTTCGAATTCGTTTTTCCGCCGAAGCCAGAAATGCTATGCCAATACAGGTAATCACAATCAGACGAATAAACCAGACCAATCCCATCGCCATAACAATCTCATTGAAATCAGTCTGTATCACCGCCGGAACAATAATCAGGGGATTCAAATAGGCAACACATGGACAGACCATACTCAGGCCAATCGGCAAGGCAAGCGTTGCCGTGACCGCCGCGGTTGAACTTTTCAGACGTGCACTGAAATACATCCCCAGGCCCAGCAGAAAATAGACACAGCCGGCCAGCTCCAGCGGCACCGTCAATAGCGACAGCGGACTAAGTACCCCGGCGGCGGTGAATACAATCAGATGAATTCCAATCCATAACCACACCGGCATGGTTCGTCGTACCACCGCCCAGACCTTGCCCATCAGAATCTGCTCGTCATTCAGCGGCGTCGTCAGCAGAGATATCCAGGTGCGTGCCTCTTTTTCCACCACGATGGCGCGGGCCGACAGCGACATGATCTGCAGCATGGCCCACAAAACCAACAGCTCGATAACCGCAATATGAAATCCTTCTTCGCGAAGCCAGCCGCAATAGGCAACCCCGCCATACAGGCAGCAGATAGTCAGTGCCATCGCAATGTTCATCCATTTATGCCCAAACCCCCACAAGCCCGCCCTCGACAGCTCTTTGCGTGTCACCGGATTCATTCCTTCGGGGAATGTCATCAGCGGCGCTGCAGTCTCCGCAGCGGCTGGAGACGGACGGCGGCGCAGCCATCGCTGCGCGAAACCAACCTGATGCCGGGTCGTGACCGTGCGTACTTTGCGTACGCATAATCCCATCAGCACGATGCAAAAACCCAGCATGGACAGACAATGCACCGGCCAGGGATAGACCGCAGACGCCGAGCTTTGAGCACCCAGCAGGGATTTGCTGACCACCGTAAAGGCCACAAATGGATTAAGTAAAACCAGCACGGCCTCGACCCAGTTGGGAATTTGAACAGACATGTCTTTAAGTCCGGTCAGAAGCAGCGGTGATGCCACATATAATAATAAGCAGGTCAGCAGGGTCAGATAAATGACCTGATAGGCGGGTCGGCGGGAAATCGAATACCACAGACTGATCAGTCCCGCGGTCATTGCCGCGGTTAGGATGATGCAGGTCCCGGCAATCAGAAAATTCCACGGCACACCGCCCATGCTGCGCAGGATGGATAGAATCGGCATGGATATTCCCGCCAGCAGCATCAACTGCCACAGTCGGGCAAAGAGCTTGCCCAGCACAATCTGAATGCAGGTGACCGGGCTGCTCAGCAGTGAGTCGAGGGTATTTTTGCGAATCTCATCCGAAATCGCACTGCTGAGCATGACCACCGCCAGAAGCTGGAGAATGATAAACTCAAACCAGAAAATCGTCATGGTCGTACTCAGCGCCACCTGTGACATGCGGGAGGCCTGATACAGGGCCGCTCCTCCGATAGCCGGGCCCATCACAGCCAAAAACCAGACCTGGGCAAGGATGAGCGTCAGCAGCACAATATAGCCGGTACGGAGAAGATAATACCGCTTGCGCCGGCTGGCGACGCGCAGCTCTTTATCCAGAATCGGCCCCACGACGCGATAAAAGCCAAGCCTGTCGGCCAGATAGTCCCATTTTTCAGCCAGGGTATTCAGTGTCTGTATGGTCGAACTCATTCGACGGTTCCTTAATGCACCAGGCCCTGGGTTAACTGCAGGAAGGCCTGATCCAGTTTGACCTGTTCGGGCTCAAGGCTGATTAAATCCAAACCAGCCTGTACGAGCGTTCGGGCAATCAGAGCATTGGCCGCGTTGCCGTCCTTGCAGGATACGGTTAAGGCATCCCCAATCTGCTGGACCTGTTCGATTTCCGGCAGCGCTCCCAGCAATGCCGCAGCCTGCTCGGTATTGGCCGCGACGCGGACGCGCACCTTGCTGTGCACACCCAGCTTCTGGCGAATCTGCTCCATCGTGCCTGAAAAAACCAGCTTGCCCTGCTCGACAATACCGACATGGTCGCAGATTTCCTCCAGTTCGCTGAGGATATGGCTGGAAATCATGATGGTCTTGCCCATGCGTTTCAATTCCCGAAGCAGTTCCTTGATTTCGATGCGGGCACGCGGATCCAGGCCGCTGGCCGGCTCATCGAGAATCAGGGCCTTGGGGTCGTGAATCAGCACGCGCGCCAGCCCCAGCCGCTGCTGCATACCACGGGACAGACTGTCAACGGTGGCGTGCTTTTTGCCCACCAGATCGGTCAATTCCAGAACGCCTTCGACAATGCCTTTGCGTTTTCCCGGGGGGATATCAAATGCCGCGGCAAAGAATTCGAGGTATTCAAATACCTTCAGGTCGTCATAGACCCCCATGAAATCCGGCATATAGCCAACCACCCGGCGGACCTTCTGGCCGTTGGTCGCAACGTCCATCCCGTCGATATAGGCCTTGCCCGAGGTCGGTTCCAGCAGTGTTGCCAGAATACGCATGGTGGTCGTCTTGCCGGCGCCGTTGGGGCCGATGAAGCCGAAGATATCCCCTGCCGCAATCGTCAAGTCCAGATTCGACAATGCGGTTAAAGCTCCATACTGCTTGGTTAAACCCTTGGTCTCAATCATAATTCACCTTCCGTTATCCTGAGTGATTCTGGTTACTTGTCGTACATACTGCAAATGATTCTGGCCGAATGTCTGGTCTTTGAGGCCCAATGGAATCGGCGGCTGGTCATATTCGGCACAGACCACTGCCATTGTGCCGGTCCGGAGATAGGCGGCCATCGCCTCGCTCCGCTGGCGGGCACCCTGTGACCAGCATACCGCCGCCAGATAATCCGGCCGCTGCTGTTCTGAGCTGTCGTAATAATACGGATTGATGGCTCTTGTAGAGCCTCCCAAGCTCATCCA
>CAZKAI010000048.1:13428-15333 GCA_964550565.1 uncultured Pirellulales bacterium
AGCTGTCGTAATAATACGGATTGATGGCTCTTGTAGAGCCTCCCAAGCTCATCCAGCTATCTCCGGTTGTAATCGAGCCGCTGAATTCACGGCTGGCCCCGGCTTCAACACGGTCAAATGCGAACAGCCGCCCATCCCTGAGCAGGACAACGCCCCGAAGGATGGCCTGCAAACCCCGATTTTCAACCACCACCCTGATGGCTTCGCCGTTTTGGGCAATTGTCGCTTCCATCGGCAGTGTGGCAATCGGCTCTTCCACCAGAAGACACTGCATCGTCCAGATATGAACCGGTATTAAAGACGGCAGATTTCCGCCGTCATATTGATTGCAATAGAGGGTTCGCAGTGCCTTCTGACGCGAATAGGAATACATATAGTCCTGTGAGGGCGATACTGCCGACCACCATTGCCTGGGTTTCAATTTGGTGGGCACATACGATTCACTGCCCGGGGAGAACAGCCCGCAATAGCCTGTGTTCCAGCCGGCGCCGCCGGAGAATCCATCGCTGACGGATACAGCACGAACCTGCATATCGCCGGCACGCAGGGCCTGGACGCCCCAGTAAGAACCGGCCGAAAAAATCACGATCCAGGCCGCACAGGTCACCCAGGTCCAGGGCAGTTTATCGATTTTTTTGAGCAGCAGATAATCCACCGGCCCCAGCAGCACCGCCAGCAGGACCAGCAGCAACACCACCCACCAGACACTCAGCGGACGCATCTGCGGGATATCATAGAGAAATTCCATCACCCGGTTGGCCGCCGACAGGCCCGGATTGACGCGATAATTATAGGAACGGCGGTATTGATTACCTGAATTCGCATCTTTGTCGGCAGGCAGCTCGGATTTGCATACCAGCTTTCGCGACAATGCCCCAGGCTTAATACCCATCGATGCTGGATTCTCACTTTCAAGAATCTTGTTTCCGGCATTATCGAGGGCTTCTTCCATGGGCTCTTCCAGAATCTTTCCCAGCCAGCGAATCCACAGTTTTTCCGGTTCTTTTTTGAAAGTCTCGGCCAGCAAATCGGGGTCAAATCCCAGCACCGCCGCCTTGCCGAAGCCCGTCCAGCCCGAGGCAAAAGCACCCTGGCCGCTGCTGTTGGACTCGAGATTCCACAAAACCGCATCAGGCCGCAGTGTGATGGGCCAGGCAGGCACGATCGCTCCAGTGCCGACTTCATTCAGCGCGGCATCGACGTTCATCTGCTGCTGTTGGGCAATATCCAGCGGCAGCATTTTAAGCAACGGACAATCGGCGGGTATGGGATTGGACCCCAGAATCACCATCAGCCGGCCGCCGTTGGAGACCCATTCGGTCAGGGCCTTCCACTGTTCGGCGCGAATGCTGTCCCATTGCAGGTCGTACAGAATCAGGGCATCCAGGCAGACATAGCCGGTCCAGTCCCACGGCATGGCTCTGGGCAGTTTGTCTTTGAGATACACTTCGCCGGCCCCCTCGCCGCACAGTGTCGCGGTTTTTTCCGGCAGCATCACCAGACCGAATTTTCCGCGTCCCACCAGGCCAATCAGCAAATCCTGCTGGTTGACGGCCATCAGGCCGCGGCTGTTCTGAGAAAAATCCCATAACATAAAATCGCTGGACCAGACCACTCGTCCGCGGTCGTCTTTAATCTGCACCGTACAGCTATCGGCGGCATACGTCAGCTTGGTTGACAGCGGGACATACAGCGGCATCTGCGGCGTCAGCACAAACTCATGGGCGACATTGAGCCGGTTCAGGCCGTCCTGCTGGCCGGACAGCTCAATCCGACCGGCGAAAGGCTCTTTGAGTGTGCCGGAGATATTGATTTCTACCGGCATCCATTCCATCGGCTTGTAGCAGCCATCCCAGCCGAAAAATACATCCACATTCAGCGGCGACTCCTTGGCCGCAAAACCCA
>CAZKAI010000048.1:15433-20473 GCA_964550565.1 uncultured Pirellulales bacterium
TCCCAGCCGAAAAATACATCCACATTCAGCGGCGACTCCTTGGCCGCAAAACCCACCCCGGCCATACACCACATCAATACTAATACTTTTAACCATCGATACATAACATTGCCCCTTATATTCATTTTTATTTATTGCGTTTTAAAATATCCGCCGTCGAATCAGGCGTTGAGTTATCGCCAAAAGCACAAATGACGCGATACAATATAACACAAAAGCACCAAACACAAATACGGTAGAAAAAAGTGCCTCATTCAGGTGGTGCAGCGGCCAACAGTATTCTCTCTGCAAAATGGATGCAAGCTGAACAAACGGATTCAGGCACATCAGACTGTCAAGAAGCCACATATTATACCGGGAGAAAGTATTATAAAAGTACCAATCCTTGATAAAGTATATCACATAGGTTCCAAGTCCCCAGCAAACAGCCAGAGAAAGGATTGTTAACACAACCGATGTGGCTGTTTTGCGGACCAGGCTGCCCCAGAAGAGCCCTGATACACAAATCCAAATAAACAGTTGGCCGGTAATCGGTAAAACAAGCAAAAATGTAACCAGGTGCCATTGGCCGACATAAATCAAAACCCACAGAAGCCCCAGTACAGAAAGCCAGTAAACGCAGGTTTTCTTGATAATGCCGACGATCTTGCCCAGAAGTATCGTCCAGCCCGACAAGGGTGTCGCCAGCAATATCGGCCAGGTTCCGCTTTCCTTTTCACTGCTAATCGCTCCGGCCGAAAATAACAAGGTCAGGACAAAAGGAGACAGGCCAATCATAATCAAAAACAGCGGCATCATCACCTCAAGCCATCGTGCCTGACTTTGAAGACCCATAATAGATAGAAACAGAATCGCATTGAGTAAAATCAGCGGAGATACAATCGCAGCCAATTTCAGCTTTCGCCGCCGCAGCATCGGGCTCCGCAATTCCTTCCAGATCATTGCGTTGCCCGTTACCGTCCGCAGCGGTTTGAGTTCGATCGGTTTTCCGCCAATGGGCCGCTGGGCTTTTTCAGAGGGTTCCGTAAACCACCGGGTCAGCCGGCCTTGACCTGAAAATAACTGATAGCCTTTTTTTCGTACACGTTTTGCAGACCAGATCAATACACCAAACGATACCATTACCTGAAAAATACAAAATAACCCATAAGGAACAATAACGGGAGGTGAATTCCTCTGGGTAAATAATGAATCATCAACCAGTTCAATGATTAGATCATGATAATCAAAATACAATCCTTGATAGAGGGATGTTTCCACCATCACGAAAATATTGAGCGGATTGATATACCCCAGCCAATTGCCTCTATGCAAAAACTGCGGGACTATGATATAGAACACTATGAATAGCAATAAAGAAATAATAATCACCACGGTGGCTCGCTTAAAATAGGTCGAAACCCACACTGTCGTCAGGCCAGCCGTCAGCGAACAGCATAACGTCAGCCCCGTTGCCGCGGCAATAAATCGCCAGTCCAGCCCGCCATAAATACCCATAATCATCAGGATCGGTACACTTTGCAGCATCAGCATCACCAGTTGAGACAATGCCGACAGCAGCTTGCCCGCCACCATCTGAAAGCCCGAAATCGGCGTAGTCATCAGCACCCCCAGCGTCCGCTTGGCGATTTCCTCACTGAACGCCCCCGAAAGCAGAATCACCGAGGCCATCGGCAGCGTCAGAAACTGAAACCACATCACTCTGGATGTGATATGTATAACCCCCTCGGCCATACGAGCCTGCTGCAGCGGGATGGGGGTTCGTCCGACATAGAACGCATCCGTCCAGTACGGCAGCACCATCAGCAGCAGCCCAACCACATACAGCAGGCGATAGCCATAGGTTCGCTTGCGCCGGCTGGCCGTGCGAAGCTCCTTATCCAGAGATGGCCCCGCCAGCCGCATCGGGCTGATGCGCCAAAGCCGCTCACTGAATCGCAGCCGAAATGTATCCATCGCCGCAAGCATAATCTAATAGCCATCGCTCCTTAATACTGCCTATAGCTTCATTTTACCCGTATAAACCCACCACTCCAGCAGGCACAACCCCAGCGCCGCCAGCACCAGGTACGGCCACAGCGGCAGATTCGCCCGCGACAGGGGCTTCGTCTGGGCCTGAATTTCCTGCCCTGACAAGGTCAGGGTCTTGAGCGGCTCAACCCGGCTTTCCTGTTCATCGTTGAGATTGACCGCAAAATACTTTGCCTCGCGTCCGGCAAAGTCCATCCGATACAATCCCGCATGTTCCGCCGCCGGCAGCCGGACCAGCCCCGCATCCGTAGCTGTCAGCTTCAGCGACTCTATCCCCGGCCCGGTCACCGTGGTTTCCATTTTGGCCGGTAACCCCTCGACGATAATCGGCTCGCCCGGCCGCAGCGAACCGTCGGTCTCGGCAGAAGCCTGTGCGGCCAGATACTGCATCGCATTATAGCAGTACAGCACAAAGCCCGGCTCAAACGGCCAGTTGGTCGCCAGCACATCAAACGCCGTCAGGATAAACACACTGCCCTGCCGCCGCAGCACGCTGATGGCCGGCCCTTTAGTGAATTCAGCCAGAATTTCCGCATCCCGCGGCATCTGGAGCATCAGCCCCCGGGCCGCAAACAGGGTATTCAAGTTCACATACTGCAGGACCGGATGACGTGCCCGCCAGTCGGCCACAAACTGGCTTTCCAGCTCGCCGCCGACAGTGACATCGATTCCGGCCGGCGGCTGCCCGAACACCAGGTACCGGGCACGCGGTCGCGTCTGAATCGTGACGTTATCCAGCACAATCACATCATAAGGCTGCTGGACCACAAAATCCGTTGTTGCTTTTGCTTCAAACTCCGCGGCGGTCATTTCATCCAGCCGGGCCGGACCGCAGGCCTTCAAAGCCGACCGCAACACCGCATTTCCTGCCGACACCAGCGCAATCGACAAATTCTTCCGTGCCGACACCACCGCATAGGCCGTATTATCCGCCGGCAGGGCATCCGCCTTTAAAACCCGCACGCTGACCACCGCCGCCTCGTCGCTGCGGAAGGAAAACTCCATCGACATCTTGCCCGGCAGCATCGTCTGGCCATCTGAAGCAAGGCTTTCTTTGTCCACATTCACCGGACGGACAGAAACCACCGTCTCATTGACTGCAAACTCCACATCCGACGCCGCCGGATTCGGGCCATAATTGGCCAGCGTCAAAAAGACATCCACGCGCTGGGTATCTTCAAAATCCCGCCGGGCCTGCATGGCAATAATCCCCAGGTTATCCGGGTGTTGTCCTATCGCATAATATTCTAATTCATCCTGACCAACAGCCTGCTGCGGGAGATCTTCAATCCGCCCATCCGAAAACAGCAGCAGGCGGGCCAGCGCTTCTGCACTGTGGTTATTGGTATCGGCATCAACCGGCTGCGCGAAAGCCCGCGCCGCAACGAGGGCCTGCCCAATCTGCGAAGCTCCATCTCCCGGCTCAATGGCGTCAATTGCCCGAAGAAGCTGCTGACGGTCCGAAGTGAAATTGCAGACGACTTTGGCCGTTTTGTCAAATGCAATCGCCATCACCTGCGTCTGAGCCCGATTCAGGGAAAACAGCCGGTCTTTGGGAAGCGAGTCGATAAAAATCCTGGCCTGCCGTTTGGCCTCGGCCAGTCGGCTGGGCAGAACATCCGTCGCATTCATACTGGCCGAACGATCAATCAGCAGAACATACCGCCTGGGCCCGCTGCCCATCATCCGCAGCACCGGCCCGGCCAGCGCCAGCAGAATCGCCCCCAGTGCCAGCAACTGAAGCAGCAGCAGGATATTGCGGCGTATCTTCTGAAACGGCGCATTAACCTGCAGATCCTGAATCGCCTTTTTCCACAGCAGCGTACTGGAAATCAACTGCTCCCGACGCTTGAGCTTCAGGAAATACAGCAACACCAGCAGTGGCACACTCACTGCCGCCGCCCAGATTCCTATCATTGGACTAAGCCATTCCATCGTATTATATTCTATCTATCGTAATAATCCTGATTTTCGCAGTGTATTGAGGGTCAGCCGCTCCGCCGAAGCATCACTGCCGGCCAGCACATACCCGGCCCCATGCCGCGTACAAAACTGCTGCAGCTGATCGCAATAGGACGCCAGCGTCTTGCGATAATAGCTCACCAACGCCGCACTTATGGTCACTTCCGCCGTATCGGCATCCTCGACATCCACCAGCTTCAAATCTCCGCTCAGCGTCGGCTGGCGTTCCTCCGGACTGAGCGTCTGAATCACATACACATCATAATGCCGGCTGAACAGCCGCTTCAATCCCGCTTCATACCCTTCCTTGAACAGCATATCCGACAGCACCACCACCACGCCGGACCCGATGCGATCCTGCACGACCTGCTTGCAGGCCTTCTCAAAGGCCGTCGGGCCGCCGTTTTCGACCGTCAGCAAAAACTCCGCCAGCCGCGATATGCAGCCCCGACCGCGCTGATTGGCAAGCTGCATGGTAACACCGTCGGCAAAAGCACTGATGGCGACACGGTTATGATGCACCACACCCACATAACCCAGCGCCGCGGCCATCTTGCGGATAAACAACGCCTTGCTGGGCTGGCCCATGGTGGTCGATTCGCTGACATCCATCAGAATATGCAGCGTTAAATCCTGCTCTTCCAGGAACAGCTTCAAAAACAACTGCTCCAGGCGGGCATAGATATTCCAGTCCAGAAACCGCAAATCATCGCCTGCGGTGTACTGCCGATGGTCGGCAAACTCCACGCTTTGCCCGCGACGTTTGCTGAGCCGCTGGCCCTGGGTCTGCCCCCGCAGCATCCGCCGACTGGCCAGATCCAGTCCATCCAGCCGTGCCATGAACTGAGGGTCCAGCAAATCCGTCAATTTTTGTTTTGTATGTGTGATGGGTTCCATATGTACCACTTATGACTTTTCCGGCCCGGTCGTCGCCACCTGATTCAGAATATCGGCCAGAACATCATCGCTGGTAACACCCTCGGCCTGACCTTCAAAGTTCAGCAGAATGCGATGCCGCAGCGCCGGCAGGACCGATTTGCGAATATC
>CAZKAI010000048.1:20573-31772 GCA_964550565.1 uncultured Pirellulales bacterium
CCCTCCTGCTCAATCGGATTTTGTGTCGCCAGCACCAGAAACGGCTCCGGCAGGCGATGAATCGTCCCGCCGCTGGTGACCGAATGTTCCTGCATCGCCTCCAGCATCGCCGACTGGGTCTTGGGTGTGGCACGGTTGATTTCATCGGCCAGGATAATCTGCCCGAACACCGGCCCCGGCTGGAACTCAAACGCCCGCCGGCCGGAGGCAGGGTCTTCCAGAATAATATGCGTGCCAATAATATCCGCCGGCATCAAATCCGGCGTAAACTGGATGCGGCGAAACGACAGCGACAGCGCCGAACTCAGCGTCCGCACCAGCAGCGTCTTACCCAGCCCCGGCACCCCTTCCAGCAGCACGTGTCCTCCGGCAAACAGACTGATCAGCACATCGTCCACAATGGTCTGATGTCCTACGATCACCTTGCCGACTTCCGCTGCAAGCGATTCAAACGTACTGCGAAACTGCTCACATTGTTTCTGCACTTCCTCTATCGGCGCCATACTATGCCTCCCGTTTTATATATAATGTCAATTTCTCTGTCATTCCTGTTCCTTTTTGCCCGCGGCTTTCCGCTTGGCCTTCAATAATTGATCGATATGTCCATCCGGGGCGGGCTGTTCAGCTTTGGGCCTGGTCTCCGCCGCCGCAGGCTGTTCAATCGGTTTTTCTTCGTGTATCTTCGTCGTCCCGGGTACTTGCCGAGCGGGCGTCTGTTTGGGTGCTTCGTATCGTTTGGCAGCATGAACCGTCAATTGCTGATGAACGACTTTTTGCTTGGCTTTCAGCTTGGCCAGGGTAGCATCGGCCTGCTCGGCCTTGCTGCTGCGTTTGAAGAAACTCAGTGTGCGTCGTGCCATCGCGGCAAAATCCACCGACACCCGGCGCGTCGCCACATCCATGAGAAACACTCCCACCCAGATCAGCATCAATAGTTCCAGCAGCGGTGTTTCCGTCCGCGGGAATTTGAGGCCTTCAGCATTGAATAAATCCGCCCGGGCGGGTTCCGCCGACAGAATTCTGCCGCCGGAGATGGAGCAGATTTCATTGAGCAGCGCCGCGTTATCTTTCATATCCTTGAATTCAGGTGCAAAGGGAACCGTAATCGGCGTCTGCATCAGCCGAACCGGGCTCCCCTCCCCGCCGGCCCGCTGATACCGCAGATTGACCAGGTAGCTGCCCGCCGGCCCCGCCTCATAACTGCCGCGATATTGCCCCGGCCCAACCTGATTCAAAGGCAGCGGCCTGCTTTGCATATCCGGCCCAATCACCGTCGCCTCCAGGCTTGTCATCGGCGCTGCACCTTCCTTGCCGGTCGATGTATCCACATACACCGTGACCTGCCGCCCGCTGACATCGGTAATCACTTCACAATCCGTCGGCTGCGCCGGCCGGGCCGTCCATCGCACAAGCTGTTCCCAGAACCGCTCGTATCCGCTCCACGCCAGCCACTGTGTCGCCCACCGGGCATCCGCCGACGTCGTCAGTGCGGTACAGCGGCCCAGTCCGGACTGGCATGTCGCCAGAATCGGGTCTCCCTCCGGACTGCTCAGTACCGTCTGCGCCAGGCCCGCTTTCGGCCCGGTCAGGATATACCCATCCAGCCCCGGCAGCGGCCCGGACAATCCGCGCAGGATTTCACTGAGGCCGAATGTGACCTGCGGGACAAAACTGGTTTCAATAATCAGCGGACGACGAACCACCTGGGCCTCTTTGACAAAGATTTTCGGAATGTCCCCGGGATTCACCACCTGGTAAAATCGCCCTTTGGCACCCTTGGCAATATTAAACAGCAAAGGGCCATCCGCTTCTTCACTGACGGCAACCGTCGAAATGGTGATTTGACTTTGTGCGATTTTTTCCCCCATTTCGATGCAGAAATCCCGATCGGAGGTCTGCCCGTCCGTCAGCAGAATGATATGCTTGACCGCCGCAGTAGCCTCAGTCAATGCCTCATACGCATCTTCCATCCCGGGCCCCATCGTGGTTCCGCCGCCGGATTCAATGCTGCCGATCCTGCCGACAATCGCCTCTTTGTCCTCTGCCGAGGTCATCGGCACCAGCCAGTGACTGGCACCGTCGAAAACCACCACACCAACCAGATCCTGACGACTCAGCAAACGCACCGCTGCCGCCGCCGCGACCTTGGACATCTGCAGTTTATCGCCGGCCATGGAGCCGCTGCGGTCCATGACCAGTACCAGCGCGCCCTTGGGCATCTGCTTTTTTTGCGGCGGGTCCAGTTCCACCGGCAGAATCTCGGCCACGGGCGATCCTATCCAGCCACCGGCCCCGAATGCCTGCGGTCCGCCCACCATAATCAAACCGCCGCCCAGATCGGTGACAAATCGACACAGCATCTTCTGCTGTTCCATGCTGAACGAGCTGCAATCCGTATCCACCAGAACAACCGCATCCGTATCCATCAGCCGGGTCAGGCTGTCGGGCATATCGGCAATCGGCATATAATTGGCCTGAATCTGGCTGTTCTGCAGCACCGCGGCCAGCGCCGGGCCGGCCTGACTGTCGCTGTCCATCACAATCACCTGCCCCGGACCGGCCACATAGGTCAACCCCGAGGCGCGATTGTTCTGACTGATGCGATCCTGATTTTGGCCCTCCGGCACAAAGACTGCGTCAAATTCATGAAGCCCCCGCGCCCCCAGCGGCACCGAAATGGTTTTCACATTGATGCCGGGCTGCAATTCGACCATCACCGCCGTCTCCGCGGATACCGCATCCAGATCCACCGGCTGGCCATTCATCGACAGGAATAAGCGGCCCACAACCGCGGTTGTGCTTTCCAGAACAAATCGCAGGGCAACGGTCTGTCCGCTGCGGGCGGTTGCCGGTGTCGCAAGATTTTTAAACACCACCTCTCGGTCATACACATACCGCAGCGGCAGCACATCAATCGGGATGCCGTTCATCGCGGCAAGCTGAGCCGCCGCCCGCACATCACCTTCGGTTTCGTTGCCGTCGCTGGCAAACAGAATCCGCACCGCGGTATTGGGCGGCGCAATCGCCATGGCCGCGGCAATACCGTCCGCAAGCCGGCTTTGTTCCCCGCGCAGCCCGGTGTTGCGTTCGCGCAGCTCCATCCCCGGCCCGGCCAGTTTCGAAATACTGGCTTTTTCCGCGACATCCACCACGGCAAGCTGGCTGCCTTCAGGCTTTTTCTTCAGGGCCTTGTCGAGGTAGTCTTTCATGGCCGCGCCCAGTTCCGTCGGGATGGACAGGCTTCGATCCAGAACCGCGACCACCGTAACCTGCTTATTGGTCTGTACCCGTGTTAACTGCCCCAGCATGGCCGCCAGCAGCACAATGAGTAAAATCCGCCAGCTCAGTGCAAAAAATCGCCGCACCCGCCCCAGCGAGCTTAAACTCCGCCAGGCCAGCCATAGAACCGGCACCAGCGCCAGCAGCACCGCCAACCCCCACGGCTGTGCAAAATAAAACGATGTCGTTGCTATATCCGTCACTGCCCGGCCCGTTTATGTTCTATCCTTAAATCCACCTGCACTCTCCTGTTAATGACAACCCTGTCCCCTTAGCATTCCAAAATATATCACCAAAGAAAATGGAAAATAAAATTGGAGATGTCCAGACTCGTCCTGCCTTGACGCGAAATCAGTCCCCCTCTTGTTCCAGATTTCCAAAATAACTTTTGACCGCCTTCTCATATTTTTTGGGAATCTGGTTCTCGTCGATGGCCTGTGCCGCCGAATCACGACCGGCCTGAATGACGTCCTTAAGCTCGCGGGTTGCCGCTCCTTTTTCCTGAGAATCCTTAAAATACCAGCTTGCGATCACTGGGCCTTGTTCAATCGTCTGGCCTTTGATTTTGGTGGACTTGGCTGCGGTGTCTTCCACATCCTGACTCTCGCGCTCATCCAATCCGCGAGCACCCCGGCCGATACCCTTGCCATTTCCCAGTGAGGTGTCATCCCCATCAGACACTCTCCACTGCCCCATGCCCTCGCCGAGGGCTGCCATGGCCTGCTCGATCTGTTCCATAGCCGCTTCACTCAGCCGGGCCTGCTCTGCCAGCTCTTCCAGCGACTGCAATTCATTCAATATCCCTTCCATGGAGGAGCCGCTGCCGTCCATCCCGGCCGCCGCCATCGCTAGGGCAGAACAGGATTTTCCCGCCGCCTGGCAGGCTTTCATTTTATCCACCAGCCGCTGGATGGTCTCAGGCTTAAGACCCTGTTTCTCAAGCAGCTTTTTAAGCTGTTCGGGATCCATGCTGGCCAGTTTCTTATCCAGTCCCTGTTTCTGAAGCTCCTGCTCCAGTTCTTTTCGTTGAGCCGCGGCCTGCTCCAGTTGTTTGGCAAGTTTCTGAAACTGCTCGCGCATCGCCTGTTTCTGCAAATCCGACAATTTCCCCTCATCCAGTTGTTTTTGCATCTGCTGCAATTGCGATGCCGCCTGTTTGAAATCACTTTGCGACAAAGCCTTTGCAAAATCCCTGAGCGGATTGTCGCCGGTTTCGGTTTTTAACTGACTCAGCATCTTGTCAAGACTGGCCAGCGACTCGGCCGCCTGATCTTTTTGCATCTGCTTGATGCGGTCGGATAAATCCCCCAGTTTTTTGATGGCATCCCGTTTGGCATCCTCCGGCAGTGTCCCGGCCGTCGGCAGTTCAAACTTGGCCAGCTCCGAGGACAATTCCGAATTTCCCAACTGCTTGACCACCGTGCTGACCTGGCCTACGGTTTGTTCGATCTGTTTTTGAGCGGTCTGGAACTGTCGGACAAGCTCCTGCTGTTCTTCTTTTTTCTTTAAAAGCCCCAACACATCGTATTGCGGCAAAAATGTCAGTAAAAGACCAAAAATCCCCCATGCCCCGATTGCAAAAAACCAGCCTTTGCCAATAAATAGTGGGAAATGGCCCCGAATGGTAATCTGGGAAATTTTATCTCTCGCCTCGGCACATGCCGCCTGTGCAAATTCATCTTTCGATGCCGACAGGGCCAAAGCCGTACTGACTCGTTCCTTAAGACAAAGCCGCTCATCAATCAGAATGGCCGTCTCCATCCGTCGGGGAAATCGACCTATCCATATAACAAGAACACCCAATGCAGCACAGCAGATTGAAAACCAGATGATGGGAGAAATCAGGACAGGATAAGCCAGCAATTTCTCAACCAGAATCCCCGCGATGAATGCAAACGCCCCAATACATAGACACCAACCCGTCAGATAAACAAGCAAACCTGTCGCTCGCCTCATCCGAACCCGTCTCAGTATCTTTTCCAGCTCCCTCGACACTGTTATTCCCTTTTAATAAACTCCTCTATATGCCGGTACTTATCAATATCTATATCAATAGACACACGAAAGTTCTTGTAGTTTCGTTTTTTTACGTAATGTTTACCAACATCATCTATTTTATAGATGTAAGACTACATTGTCAATCCTGATCATCTCTTAACAAGACTTTCAAGGCTTGGCAACAATCACAAACCCTCCCCGCGGCTGCATCTCAATCGTCGCTTTTTGCAAGGCGGACGTTTCCAGCGACGTCTGGCTGAAAGTCCTTTCTGCACCATCAGTTATCAGGGTTCCTTTGGCATTGTCCGGAATGAATGACAAATCAAGAGAGATACTCTTTTTGTCATTGGTTCCGTTAATCCCGGCAATAGTCCAGGTATCACCGTTTTTGCGGGCGATGACAACATACTGCCCCGGGTAGCCGTCCACAAAATCAGTTGTATCCCATGCAGCCGGAACAGTTTGCAGAAATTCGACCACATACTCCGGCATCAGCTTGTACTCTTCCGGCACCAGCCCGAAATGCTGAACTCCGGATTCAAAAACAACCGACAAAGCCAGTTCAAAGGCCAGCGTGGTCTTCAGGCGTACCCCGCGAATTCTGGGATTGAAGACCATTGGAGTAAAATCCATCGACCCTATCGCATTTCGGGTAAACGGCAGCACGGTACAATGCTGTGCCTGGAGGTCAGTATTACGCTGGTCGAAGGTGCAATATTCCATCCCCTTGACCGCTTCCATGGAAACCAGATTGGGATAGGTCCTTTGCCAGCCGCGAGGGATCGTCGCCCCGTGACAGTTGACCATAATCCCGAAATCGGCGGCATCCTTGAATAGCTCAATATAAAGCTGCATGGTGGCCTGCTTGTCGCCGCCGAAGAAATCCACCTTAACTCCTTTTACGCCCATCTTTTGCAGCCGGGCAAACTCCTCCCGACGAACCGATTTCTCGTGCATCCTGTTTTTGGGCGACATCGGGGCATCATTCCATGGGCCATTGGAGTTATACCACAGGATAACGTCCACATTCTTTGATTTAGCTCTCTGGACAAACTCAGTCATCTTCTCATAACCAATGTTGGTATCCCAGTTTGCATCAATGAGGATATACTCCCATTTCATTTGGGCGGCAAAATCGAGGAATTGTTCCGCCACCGGCAGCGTGGAGCTTTCATCACTGTAACGCAGCCAATGCCAGGCGGCCTTGCCGGGTTTGACAAAATTGGCTTCGTTTAGTTTTGACGGTGACGCAACATCGGTCATCAGGGTGGACTCGACAACCGGGCCCAGCGTTTGCCCCATAATCAACACTCGCCACGGAGAGACAAACGGAAGTTGAATTTCGGGACTGACGGGGTCCTGTTCACCGCGATGTTCTTTGGGATGCGGAAAGGCGATATGGTATATCCCACCGGTGGAGTCATGAGCCAGCCTTGTAGCGCAATATTGCCCATCGACATCGGTATCACACAGAAGAACCCAGACATTGTCCGGTGTTTTAAACAGGGCAGGAAATGACCAGCCTTCTCCTATTGGCGAAGGTTTACCAACTGGTTGCTCGATGACATAGTGTTCTTCATAGGATGGCTGGGTACGGGACCAGCCGGACTGGCCGGGCTGCATGGGATGAAGCCAGGATACGGTTTCCGGGTCGAAGGCAAATCCAGTATATTCCCGAGTTACACTACAGGTCTTGTCGGATTTATCCGGAAATACATAGCGGAATGCGAGACCATCGTTGGATACCTGAAAGAGGACCTGCATCGTAGCCCCCTGCGGATTTTTCAGGGTAAAGACCTTGCGATTGGCCTGATAGAGGCAGTGTTTCTTCTTGCCCAAAAGCATATCATACTGGTCTCTGACGGCCTCGGTTTTCGAGACATTCGCAAGCGTCAGCTTTTCATCGAATGACTGGTCATTACGAACCAGCCCCAGGGGCGAAGGCTTCAGCACCTCTTTGTTGTCCATCCGGACCGCATAAACCGGTTTTCCCTCGTCGGTCAGACGGAAATCAACCTGAATCTTGCCGTCCGGGCTGGATACAGAATCCGACATGGCCGCACATCCTGTACAGGACAAACCCAGAAAAATACTCATGAATACCATACAGATTATTGTGAACCTGTTTTTAGCCATGTGATCGTCTCCCGCAGAATTCCAGATTATTTTACACAATATCTTCTCGTATTTTACCATCGATCGCACCATCTTCAGAATCGATGATATTGACCATCTTTTGGAGTTGCTCGACGGTCAGAACATTCCTGGCCGCCAGCAGACGGATGACGGCCGCCAGATAGAGCTTGAGTTGATCGCTTTCGCGGCGGAGCTTGAGCAATTCTTCATCCTGAGACTGAGAATCCGTGTGTATCTCCATCAGAGATGTCTTTAATATCTTGATGTCTTCTTCACAATCGTGAATATCGAGTCGATTACCGACATCACCTAAAATTAATGTACGTGCCCATCCCATAGTCCACTCCCTTTCGCATTGATGGTTTTTGACAACACTAATCACATGACAGGCGTCATTGCCCGGTTGTACGGTTTTTAAGTCTGTCTATCATTCACTTTTTGCGGACCATCGGCACAACCAGGACCGAACAAGAGGCCTTGCGGACCACCTTTTCGACCTCATTGCCGAAAAATGTTCTTTGAAAGGCACTTTTACCGTGACGTCCCATCACAATAAGGTCGATATTTTGTTTTTGGGCATAGTCAAGAATCTCCAGTGAATCCTTGCCGACACGAAATTCGGCCTTGAACTCCATATCCCTCGGAATCCGGCTGCGATACCACTGGTTGACGCGTTCATCGATATCCTGTCTGGCCTTCTGGTCCACATCGTCGGCCTCATAGATATAGGTTTTCCAGAACTGGGCATCGGATTCAGGAACCACATGCAGCAGCGTCAGTTGGCATCCCGGATTCCGCATGGTCAGCCAGAGGGCATATTCAAACGCAAAATCCGAATCCTCGGAAAAATCCGTACAGAACAGAATACGTTTAAACGGTGTTTTGAGGTCCAGCGATTCATTCATCTTTATGGCTCCAGGAAAACTCAAACAGGCGGTATCTGATTGAACCACTCCGGCAGACAGGTGATAATCTGCGGAAACAGCATCATTAATGCCGTGGCAACAACCAGGGCCAGCAGAAACGGCAAGGCCCCTCTGAAAATCGTCTGCAGCGGAATATCCCGTTCCATCCCGCTAACGACATAGACACAAACCCCTACCGGCGGTGTAATGGCGCCCATCTGCGTGACCAGGACAATCACCACGCCAAACCAGATGGGATGATAGCCGAGATTCTGAACGACCGGGTAGAAAATCGGAATGGTCAGAATAATCAGCGCCAGCGCATCCACAAAGCATCCGGCCACCAGATAGAACATCAGGATAATCGCCATAATCATCCAGCCCGGCAGCGGCAGCCCGGCCAGCCCGGAGGCCATCTTCAGCGGCAGCAGGGTAACAGCCAGAAAATGCCCGAAGATAATGGCGCCGGCAACAATGATAATCACCATGCATGAGGTGCGGATGGTTTCATAGAGCGACTGCATCAGCATTTTAGTGGTCAGTTTTTTCTGGCAGGCGGCGATGACAAGTGCCCCGAATGCACCAATCGCCGCCGCTTCGGTGGGGGTGAAAAAACCGGCAAACATGCCGCCCATCACGACGGCAAACAGAATCAGGGTCTCCAGCACTCCCAGCAGGGATTGTGTTTTTTCCGCCAGGGATGTTTTCGGGGCAACCGGGCCAAAACCAGGGCGCAGCATACATTGAATGAGAATGGTCACGCAAAACAGCAACGCAGTCAGCAGACCGGGCAGCACCCCGGCCAGAAACAAATCGCCGATGGACTGCTCGGTTAAAATGGCATAGACAATAAACACCACCGACGGAGGAATCATCATGCCCAGCGTACCGCCGGCGGCAACGGTGCCGGCAGCCAGTTCCATATTGTATTTGTACCGCTTCATCTCGGGCAAAGCCACTGCCGCCATGGTCGCCGAGGTTGCAGGACCTGAGCCGCAGATAGCGCCGAAGGCTGTACAGGCCCCCACCGTGGACATTGCCAGGCCTCCGGGCAACTGGCCCAGCCAGGAATACGCGGCGGCAAACAGACGCCGGCTGATGCCGGAATGAAACGCAACCTGGCCCATCAGGACAAACAGCGGAATCACGCTTAAGGTCTGCGACGAAAACGTATCATAGATGTCCGCAGTCAGCACACTGAGTGCAGCCGACGGACTCCGGACCACTGCAAAACCCACCACACCGACAACAGCCATCACCAATCCAACGGGCATATTGCTTAGCAGAAGCACCAGCAGTGCGACACAGCCTATGATACCAACCATGGTGGGACTCATAATTTCATCATCTCCTTGCCGGGGCGTAAAAACTCATAGATATAAACCAGAACCACCATCGCAAAGGAAAAGGCCAGCATCCAGGGTATCCAGAAGACCGGCAACTGCAGGGTCGATGTCACCTGACCCGCCTTTCGCAGGGCAATCCCGTAAAAGACAAACTGATAGGCCGCAAATCCAAACAAGGCAATCCCCACCAGCCGGACAAACGTGCTCAGCACGGCACGCCCGATGCGAGACAGTCGGTGATAGAGAAATTCGATGGCAACGTGACCTTTGACCGCGGTGGTATAAGGCAGCGCCCCGGCGATAGCGATCATCGTGGCAACCTGAACCATATCATAAGCGCCCAGAAACGGGTGGCGAAACAGCCGCAGAACCACATCGACCAGGGTAATGCCAATCATGGCCATGACCGCCATGGCCGCCACAATTGCCAGAAATCGAACGATGAAGTACACTATTTTTTCATACACTGCAATCAACACAGCACCTATCCTGCCTTGGTTATTGAGCGGATTTGAGCCGGGTCTGAATATCAGCCAGAAACTCCTTGCCGGGCAGATTCTTGCCCTGGGCTTCGGTGACATAGCTGTCCAGAACCGGTTTGACGGCATCGACCCATTTCTGTTTTTCGGCATCGTCCAGAGTAAGAACCTGTTTATTCAGTCCCTTGATGAACTCCCAGCCTTCCTGGTCGGCTTCGTCCCAGGCCTGACCATGTTTGGCAACCCATTCTTTGCTGACATCGGTGAAGACCTGCTGGATATCGGCGGGCAGTTGTTCCCATTTTTGCTTGTTCATCACAACAAACATGGCTGTGGTATAGCCAATAACAGATGAATCGGTCACTGAATCAATGACTTCACCCTGCTTCCAGCCCTTGAGGGTCTCGACCGGGCAGAGGGTTGCTTCGACCACCCCTTTCTGGAGGGCTTCATAGGTTTCCGGCTGGCTCATGCCGACGGGATTGCCGCCCAGACATTCGACGATTTTGGTGGCAAGCCCTGTGGCGCGCACTTTGAGACCCTTGAGGTCTTCCAGTTTAGCAACGGGTTTCTTGGAGGCCAGAATCCCCGGGCCGTGGGCATGAATATAAAACAGATGCGTATCGGCAATTTCCTGCGGCTGATATTTAACCGCCATCTCAGTGGCAATCGTACTGGCCACCATGCCATTGGGATAGCCCAGCGGCAGATCCAAGCCTTCCAGCAGCGGGAAACGTCCGCGGGTGTAAGCAAAGCAGCTCATCCCGATATCGGAGATACCGCTGACAACGCCTTCATAACACTGAGGGGCTTTAGTCAGTGAGCCGGCCGAGAATATGGTGATTTTAACTTTACCCTGGGTGCGGGTTTCAATTTCTTTGGCCCAGGTCTCAGCGGTTTTACACTGAATATGGGTCGGGGGAAAGAAAACACTATAGGTCAGTTCGATGGTTTCGGGCTTCTTGGAACAGCCGGAAAACAGGACTGCACAGGCGAACAGCAATAACACGAGACACAGGAAGGGAATTTGTTTTCTCATTTTACGCCTCTCTTTTT
>CAZKAI010000049.1:0-31399 GCA_964550565.1 uncultured Pirellulales bacterium
AAGATCGAACCGTGTGGGTGGATTTTGTCTTTGAAACCCCTGCCAGTCAGCAGGGTGTCCTGCTGGAATTCAAGCTTAATGCGATTACCCAGCTTCCGTCACCGGCCGTTTCCAATGACGAACTTGAAAATGCCCTGAATGCTGCCGAAGAACAGCCTGCCGAGAATGGAACCGAACAAGCTCCCGCCCAGCCGGCGGAAAATCCGCAATAAGCCCTGGATTTGATCAACGATAAAAGGTATCCGGTTTTGCATCGGATACCTTTTTTTATGCGATGAATGTCTTACTAATTCCTTATTTTGTCAATACTAAAGGCATTTACCGCTACGGCTCGCAAGCCTCAAGGGTAAATGCCTTTTCAGCCGATTTCTGCGGTGACTCAGTTCGCAGCAGACCGTCGATTACGCACAGAGAGCATAATCCTCAATTTCAACGCCCAGCAGATTTTCCAGATACTTGTCCAGGTCCTCGCTTGAAAACTGTGCCAAAAACTCCGGTTTAGCTGTCCGGTTGATTTCGAGGATACAATCAATTAATTCCCTCTTACTCATACATAACTCCTTGGGTTAACTTCAATAAACATCCTTGTTTACAGTAAGCATATCGGAAGAGATTCCGATTTTTCTTGAATTATCTATCTTGACTGTTCCTTAAAATCAAAAAATAATCCCATACAATATAATTGGTTATCCGGCCTGCCTGCCACAAGCTGTAGTCCAGGGAAAAGCGATTAAATCAACACGTCCAATAAAATACTTCACAGAAAAAAAACACTGCGGGTGCAAATAAATAGAATTTTTAAAAAATTTTTTTATAATAGTTTCGGGTGGCGACAATTTCCCTTTATTGTGTACCCGCACGGAACCACAACTAAATAATGATGAACATTTTAGACAACCAGTACAATATGCACATTGGCCGCGAACAGGTCAAACTGAAGGTCTGGCGGTATGCGGGTCTGATGCTGACCTACAAATGCAGCGCCGCCTGTGCATTCTGCTACTACTGCTGCAATCCCCAGCAGGAAGGATTAATGCCCGCCGATGTCGCTTTGGGCGCATGGGAAGGTCTTGTTCGTCTGGCAGGCAAAGACGCTCGAGTTCATCTGACGGGCGGCGAACCTTTTCTCGTATTCGACCGATTAGCACAGATTGTCCAACAGGCACATAAATCAGGCCTTACAGGTCTTGAATACGTCGAAACGAACGCTTCTTGGGCGAACCAGACTCCGGATATCCGAGAAAAACTGCGTTTTCTGGCCGAAAACGGAATGGAAAAGCTCAAAATAAGCTGCGATCCTTTTCATCAGGAGTTTATCGATATCCAAAAGGTCATCCTCCTTCAGAACGTGGCTCAGGATATACTCGGACCCGAGCGAGTCATGGTCCGATGGCAGCGGTATTTACAGAATCCTGTTAACTTTAAGGCAATCTGCGACTCAGAAAAACAGGATATTTACCGTCAGGCGCTTCGGGATGATCCCTGCAGATTAACCGGACGTGCCGCATTCTGCCTGGCAGATCTGCTCCCGCAGCGTCCGTGGACAGATTATGTCCAGAACCCGTGTTTGCAGGCCATTCTCGGGGCCAAAGGTGTACATATTGACCCCTATGGCAACGTCTTCAGCGGGCAGTGCAGTGGGCTGGTGGTCGGCAATCTGTCGAAACAGAAACTGGACACTCTATGGCGGGATTTCAACCCTCTGATTTGCCCTCCCTGGAAACAGTTACTGACCGAAGGACCGGCCGGGCTGATGGACGAAGCCCGTGCCCAGGGTTACACCCAACGATCCGGATATGCTTCAAAATGTCATCTTTGCACAGACTTACGGCGATTTTTTTTTGACAAATCACATTTTTGGCCGATAATTTCACCAAAAGAATGTTATCATATATAAAATTATAGAAAGCAGGAGGCTGAGACTTGGCCCAAAATGAACAAACCAGCTACGACACGCTGTTCGGAAGAATGGCTGTCGAGCAAAAGCTATGCACCGAAGACGAGGTTCGCACCTGTCAGGACGAGCGGAAAAAAAGGGCCTCTGAAAAGCCTTCCACGCTGGAACAGGTTTTACTGGAAAAACGATATCTGACCACAACCCAGGCTGAACGCCTGAAAGTCTCCATTCGCGAGAGCCGCGACAGCAGCAATCAAATCCCCGGCTACAAGGTTCTTGGCAAACTAGGCTCCGGCGCTATGGCGGTGGTATATAAGGCCAAACAGCTCTCACTGGATCGCACGGTTGCGGTCAAGGTATTGCCCAAAAAGTTTGTCCAGAAATCGGATTATGTAGAGCGGTTTTATAAAGAAGGCCGTCTTGCTGCCAAACTCAATCATAATAATATCGTCCAGGCCATTGACGTCGGCGAAGTCGGCGGATTGTACTATTTTGTGATGGAATATGTCGAAGGAAAAACCCTGTATGATGATTTATCCAAGGGTAAGGTCTTTTCTGAGAAAGAAGCACTCGAAGTCATCATTCAGGTTGCCAATGCCCTGGCTCATGCCCATGCACAGGGACTGATCCACCGTGACGTCAAGCCCAAAAATATCATGATTAATAAAGACGGCGTCGTCAAGCTGGCCGATATGGGGTTGGCCCGCGAAACTTCGGACGTCCGAGCCGCCAAACACGAGCAGGGTAAGGCTTTCGGTACCCCTTATTATATCGCACCTGAACAGATTCGGGGCGAAATGGATATTGACGGCCGAGCGGATATTTACTCGCTGGGCGGAACGCTTTATCACATGGTCACAGGACGAGTCCCCTTTGATGCTTCGGCACCCGCCGAAGTGATGAAAAAACACCTGAAAGAGGCTCTGGTTCCACCAGATCACATCAACACCGCCCTGTCTGCCGGGATATCTGAAGTCATCGAAGTCATGATGGCTAAAGACAAGAAAGACCGGTATAAAAATATGGAAGAAGGAATTGTCGATCTTCAGGCCGTACGCGATGGAAAGTCTCCTTTGATTGCCAGACAGCGTTTCAACCTCGAAGCACTGGGCGAACTGGAAGATGGAGCGGCTATTGATATGCCCAATGAAAAAACGCTGCGAACGACGGAAGAAGCCCTGACTAAATATAAAATGATCGTCATCATCCTGGCCGCCTTGTCGGCGGTGCTTCTGCTGGCGGTTCTGTTCATGGCGTTAAGCAGATAATCCCTTTATCCTTCGGGAGCCGACGATGTCGAGACATCCCACAGAGACAAAAACACGCATTCTGCATTCAGCTCGCAGCCTGTTCAGCAATCACGGTTTTACCGCCACATCGCTGGATGACATCCTCGGTGCAACCGGAATTACCAAGGGTGCTTTTTATCATTATTTTCGCAGCAAAGACCACCTGTGTGAAGTCATGCTGGAAGATGTTGTCGGGGAATACAGGACCCTGCTGACCACGATTGATCCACAAGTGCCGGCCATTGAACAATTCAAACAATGGCTATCCGTTCTGATTCAAAAAAATACGTCCGGACAATGGGTCAACTGCCGCCTGATTACCCGGCTTTCCGTCCAGATTCAGCAGCTTGGCCCGGACCTTCAGACCCGGCTGACAGACTTCTGGCGATGGTACGAGGGATTATATATCAACTGGTTCACGGAATATGGATTAAGCCCAGCCCAGGCCGCTTTGTCTGCAAGGACACTGACCGGCGTGATATTCGGAACCATCTGGCTCGATAAATGTGCCGCCTCAACACTAACCATGCCGGATGTCGTGGATTATCTGCTGGGCCTGGTCCTCAAGACAGTGTAAATTCCCATTTCCGCATGCTTATTTAACTTTTTCCGGCCACGGAGCGGGCTGATACTTCCCGGGCGAAAATTCCGTCTGGCCGTCTGCCAGCGGGGCCATCGTGACATAAAAGTCCATCGTCTGGCCGGCCTTGAGCGGAATCTCAAATCCCAGAATTCGCGTGCCGCGATTCGGCTCATCCAGTTTGGATTTCGGCTCAGTGGACCAAGTCTTAAGCGGAATCATCTCAGGAGCATCCAGAAAACGTACCGCAAAATACAGCGTTTTTCCATCCTTTTTCAGCAGAGCCGTCCCGCTGGATTGTATCTCGACATCCGCCGGGGTTACCATACTCCATCGCACCATACAGTCTTTATCCGCAGCTTTGACACGATCGTGAATCCAGGTCGTTCTATCGGCTGATATCTGGACCGAACGCATCGCGGTATTCAACTGGCCGGCATATACACGGCTCATATCCACTACAGCTCGAGGCTTCGGCTGGTCCGCCACAAATTCCGTAATCGGCGCAAAGCCTTCCACTTTCTGCAACTGCTCATCAACGGCCAGTGTATTATGCCACAGGTTCGTATAGCGCATAATCTGCCATCGCTGCGAATCCTGCCGCATGTTGAACAGGCTGATTCCCATCTGCTCAATGCGGTTATAATCCTGCGATCCCAGATCCAATGCCCAGCGTACTCCATCCACATCCAGCACAAACGACCCGATGTCCATGTGGCCGTGATTGACAGAGGGTCTGCCGCCTTTGATGGCAACATAAAGCGACTCATCCTCCCAGCCGCTTCGTAAAACAGCCACGGGGTTATTCCCATCGCCCTTCCAGCACAGAGCCGCAGGCTTAACAGGTTCATTCTGTCCCATCCAGATTAACGTCATCGGCAGAAAACGGGACCCTCCGGACATCCCCTGGCCTCCATTTGTACGATAGCGTTCCAGCGCAGGCTTTTCACCCCACAGCCAGTCCGGCCGGGAATAGTGCTTGGAAAACCAGACGATTTCCGGATAAATATCCCGCCCGCGCTGGCCGCAATCGGCATAATTAAAAAACAATCCCGTCGGCCCCGTCATCTGAACAAAATAATCCCCGGTTTTCTTAAATCCCTTGTGTTCCGACAGCCCAAAATCCGTCTTTAATGCCGTATTCAACGCATCAATCAGCAAAATATTGTAGCTGGTTCCATACACCCAATATCCCGGCCCTTCCGGATACGCCCCATCCGGATTATATTCACCCATGGCCCGCGGAATAGAATTAATTGCTCGATGGACAATCTGAGCCGCCAATTGAGACTCGTCTTCCAGCACTGCCAGCGCACCCAGTGTCATGCCGCCATTGCAGACCTGATTCCAGTTATTCGTCGAAGTCACCCACCAGGTGTTCATCCGTTTTTCAATACTCTTTTTAATCGACTGCAGATTCGACAAATCATCTTTGGTTTCCAGCGAGGGAACCAGACCCTTATTCACAATTGCACGACGAATGGATTCCTGTGACGCCGGCGGCAGTTTGTCATAGAGCCAGTCATACCCGATGGCCAGCGCCGCCGTCATCTCCGCCACATCCAGAAAATGGGATGGATTCCAATCGGAAAATGCCGCCGCGGCGAGCATTTCTTTCTCGGCCCTCTGGAAATAGACCTCCTGTCCGGTCATCCGATACATAAACGACAAGGTCAGCACGCGTTTGATGCAGGTGCGGGACTTATCCAGAAGCCGCCGGCCGATTTGAATCCGTTCAATCGGAGGCTGTTCGAGCAGCGCATCTGCCTGGCTTTGAATCTGCTCAAAAATGGCTTTGGCCGCCGGGTCCGCAGTAATGCGACTGCGAATGGATTCTTCCTGCCCAGCAGGCCACAATAATCGAGGGTGAGCGGCTGGTTTTTCGAGGGCTTTTTGCACCTGTGCAAGCGGAGCCTCTGCCGCATGCAAAAGTCCCCCAAGCAATATTACGACAACGATCCAGCGACAAGTCAGCTTCATAATAGCCTCCATAATTCGTGTTCCATATAAGAAACGACAGGATAAGCGTATTCCTTTATTATGCAAGATGATGCCGGCAGTCCGAGGATTACATTAATTTCGCACCTTGTGAGATATTTTACTTAAAACAGCGCCAGCTCTACTGAGATATTCATATTAAAAAATCCTAGCTTCATATTGATTTTTGGTCCCATCGGGGGTACAAATAACCCTGTGATGCAAATAAAACTATATAACCATTCATATTTCAAGGTGTTATGAAAACGACAATCCATCAGCTCAGTGCGTTCGCGGGTCAGGAAGTCACTCTGTCCGGCTGGGTCTATCACAGCCGCCATAGCGGAAAAGTCGCCTTTATCGTCCTGCGGGATGGGACCGGCCTGTGCCAGTGCGTAATCGAAAAGGGCAAAATCTCCGACGACCTGTTCGATCAGCTTGTCCGGCTGGGACAGGAGTCGTCCCTGTCGCTGTCCGGCATCGTCCGTGTCGAACCCCGCAGCCCGGGCGGCCACGAACTGGCTGTGACGGCAGCAAGTATTGTCTGCCCGACACAGGATTATCCCATTACGCCCAAAGAACACGGCGTGGAATTCCTGATGAAAAACCGTCATTTGCATCTCCGCAGCCAGCGGCCCTGGTGCATCGGACGCATTCGTCACACCGTCATCGATGCCATCCGTCGATTTTTTAACGACAACGGCTTTACGCTGGTGGATACCCCGATCTTTACAGCCGCGGCCGGTGAAGGCGAACAAACGCTGTTTTCCGTCGATTACTTCGGCAAGCCGATGTTCCTGTCGCAGACGGGACAGCTTTACCTCGAATGCGCGGCGATGAGCTTCGGCAAGGTCTATTGTTTTGGCCCGACTTTCCGCGCCGAAAAGAGCAAGACCCGGCGCCACCTGACCGAATTCTGGATGGTCGAGCCAGAGGTTGCCTATATTGATCTGCCGGGCCTGCTGGAACTGGCGGAAAATTTCGTGTCCAGCGTCGTCAAACGCGTCCTGAAAGACAATCGCCCGGAACTGGAAACCCTCGGTGCCGATATCGCCATGCTGGAAAAAATCGAACCGCCCTTCCATCGTCTGACCTATACGGATGCGGCCGATATCCTGACCAGCAGCCGCACCGTCCAATTCATGGCCGAACAACTGGAGCAATTCACGTCACAGAAGGTCGCCCTCGAAAAACAACTGGCCGACATCGAAGCCGCGGAAAAGGCCGGCGGCCTCAAACAGTGGCAAAAAGACAAAAATGCCCGTCTGCAAATCGAATTGCGGGCCGAGTTGGATGAATTGAATATCAAAATTGAAAATAATCCAAAACACGCCCAACTGGCCTCCGAATTCAAATGGGGCAAAGACCTCGGCGGCTCGGATGAAACCATTATTTCGCTGATGCATGACAAGCCGGTCTTTGTTACGCACTACCCTCGCGAGGCCAAGGCGTTCTATATGAAGACCGACCGCGACAATCCGAAGGTGGTTCAGAATTTCGACCTGCTGGCCTCCCAGGGCTTTGGCGAAATCATCGGCGGCTCCGTCCGGGAAGATGATTTGCAGTACCTGCTCAAACGCGTTGAAGAAGAAGGGTATAATCCGCAAAGCTATGACTGGTACCTCGATTTGCGGAAGCACGGCTCGGTGCCGCATGGCGGTTTCGGCCTCGGTGTCGAACGCACCGTCGCCTGGATTACCAACGAACGGCACATCCGCCAGTGTATCGCCTTCCCGCGATTGATGGATAACGTGTGCATTTAATCAGGGTATACCCAATGGGTATGATTATTCCGCGAGCAAAAGCAGCAAGTGGTTGATGCCACCGTACTTAGCCGCGACGAACCGGAAAATTTCAAGTACGATCAGTATAAAATGAAAAAGGGAAAAGGCAAAGGGCAACAGCATTTGTATAACAAATATCGGTATTCTGATGCCAAACAACTGAAGGTGGATGTTATGAGCAAGCAGCATAGCATTGTTTTAAGCTTGATTTTAATTTTTTCCATATTGGGCACAGCGGAAGAACCTGTTCCGTTTCCGGATCAGGAATTCAAGCGGGCTATTGAGGAAGCAATTAGTCTTTCTAATCCAACGCCCTCCGACATGCTGAAGTTGACTGAATTATCAATTAACGCCAATATCGACAGTATATGCGGTATCGAGTACGCCAAGAATTTGCAGCAGATATCCTTGTGTTCAATTGTACACGATTTAACACCATTAACCAGGATTGCCGGCCTTACCAAAATAAAATTGTCCCGCTATAACAAAGTATTACCCGCTGAATTAATCGAAAACGAACTAACCGTCTTGCCTGACTTGTCAGAATTACATTGTTTGAACGAATTAGTTTTGGAAGGAACACAGATTAGAGATATCCATTCGATTTCAAAACTGACAGGTCTGACACGCCTCGTTTTATCATGCAATTCTATTGATGATCTTTCACCCATATCGCAATTGAAAAATCTGGTTTACTTGAAAATACACAGGGAAAACAGTAACAACATACCCTCTCTATCAAATATGTCTGCATTGGAAGAGTTGGACATTTATGAAGGACCGTATGATATTAAGTGGTTAGAAAGAACAACCTCTCTCAAAAAAGTATCTTTGTGTGAGTCTCATATCAGAGATATTTCTCCCCTGAAACCCCTGACTCATTTGACCGAATTGAATCTTTCCCGAAATGAAATCCCCGATATTTCTCCCCTGCAAAACCTGCAGGCTTTGCAACATCTAAACCTTTCTTTCAATCAGATATCCGATGTTTCTCCTCTGTCCAGTCTGGATCAACTGACAGTATTATCGCTGCCCGGCAACAGGATACAGGATGTATCGCCGCTTGCCAATGCAAAACAACTGAAAATACTGCATATATGGGATAATCCTTTAACCAGAAAATCCCAAACCGTAGACCTGTCAACCATGCAACAGCACAATCCCGACATGGTGATAGTGTGCGATGTAGATAACACCAACACATTCCATGATTTCGTGATACCAGGTTTTTATCTTCTTTATATTCTTGCTGCATTATGGCTGCTTTGGAAATTAAAGAAAGCAAAAAAGAATAAGTTATTTTATCTTGCATCCGGTTTTTTTATTCTCAGCCTGACACCGCTTCCTGTACGACCCAGGGATGTCGAGACTGCTGTATACAAAGCCACAACGGCCCTGATTCAGGACGAACGCATAATTGTCATAAACAACTACAAGGCAACCTATATCCCTCTGTATGATTCAAAATATATCAATCCATATCGAACGTTATATTATCGCAATGAAATCCAGGTACATAACGGGGTGTTTCAAAAACTCAATCTTTTGGCAGAACCTTCAGACGACAGTATGAGCAGTATCGATTCCGGGCGATACGCCATCATTGAATATACCTATCGTGACGACTTAAGTGAGCTTACAAAAACAACCTCAAAAGCCTCTCTGCATTTCAATTATTACTTTGGATTATTAGGTGCACAGGGATACCGACTGATTCTTTATCGAAATTTATTTGGAGTGCACCCGATTTATATCCATGAATGGTCATCGTAAATTCGATGGGGATGAAAATCCAGACAATTAAACCCCAGCGACCAGAGCAACGGCGGTTTTTGTGCCTGCGGCTGTATCCGAGCCGGGTACGTCCAGCGGAATTTCCATCACAAATGTGCTGCCCTGCCCCGCATTGCTTTTCAATGTGATCGAGCCGTTCATCCGCTGTACCAGCCGCACTGCAATCGGCAGGCTCAGACCGAAGCCGCGATTGTCGCGATTGATTTTATTGTCCGAACGGGTAAAGATATTCCATATCCAGTCCTGCTCTTCGGGCTTGATGCCGACGCCGATGTCTTCGATTTCAAACCGCAGCCACGGGCGGATAGCATCATCCCTGCGGCTGACCCGTACATAAACATGCCCTTTTTCGGTGTATTTCAGCGCGTTATCCATCAGGCTCACAAGGCATTGCCGCAGATGGATCGGATCGCCGAGAATCTGCTCGGGAAGTATTCCGATCCGCTGGATTTCAAAACACAGCCCCCGGTCTTCTGCGGGCAGATAATAAATCGACCATAGTTCCCGCAGCATTTTTTCCAGCACGACGGGCTGACAGGAAATCTCCACTTCATCCCGTTCAATTTCCGTCAAATCGAGAATACCGTCGATCAGGCACAGCATGGTCCCAGCCGCCGCATGAATACTCTGTACAAATTCCTTCTGGTGCTCGGCCAGCGGTTCCTCACGAAGCAGATTTGAAAATCCCAGCACGGCATTCATCGGCGTCCGCAATTCATGGCTGATATTGGCCAGGAAATCGGTTTTGAGCTTATTGGTTTTATCCGACAGCCGAGCCAGGCGTTTGGCCTCCCGGACCGCCCGTTTCAGTTTTTCATTAATGCGGTTAAGCTTGGCCTGGGTTTCAACCAGCTCGGTGTTGGATGCCTCCAGCTTGGAATTGGCCGTTTCAAGCTGCTGTTTGTGATACCGCTGCTTGTCAAAGTATTGCCGCATGAATAACGAAAACATCACCGCCAGGATCAGCCAGCAGATCAGCAGCACACCGCATATCCCATAGAATACATACAATTCACTCCGCTGCATCTGCTTGATGTCTTTTTCAATCTGTTCTGTCAATGCTATCAGGGAAAGAAAATCCGCATCAAATGCTTCAATCGCATATTCGGCCTGGTTGGACTGAGTGACAAAATCCAGCCGCCTGAGAATCTGCTCCCGATAGGATGCAATTTGCCTGTTGATAGTCTCGGCATATTGCCGAATCGAGCTGTTACGGACCGCAGTATAGGAATCGTGATGATTCGTCCCGCCCTCTAAAATGGCCTGCACATACCAGACGGCATTATCCAGATGAGAACGAACATGATTAAGAATGTCATCTTCTCGAACATACACATATTTCTGCAGCCACAGGTGCGCAGCAACGGTTTCAACCCGAATTTCCATCGCTGCACAGCAGACTTTACTGTGCTCCAGGGTCATTCGCCGGGCAGAAAACCAGGCATACCCAAGGCCTGCCGCAGACCCCAGAACACACGCAGCAATCGCCAGATAAATCCGGAGGATCAGGAGCTTGCTTCGGGGCGCCTGTTTATTTTGTTTGTCAACCATTCCATCCATAACCTTGCCCAAAAACTATCATGCAACATCGGATGAAAATCATTGCTGATAGCATATCTGTCAGAGCTGTTTTTGTCATTTTTCCCTCGCGATTCGGCAATTGGAGCTCAAGCAGCTTACCTGTAATATCGGCTATCTGCACTGCCCATTTGAAAGGGAAAAACACCTAATTATTTAGCACCACCCGACAGGATTATTGTGAAAGAGTTCACATTTAATAAGCAAGCCCTAACCAGCCGTCATTTTATCAGACTCGCCGGCATTATCGGACACAGGTCATATCATTCTTCCAGCGGCAGGATTTCCACCTTGCGAAACTCCACCGGGTGACTTTCGGCCTGCAGGGAAATGTAGCCTTCCGACAGCAGCAGCTTGCCGTCCTGAATGAGTTTTTTGGCGTCGGCGTCCCGTTCATCCAGTTGCGGCTTCTGGTACTCCATCACGGTTTCGCCGTTGATTTTATGCCGGATAATACCGCTGCCGTGCACTTCAATTTCAATTTTCACCCACTGATCGCCGTGATACGTCTTGGACTTGGAGGTGATGCAGTGGTCGGTGACCAGCTTGTCGTTCATCACCACGTTGGTGCCCGGCGTACACAGGTTGCCTGTGGTGCGATCATTTTGGCCATCACCGCCGAGCAATTGCACTTCAATGCAGACCGGGAAACTCTGGTCTTTGGTTATGGTGTTCGGGTCCTGGCAATGAATCATGACGCCGCTGTTGCGGAATGCCCAGCCGGGACCGCCTTTGACCTGCTCACCGGTAAAGCGGTATTCAGCACGGAAGATATAATGCGAAAATGGCAGTGCATAAAACAAATGTCCGAATTCGCTGTTGAATTGCTCATACTGGTCGTAGGCGACTTTCAATACGCCATCTTCGACCCGAAAGGTGTTTTTGTAATTTTCGCCCAGTTTCGAGCCGGCAAATTTGGGCGTCCAGCCCTTGAGGTCTTTGCCGTTAAACAGGCTGATCCATTTTTCCTTTTCATCCTCTTGTCCAACTGCAAATCCGCAGAGGATTCCCACTACGGCTGCCATCATCAGTCCTGCCGCATAATGTCGTTTCTGAAGCTTCATTGATCATTCTCCTTTTCTTGGGTATCAGTTTTATTTTCAGGTAAAAACATTTCTTTATTGAGATAGGCCCAGGCATAATCGTATCGACTTTGCCCCAGGCGGCTGCATAGCGGATATCCCGGATACATCCTGGCAAACTGGGCACGGTACTGTCCTTCGATTATGACAGCGAACATGAATTGCTTACAAGCTTCTTCCCGATTGCCCATCCGCTCGGCCAGCAGCCCCAGATCATACGCAATCCGGTCCGAACCGGGATAACGAGTCTGAGCCTCCAGGCCGGCCTGATAGGCGGATTCCAGCAGTTGTCCGGACTGCTCAGGATTTACTTCAGCCTGAGCAATATAAGCTCTGCCGAGTAATTCCCGACAGCGAAAATTCGCCCGATCCCGGCCGCAGGCCTGCTGGAAATGCGACACGGCCTTTTCCGGATGTTCCCGGCTGGACAGTCTGGAGTTCTCGAATTTGCTCAGACGCCACTGGCCGGCAAAGACCCAGGGGGCCGGGTCCAGCGGATCGATTCGAGCCGATTCCATGAAATACTCTTCGGCATGGTCAAAATCCCGCAATCCCTGCTGAAATGCAGTGCCCGCTTTGACGGGAATCCACACATAATGATATCCTGTCAATCCGGCCACCATCGCAGCAATGAGAATCCCGAGCCGCCGCTGCTTCACTGGGGGAGCCTCTGCGCCGGCCGGCTTCTGGGGCCCGCGACTTACGGCAATAATCAGCGCCAGCATCAGCCAGAAGCTCATCCACACACCCGGCTCAAAAATGGCAAAATCAATCATATTATGAATTAAAATCCCGACCACGCCGCACACCAGACCGCACAGCAGCCCGTCACGCGGCATCACGCTTGTCGGCTCTTTAGCGGTTGCCCACAGCAAACCAAACGCAAGCACAAAAGCAGCCGCCGGAAGCACATACATCAGTAAAAACACCGACTGCTGAACCACCGCATTCTCACCGCCAATACCGCCCTCGCTGACAAAAGGCCTGAACAGCAGCAGCAGGAACAGCGTCCCGGCCAGCACGCCAGCCGGGATAAAGGAATCCGGACGGGCGACAATAGAATCAGCCGCTCCGGCCTGTTCGCCGCATACTCTGCGGAACCCTTTCCAAACCGCAGCACCCGCCGCCATCAGAAAAGCCGTCGGCCCCAAAATTCCAAACTGGCACCATAATGACAGGATAAACTGGTGCGGATCCTTGACCGTCTCCGGAGCCGCGGCAATTTTATACCGCGGGTAAAAGATGCCGAAATTGCCGCCGCCGACACCGGTCACGAAACGGTCCCGAAGCATATCCGCAGCCCCCACCCAGTACTGCCATCGCACATACAGAGCATTCGGGCCCGGCAGCCGTCCATGCTGATTGCCATAGCTAATCACCCAGATTACAAACATCACAGCCGCCAGCAGACCCGCCGCCAATACCGGTTTGCGATAAGCCCACACCCATCGTCTGCACAACAGAAGAACCGCAAACAGGACCGCCGACAGCATTGCAGCGCCGATGCCGCCCCGGCTTTTCCCAATCAGCAGACCGACAGCCAGCGCCGTCAGCACCAGACTCTGTACCACCAGCCGTGCTGCAAATCCCGCATCCTCCCTGCGACTGCGTACAGTATCAATAATCAGCCCCAGCGAGATGAAGATTCCCGCCAGCAGGAATGTCGCTGTGGAATTGCTGGTCAGCAGAAATCCCCGTACATCTTTGGAATGCAGGCGATGTTCATAGTGAAAATGAGCCATGCTGTTCGGTTCGATCCCCAGGATTGCCAGGTGCCGCTGCGGATCAGCGGCATAATCCTGTTCCACCTGGGAATTACCGGCGGTAAATTGATCCACGCTGACATACACCGCCGCACAGCCCATCGCCAGAATGACCCAGACCGCGGTATCCAGCCGCCGCTGCGAATCCAGCCAGCCAATTGCGGCAATCGCCAGCAGCATGGGCACTGTCAGCGTAAACAGCTCGCTGATGGCCGCCCGTTTGTCGGATGAGACCATGCAGGCGATCACACCTCCGGCCAGAAACAGTCCCGCCGCCAGCGGCAGGATCCGCCCCGACAGACGCAAACGCCCCTGATACCATTGCACCAGCAGCCCCGCCATCACAACCGCAAACAGCCCTCCCGACAGCAGCAGACTCATCCCGCGCGGCGTCGTCCACAGGGCGGCATTCTGCATCGTCGAATGCGGCTGCTCAATAAAACTCAGCCGCAGCGCCATCACACTCAGTGTCACTGCAAGCAGGAACCCCTCGAGCAAACGATGCGATTTATGTTCAACCCTGTTTTTTTTATCCTGTGCCATAGCCTTTAGAATTTTTCATTCGTTTCACCGGACACACCCGATTTTGCTTGTTTTTGAAATACGAACAGAACGCTATGTGATGTCACCGGCGACAAAAAGAAAGACAAGCAGCGCGAGAGCGTTTTTTTGAAGGGAATCCTGGACCTGATATAATTAAAACAGCTCCCCACCGCCGGATGAATATGACTGATGCCGAATAATCCGCTCCGCCGCATGGACTTTTTACATACAAACCCCTCTTTTTCGAATGTTTTCCTGACAGATTGAATATCCAGCGCATACTGGTAAAAATCACAGGGCTTTTCATCCTGGTCGTACACGGCATACCGGTTCAATAACAGAAATAAAACATCCATTCTGGAAATGCAGGGGACGGATAAAAATAGATGGCCGCCGGGCTTCAGGACCCGCTTCATCTCGTTGAGAATCGAACCATACCCTTCCCAGAAATGTTCAATCACACCCAGAGAAAAATACCCGTCAAAGGTATTGTCCGCAAAAGGAAGATGCCTGACATCACCATACATGATATTCATATCCGGCTGAATGGATTTAACCCTGTTCACTGTTTTTTCCGCAAAATCGATTCCAATCGCCTTATAGCCCCAGAAATTCAATGCATCGACCAGATGCCCGATACCGCAGCCGCCCTCTAAAACAACAGCATTTTCGGGCAGATAGGCTCTGACTAACCCAAGCCAGAATTGGGACGAGCGAGTGCCTGTTATTTCTTTTTTCAGATGATCCGTAGTCCATTGTTCATCCCAGAAATCCGGAGTCGCATTTTTATCAATAAAGATCAATGCCTTCTTTGTTTTGCTGTACAGTATCTTCTGCATGAGATTATACCGCCTCCCCGACGAAAGGTGAGGCGATTTCAATTGCATCGGATCCGCAGTTCATTATCACTAAGCCCAAATACATCGTTTGCCAGCATTTAAATCCATTATATACTGATCCTGCTTGAATTTTCATGGTTCGTCGCGGCTCAGTACCGCAGCTTCAACCACGTGTTTCTTTTGCTCGCGGATAGAGAATCACTGCTCACAGGGCCTGCCGGTCGTTTCCAGAATCGCCACAATCGCCAGCGTCATCAGCGTCTGGACAAAAATCAAAATCGCCCCGACCGAATCGACTTGCCGCAGAAATATCGCACCCAGCCCCGTACACAGCGTCGCCAGGTACAGCGTCAGCGCCGTCTGCGTATCGGTCAGCCCGCGTTTGCGAAGCCGGTGCGAAAAATGCTGCGTATCGCCGACCAGCGGACTTTTGCCCTGCCTGATCCGCAAAAACGTCACACTGACAAAATCATACAGCGGCACCGCCAAAGCCAACAGCGGCATAAACACTGCATACAGTCCGCCGCTGTCATGCTGATGATAATAGGTCGTCCGAAGGCTTAGCAGGGCAACAAAGAATCCAATCACCAGCGAACCGCAATCCCCCATGAATATCCTGGCCGGCGGGAAATTCCACACCCAGAAGCCCCCCACCGCCCCGATAAACAGCAGCCCCAGGCCGGAAATAAACACCTGCCCGCTGCCGACCGCCGCTGTCAGCAGCACCCCCGCCACAATCATCGCAATCCCTGCCGAACACCCATCCATATTATCGAGAAAATTAAAGACATTCATGATGCCGACAATCCACAGCACCGACAGCAGAGTCGTGACGACCTTGTTATGAATAAACATCTCCACCCGAATATCAGCAAAGACCGCAGCCGCAGTCGCCGCACCAAACTGCACCGCCAGCTTCAGATAAGGCCCCAGTCGTTTCTTGTCATCCCACAGCCCCAAAAGATGCAGCAGCGCCGCACATCCCAGCACCACCCATAAGTCCCGGCTCCGATTGATAAATCCTTCCACATGGTCACTGAGACTCTTGTCGATAAAAGCAAACTTGCCCGCTTCAGCCAGATACCCCCCCGCCAGCCCGGCCAGAATAAACAACGCAATCGTCCAGAATATGGCGATCCCGCCGCCCAGCGCGATGACCGTCCGATGATAGCGGTCTTGACGCGGATGGGCACAGAAATCGACCGCAATAGCCGCCTTTCGCACCAGTGCCGTCAGAAATGCCGAGACCGCAAATGCCCCAACCGGCAAAATCAAAGCTAAAACCATTACATGTGAAATCGGATTAATCCTTTCCTATTGCTTGTCATCGATTTATGGGGTATCCGAATCATCCGGCAATGCCGCCGCCGATGCCAAATCCCGCCGCTGGGCTGCCAGTTTTTCACGCGCCGCCGACAAAAATGCGTTATACCGCCCGCTCTTGAAATCGGGAAACGTATAGGGATAGACCTGCCAGACGCCCTTGTTATAGGTCAGCGTCACCTCCGCCCACATTCCATCACCAATATACACCCGGTGGGCAAAATTCTTGGTCGAAGCCAGCACCAGCTTGCTCGGTTCCAGATACCCCGGGTCAAGATTGACCGGCCGGGGCCACGGCGTCGCCAGCGCCTCGGCAAGCTGCATCTCCATCCGGTTGGTCTGGTGCTTGATACCCCCCAGATGGCCCGGATCGACAGGCTTCTCAATGCTCACAAATCGCCGCAAAATCGCCGGCCCGGCCTGCTGTTCGTAATAGGCCGTCATATCGAACGGATACACCGGACTGACCAGGTCGGCCTTGCCGAACGCTTCGGCCACCGCCGATTCCGCCGCCGCAAGACACCGCTGGTCGGCCGCCAATATCCCGATAATCAGCTTGACTGGCTGAGGTTGCTGTATATCCCACATTCTATCGTTTCCAGGTCCAGTTCTATTGCTCCCATATTCTAATCATACGATGGATAAATGCAAAGAATCTCTTTTTTTACAGGAAACCAACAAAAAAAGCCGTGGACAAACTCCACGGCTTTATCATCTCACCCTAATTTAACACCCAGCCTTACAGACTCCGGCGTCTCCGAAGCCAGCCAACCAGACTTGTACCCATCGCACCCAGCAAAATCGCACCGGGGGCAGGAACAGCCACGAGCTTGACATCGTCCAGCAGCATTCCAATATTATCTCCGCCAACACCTTCAAAGCTGATGGTGATGTTTTGGGCTGCGGCAAGCGTGAACTGCTTGGTATATGATGTAAACGGTGCATTCTGTGCAAGTGAATACGTATCAGACAAAACTCCCACATTAACCTTTACATTGACAGTTTCCTGGGAGCCATTACGATGATTTCCGGCCAGCTCATACGACAATTCATACGTGCCTGCCTGAAGCGAAAACGTCTTGGAAAGCATCAGACCTGCATTCCCGGTTGAACCGTCCATATCCACATACAGACCATTGCCCGGCAGGAAGTCATGAAACCCATTGCCGATCAAATCCACTGTTCCATCGGAAACGGTCCAATTCGCAAAACCGGTGTAATTCAATTTCCCAACACCACCGTTTTCCGCATTAAAATCATCAAAAAACAAGGTCACCGCCGCCGGGGACAACACGCCCAGCGTCAGTACCGCCAACAATAAAAGTGCTTTTTTCATCATTTTCTCCTCAATTCAGGTTACAAATCATGATAAGCGGCAGGCCATCAAACCTGCCGCTTTTTTCTTATTCATTCAAAATATTAACGGATTACAGACTCCGACGACGACGCAGCCAGCCAACCAGGCTCGTGCCCATCGCACCCAGCAGAATCGCACCGGGAGCCGGAACCACGGTCGCACCGGGAGCCGGAACCACAGTCGCACCCAGATCGGTCACAAGCAATCCTGTGGGATTACCAGTCTGCTGCGGATAATTATACACTTCGAATCTCAGCGTATTTTGGCCGGCAGCAAAACCAGAAATAATAGCAAAGTCTACCAGGTTTCCAAATCCCACAAAAGCCGAGTTGGTGGTTCCCATCGAAGTAACTTCAAAACCATTCAGCAGGATTTTGCCCGAATTGTCGGTTGCCCACTTACCACTGATGCTGACATCGGACGGATCTGTATCGGTGATATCAAAGTTCAGCTCATAAACATACCAGCCGGCGGCATCGGTAATAGTAGATGCAGTGGGGCCAATCCACATGGCACTGCTGCCCGGAGCAACCCAGGCGGAATGCTTGGTGATGGCATATGCCGTCAGACCGGTCGGGTCGATCAGCGTATAGTGCGAATCCGCCGTCCCATTTGCCAGCACAACACCGGCGTCATCAACACCGGTGTTAAAAAGACCTGTTACTGCCGCCTGCGACAACACGCCCAGCGACAATACGGCTAACAACACAAGTACTCTTTTCATCATTTTCTCCTCAATTCAGGGTTATAAATCATGATAAGCGGCAGGCCATCAAACCTGCCGCTTTTTCTTATTCATTCAAAATATTAACGGATTACAGACTCCGACGACGACGAAGCCAGCCAACCAGACCTGTCCCCATTGCGCTGAGCAGAATTGCTGCCGGAGCGGGAACCGTCGGCTGCTGCAGTTCAATCGACGTGGTCATCTTGAAATTGGACTCCGATGTGTGCCGTTCTGCAAAGAACAGATCAAAGGCATAGGTCTTTCCAGCCGTCAACCCCAGTGTATTCAGGTCCACTGAACCCGACATCGCACCATGTACGCCGCCCAGATCAATCACCAACTGATTATTGATAAAGACCCACAGGTCATCATCACCAGTAAATGAAAATGTTTGGCCAGCTTTGTAGGTAAATGAATTATGCATCTCGAGAGTAAAATGGTAGTTGCGGCCCGTAATACCGTCATTGAATCCTTCGCCATCAATCGGGAAAAAGGCGTTATTACTGTACTCATATATACCATCCGAAATTTCATTGGCAACCAGCGTCTTGGAGATGGCCATATTCACACCATCCACATCGTTATACCACTGAGCAAACGACTCGGGGCTGGAAACCGTAGCAGTGCTGCCTGCGTGGTTATAGACCGGCTTGCCATCCAATCCAAGCGTCGTTTTGACAATTCCCGGGTCTGAGGCAATTGCCCCCTCAAAATCCGGATGCGAGGCATTGAAATCCCGAATCGTCACGTTGAGATTCAGGGTCTCGGCCGCATGGGCAGCCCCGGCCAGCACGCCCATGACACAAAGGCACAACATTACTCTTTTCATCATTCTCTCCCTTCACAATTAAATCAGATTCTCGAAATATGTTTTAAGAATGGAAAACACTCCACCCCACATTACGACATTTGCCCATATTATCTTTTTTCGACAAAGAAATCAAGTTAAATTTTGATATGAGGGATATGGATGAAAGAGGATGTTTTACATTTCACTTACATATACTATATATATACTTTATATCCAGACTCAATGGCGAATAAATCGGGATATCTGAGCCGCAAAAAAGGAAAAGAGGAACCAGATGGCTTGCATCCGATTCCTCCTCCTCACATGAAGCTTCACACAAAAGACGTTCGGGGGGGAGAACGACTTTTCCGTATTATAGCAAAATGGGCAGACTCGGTTCAACACTGAAATTAATTTCCCTGTATTTTTACAGGAAATTCCTCGAATTAAAGATGAAATCGGCCTTTCATGGATATTCGTTTTTCGGCCTCATCCGGCTAAGCATTGACATTCTTACATGAAATGCGTATGCTGATATCACATAGCCGACACTGGCGGGATAGATTGTCGTTTTTCCGCGGTCGGCCCGGACGGGATACTCTTATAAGGATACGACCATGAAACGCTGGTTTTGGCTGTTACTGATACCGCTGATGGCTCTGGCCGGATGCTGCAACTGTCTGTTTGGAGGCAAAACAATGACCCAGGAACCCATGCTGGCCCATACCGTGTTTTTCACCCTGAATGACAACTCCGCCCCGCAACAAGAACGATTGCTCGAGGAGTGCTACACCTACCTGAAAGACCACCCCGGCGTGACCTTCTTCTCCGCCGGCCTGCGGGATACCAGCCTGACCCGGCCGGTCAATGACCAGGCCTTCGATGTCGCCCTGACAGTCGTTTTCAAGACCCGCAAAAACCACGAGGACTACCAGGTCGCCGCCAAACACAAGGAATTCATCCAGCGCAACCAGGCCAACTGGAAACAGGTCCGCGTCTTCGACTCCCTGGTCTGGTAAACGCCCACCCAATAAAACAAACGGGGCCGAACAGGATAATATCCCATTCGGCCCCGTATTGGTTTATAACACGTTAATCTAAGCTATGTCAGCAGTACTATAGACTCCGGCGTCTCCGCAGCCAGCCAACCATACTCGTCCCCATCACGCCCAGCAGAATCGCACCGGGAGCGGGAACAACAACTGCACCCATATCAGTAACGAGCAATCCTGTTGGATTACCTTCTACCTGCGGGAAATTATAAACCTTAAACTGTAGAGTGTTCTGACCAGAGACAAAGCCCGAAGTTAATGCAAAGTCTGCCAATGAGGCAAAGCCCACATACGCGGAATCTGTGCCTCCCATTGCAGCCATCAGGACACCATTGAGCCAAATTTCACCAGAATTATCGGTTGCCCATTTGCCATTGATGCTAACATTGGACGGAGCCGTGCCGGTGATGTTAAATTTCAGTTCATAGATATACCAGCCGTCTGCATCACTAAGAGTAGGCTCGAAGGGTTTCGGTCCAATCCACCGTGCATTGTCGCCGGGAACAACCCAATTAGGATGTTTTTCAACAGCAAAAACATCAACGGACACATACTGTGGGTCTCCCGTAACGGTATCATAGGTAAGCGTGTAGTTCTGCTCGGGAGATTCAGCGATTAAAGGAAGATTGGTAACCTTATCAACCCCGGTGTTGTAAAGGCCAGTCACTGCTGCTGGGGACAACACCCCCAGCCCCAGCACCATCAATAACAAAAGTGCTTTCTTCATTGTTTTCTCCTATTTCTTTATTAAATGTTTTTTTCATGCGGCAGGCCACATTAACCCGCCGCCTTGATCGATTCTTTTCTTCACAACACAAGCTTACAAACTCCGTCTCCGGCGCAGCCAGCCAACCAGCCCCGTCCCCATAGCACCCAGCAAAATTGCTGCGGGGGCAGGGACAGCGACAACCGAAACATTGTCTAAAGCTGGACCAAACGGGGTTCCTGTCAGCATTGACTCAAATCTCAGGGTCGTAGCGGTGGTGTCCGCTGTAAACTGCCATGTCATGGTTGTCCATCCCATAGCAGCTTTTGTGTGACCTGCTGTGTTAAAGCTGAAAGACTGAGACTGGGTCGCATTTCCGACCGCAGAAACAAGAAGTTGTTTGATTGCAGGTGCTCCGTCAGGATTCCCGGCCATATCGAATTGAACCAGATAGGTCTGCCCGATAATCGTCGCAATACTCTGTTGGACACCTCCCGGCCCGGGATTACCGTTTAAATCCAGACTGCGTTTTCCATCAGAGGCTTGCCAGTAAGAGCCAATGTAGTCAATAACCTTGACTCCACCACCAATGACTGTCCAATCATCGATGGCGGATGAGCCTGAATTAAGTTCCAGATAACCTGCCGAAAAAGCAATGCCCTGCTCGAAACTGCCGTTCAGCAGACTCGGTCCGGCCGCAGCCAACGAGGCCATGGCCAGACAACTGAATACAATGAATTTCTGTTTCATTTCTCACCTCCACATAATGTGTTTATTTGACGTTTTTCCTATAGACTCCGCCTACGACGCAGCCAGCCAACAAGTCCCGTCCCCATCGCACCCAGCAGAATCGCACCCGGAGCGGGAACAGCCTCGAGTTTGACATCATCCAGCAGCATTCCAATGTTATCTCCGCCAACACCTTCAAAGCTGAGTGTAACATTCTGCGCCGAAGCCAGTGTGAACTGCTCTACAAATGTTTGAAATGGATCGCTTTGTAAAAGTGAATGAGATGTTGTAAGAACACTGCCAAGATTTACTTCAATATTGACTTGTTCAGAGCCGCCATTACGTTGATTGCCTGCTAACTTATATGACAATTTATACGTTCCAGCCTGAAGTGAAATCAATTGCGAAGTGAACATTTTGCCAGCGTCGCCCGTCGAGCCATCCATATCAACATACAATCCATGACCTGGAAGGAAGTCATACGTACCACCATTGCCGATCAAATCCACTGTACCATCCGATACAATCCAATTTGCGAAGCCCGAATAATTCAGAGCTTCCGCACCGCCGTTTTCTGAATTGAAATCATCAAAAAACACCGGTGCCGCCGAGGACAGGATCCCCAGCCCCAGCACCATCAATAACAAAATTACTTTCTTCATCGTTTTCTCCTTAAAATTTAAGTAGTTCAGATATCCTACTTCAGCCAAGTCACATCAACCCGCCGATTTGATCGTTTCATTTGCTGGCAAACTCGGTGTACATATTCACTCAACGAATTTACAGAGTATCGTCTTGTGAATCTGAATTCTGTCTGTATTTGATTGTCACGCTATCCTTGATGGCTGTTTAAGGTATGAAAAGTACGCGGGCGTTTTCTCCCATCCGGCGTCTTTCATGCCTCCGCACTCCATTTTATAGGACTATTATACAAAAAACGATATCGCTGTGTCTATACGTGAAACTACGTATTTTGAAATTGTTCACCCCTGTTTTTAGCCTAATAATAAGGGTGGAGCAAAAATCATAAGATATCCAGAGTCGCCATTTCCTCATTTTAAGCCCATACTGACAAAAAAAGCCGCCGGAGCATGCCCGCCCCGACGGCCTTAACATCACGATCAAAAAGCTGGAAACTTGACCGACGTTATTACAGACTCCGTCTCCGACGCAGCCAGCCGACCAAGCCCGTCCCCATCATCCCCAGCAGAATCGCACCGGGCGCGGGAACAACGTTAGCTGTTAATTCCATATCAAAAAACGTTATCCCGCCATGGTCTTCCGCCAAGACATCAATCTTGTTGACTCCCTGAACAAATTTGGATGGATTGATGGAAATGTTATATTCCCAGTAACTGGTAAATCCTTCAGCCATCCCTCTGGCCACTTCCTGGCCATTCACAAATACGATAAATCCATTGTCGGAGGCAACCTTCAATGTCAGATCACCAGCAATGCTTCCATTCAGGACGTATTCTTTTCGCAAAGCCAGATCAGACCCGGCCGCCCACAAGGTATTGCTGGTCAAGCCGCTATAGACAGCATTATTTCCGAACGCCGCATTTGCAACAGAATACGTTGCCGCATTCCAGTCAAACGTGCTATAAGTAACATTCGCCCATGGGTACGAATTCAACTCAGGTGTGGTGAATACGCTGTAATTCCAGGTATCCCCCTTAGCCACCAGAGTCGTTGGCGCCGCCATCGCCGGCACAACGAGTGCCGCAAGCAAAATAAGAAATGCAAGCTTTTTCATGTTTTTTCCCTTTCCAAAACACTCTCTACCTCTGTCGCCACGACGGCAACAGTTTTTATTTACAGCGATAATCCCTGTCATACAGACCTTGCAACAGAATAATTCCTCTGCCAAGCCAAAATCCGCACTTTACATTCAAGACTATTTAGGGCGACTTTCCGGCATGAAAACACGAAGGACGCTTTCTCCCATCCAGCGCTTTTCATCACCTCGACGCTCCGAAGCTCAGCCTATATTGTACAAAAATCCCCCATCCTCTGTCTATTGTGGAAACTACGTATTTTTACTTTTCTACCCCTGTTTTTAGGCCAAAAAAGTGGGTGCAGAAAAATTTATAGGACATACATTCTCGTTATTCTCTCAATCCTGCCCCATTTCAACAAAAAAAACCGCCGGAGCATGCCCGCCCCGACGGCCTTAATTTTCTTACCAACTCAGGATTAATTTTCGGGCTGAACCGGCATCTGAGGAACCTGCATCTGCTGCTGGCGTTCTTTTTCCTTGGCTTCCCGGCGGGCTTTTTCATCGGCCGACCATTCCACCTTGGCCTTGTCTTTCATCTCCTGACGCAGCGTTTCAAAGAATTGGTTCATCTGTCGTCCCTTGAGATACTGGACAATCTTGGGCTTGACATCGGCAAAGCTGTCGGTCTTGGCTTCCTGCTTGTTCGTCAGCTTGATGATGTGATAGCCAAACTGAGTCTCTACGATATCGCTGACATCGCCGACCTTCATGGCAAACGCCGCCTGTTCAAACTGCGGTACCATCTTGCCTTTTTCAAACATGCCCAGGTCGCCGCCCTTTTCTTTGCTCGGGCAGTCGGAATTCTCTTTGGCCAGAGCTGCAAAATCGCCGCCGGCCTTGACCTTCTTGAGCAGGTCTTCGCATTTGGTCTTGGCCGCTTTTTTGGTCGCTTCGTCGGCGTTCTGGTCTACCTTAATCAGAATATGGCTGGCCTGAACCTGTTCGGGATGCTGGAAATTCTGAGGACTTTCATCATAGAACTTCTTGGCATCTTCGTCGCTGACCGCCTTGTAGGACGGATCCGCTTCAAAGAGCTTCTCGATGCCCGTCTGCAGGCGAATCTGCTCTTTGATATTGGCCCGGGTCACGCCCATCTTGTCCAGTTCAGCATCCACCTCTTCAGCCTTTTTGCCGGACTCTTTGACGAATTCCTGAACCATCTCATCAAAGCGGGCATCGACGTCGGCATCCTTGACTTCAATCTTCTTTGCCTTGAGCGTCTCATTGATAAGCTGCTTTTCAATCAGCATGTCCACCACGCTGTCACGCATCTGCTCGCGCATCATCTCGCGGGTTTCTTCATTCATCGGCCAGCCCATCGCCGCCATCTTCTGCACCTGGGCCTCCAGGCGGGCATTGATTTCCGGGGCAATCGCCTTTTCTTTAATTTCCTTGCCGTTGACTGTCACAACAGTCTTCTCAGGATCGACCGCGGCTTTGGCCGGGGCGGCTTCGTCCTTCTTGGGTTCGGCTTTCGCATCAGTCTTGGCCGCGGGGTCGGCAGGCTTTTCCGTCTTGTTTTCCGCTGCGATCACGGATCCCCCCATCGCCAGCACCGCACTCAGCAGTAACGCCACCAAAAACTTCATACGTTTGTGTCCTTTCGATAAGTCTTTATTTAGTTATTGACGCATTAGGTACGAAAGTGTTATTTTCCCAGTCCGGCCTGCCAAAGTCAAGCAAGATATTCCAACCCTCCCCCGCCGCAAAGATTTGCAGACAGCCTGTATTCCGCAAATTTACACCTGTATACAGATATGATCTAGCCCAATTCAAGCTATCATCGCTTGAAATACCCATTTTCAGCCCCAAATCGCTGATACAAATCTGCTAATCGATAAACACCAGCTATATCTGCCCCTTAATACCAACGCGGAGCTTATGAATATCACGCATTTGTCTATCTATTTATGCCGCTAAAAAACTTTAGCCTCTCGCTCAAGCCGTCGCGTCAGCCGATACGCCACGAACAAAATCATAAATCCCATCACACCGAAGCAGCCGTCAAGCACACGCCAGAATATCGGAAGACCCCGCATCGGCCCCACCACCCACGGCAATAGCGACGCCAGCACGCAGGCCGCCAGATACACCTGAATAATCCACACATTCCGGACAGGATCCTTAATCGCCCCCACAATAAACAGGGCAAACACAATACAGGCATACGACAGCCAGTCCATGCAGTAAGCCATCACCGGGTACGCCCGATAGGACTCCGTAATACTGACATGCAGGGTGTCAATCCAGGTCGAAACTACAGGCAGGGTCTGGGCCACCCACGTTCCCCGTCCGAGATATTTTGCAAACAGGGCCGTCTCCACCTCCACAAACACCACCGTATGCAGCCCAAACAGAATCCCCAGAAAAAACAATACCAGACAAACTCGAATCACCCGCAGCGTTTTCTTCGCATCCATAGAGAATACTTTCAATTGATTTTCATAATAAGAAAAGACTACCAGTATTTACTTTTTTTTCATTTGAATACATAACTTTAGCTTGATGTCCCTATCTTACCAATAAAATACACGCAAATAGACAATTGCCCTTTTTGAGTTCGTTACATCCACAAAAATATCTCCCTCAGAATTATTCCTCCCTGTCCACTCGACCCCCCAGCAATTTTTAAGCACATCAGGATTCCAGCCAAACGGCAAGGCGTTGATCCCATCAAGAAAAGGATGATCTATGTAAAAGTCATTTGGGCCAATCTGATTTCCCGGAACGTTGATACCACATGGCTCGCTTTGCAAAAACAGCGGCAAGTCCTCCTTTGCAATAATCATTTTCATGAAATATTCTGTTTCAGTGCCGACAAATTGCATTGTTGGTTGAATAAAATGCACACGGGCACTCTTGGGCAAGGTGATGCCGAGTTCTTTACGGGATGAATACAATTCGTATCGTAAAGAAACATTCGACAGGATTATAAAAAGCAAAACTAACAGCGAAACGCCAATAGCAAACAATGATTTCAATATAAGCTTTATTTGCTTCTGGCGTATCGACAAGATCGCTGAACCGAAACCCATTGCTAAAATAATGAATGCAGGCAGGCCAAAACACAGAGTTTTGATTAAAGAATAACTGAATAAGAAACCCAGAGCCCCAACCAAAAAGGTGGCAACCACCGACATTAAACCATCATTGGGAAACAAGGGCCCGGCTATAAACAATGTCATTACGCTATAAATAAGAAAAATTACAAATAGCAGCAAAAGTAAAATGCCTGAGATAAAAGAAACATTTATCAGCCTCCGTTTGCTGGTCGTAACCCTCTGTATGCTCATATTATTTCATCCATCATTTCCCTATATTTCCTTTCATCCTGTTACGACCGTTCCTCCCGGCCGCTGCTGACTATTATACCCCTCAATCCGACAATGTCCACCATAAACACAAACAATCCCACCCTCTCTGAATGCCCCCTTCGAATACAATAAAAAAGAGCCGCAGGTCAACCCCGCAGCTCTTTAGATATGTCGAATCGAATCGGCTTTCTTCACGCTCTGCGTCTTCTCAGCAGCCCCAAACTACCCACGCCCTGTAAGGGCAGCATAATCATTGCATTAGCTAGCAATAAACAAAGCATTCCGACGGCAAAGGATTTGCCATCTTTGACTTGCTGTGTTTGAGTCACAAATAAACCTCCTTACATGTTATTTTTCTGCAAACTCCAAAAAAATGCAGATATTCCACTCCAGACTGCAGGAATACTATCGAACCATTTCCAAGCCCTCTTGCTGCTCAAGTTCACAGCGAAAATATTCAGCAAAATATTTCCGACGGTTTGACCATCTTTCTTCAATCTTTTTTGTTAAAAAAAATGGTAACATTGTAAAACCCGGGTTCAAATATTTTTCGATTCTGTTTATATTCACGATCATGAGTCACATCAAAGATAATGCATCTATCCTCAGCAACTCCTTCAACAATTAACTCCGTACGTATCTTTGTGTTTATGATAAATTCATACGAATTATCCATCTCATCATATCTGGTTAAATACTGACAATCATAATCTGCGCTTCTCAAAATATCGTCTGTGTAATCTCCCTTGCGCATCCGATCACCCCAATATTCTTTCCCGTCAATTGTTTCGCGTAACCCAACAGATTGAACAGGCTTTTCGTTCGGTGTGGCCGTGCTGGCACTAAAATAATCACCTGTAATACGGATCGCTCCTTCCCCTTTCATTTCATAATTAAATGAAATTTGTATTTGTGGATTTGTATGGACAAAATATGTCTTTTCCTGTATACAATAATAAACCACTGACAATCCAGCGATAACACCTAATACAATGATGATATTTTTCAGCACCTTCTCACCTCGATGAACTAATTTGAACTGCCCGCAAGACACCCTGTCCTCCGGCCGCTTGTTTTTCACGATTTCAACGTCTTTACCCTTGTCATCTCTTCTCCGCATTTATTACAAATAAATGATTCTACCTTCGCATCAAGTGATACTTGAATGCGAGTCGAGCATTTCGGACACTTTATAGTTATATTGCCATTTTTATCTTGAGTGGAAAACTGCATTTTTTGTCCGGACAGAATGGCCCTCAGCAATAACCAGATTGATTTTCGCAGATAAAGTAAAATCCCCAACAAAACAAGGCCGCCCAATACCATCGTCAGAAAGAACGTATCCTGCAGGTTGTCTTTAAATACATAGACCATAACAAGGACACCAATAGCTCCGACAATAACAAACCAGGAGACCTGCGAATGCCATTTTTTTTCAGGGATATTTTCTTTGGGCTTTTTCTTCAGCTTGTCATTCAAATATCCAATACTGACCGCCGCCAAAAGAAGTCCAATAGCAATTAACATCTGGCTAAAAGTCATTCAATTCAACTCCTTTTTATAATTACTGGCCTCACATAACATGATGAGCTTTTCACCATTTGGACGAGATCGAAAATCATTTAATTGTATACACAAACTGAGCATAAATCAGAATTTGTCCTCCTGCCATCCTGTTTGACTCTAAGGTTTCAATTTTAATGCATCTATTTTCTGGTCCCACTTGATATAAAATGCTTCCATGTCAGCCATTTCTTTTTGCTCCTCTAATTTCATTTTTAATGCATCCAGATCCTGATGATATTGCATCAGCAACCTGACTTTTTCCTCTTCCGACATGGCTAAAGAGTAAAGTTCAAAAACATGAGATCGTGTCGTTGTATCAACCGACAGCATCTGTCCAAACCATTCCGACCGTCCTGTGCTGGACGCCGGAATTAACCAGCTTTTGACGGGATTCTGATGGTCAATTGCCCATTGGCTGTAAGGCTGTATGGGGCCGGGAACACGGGACCGTTTCCACAGATAATGTTTGTGTATGATGAGACTCCCCGAATACATATCCACCACAATACCTTCCCCTTGCGGCCCCCACATGCAGGCAATCACAACTGCTGCCAGAACACATACCAGTACACCGCTCACAAAACCAATAATGATGAACCTCCACTTGGATGTGATTTGTTGAATATCTCGCTCCAATGCCATGCCATGGTCCTTTCTTTTTTTGACCCGTGATATTAGGCTCCATCAAATAAGCTTCTCTTCATTCCTTAATACTCTTTCCTCTCGGCTGCTGACCATTATATCCCATAATACGACAATGTCCAACATAAACATAGCCCCCCCCTCTCTGAACGCTACACGCAGATACAATAAAAAAGAGCCGCAGGTCAACCCCACAACTCATTAGATATGTCTAATCGAATCAGTTTTATTCACGCTCTGCGTCATCAATACTCGGTTTGAAAAGTCAGTCAAACGGCGTTTTAATTATTGCAGGTCTCAGCTCGAAGTTTATGAAATCGGTTTTAACAGACACGAGATAATCCGTTCGATATAACCTTTGTTTTTATCCGAGTTTGCCAAATAACGAATAGACTCTTTGGCTGCAGTGACTGCATCAGGTCCCAAAAAGTCAAGAACATTCAAAGCAAAATGCAGCACATTTTCATCTTTTTCGGTCGTCAGGATATGGCTCAGAGTGGTCACAGCCTCATCTTGTCGGCCTAGCCAATACAGAGAACGAGCAGCGGCGATCTGCACACAGTGATCGGCATCCTTTGCTGCTTTTTGAAGGTTTTTAATGATTTCGGCATCAGTGTCTTTGAGCTGCCCAAGACCGATAACAGCCCAATAACGTACCGCCGGATCGGCATCACCAAGGTTTTCGAAAAACGTCCTTTTCTCAGATGGTTTTGGATTGGACGCCAAAATTGCCAGTCTCACCAGGCGTTGGGAGCAGATCTCTCCATCCGGACCACGAAGGATGGCATACGTGCTGCCGGCTTCTTTTGAACGGATTCGCAGCATGGGTTCCGGCACCAGACCCGTGTCGCGCGTCTCGATCATCCAGTCGGTTAAGATGTGATTCAGGCGTTCTTTGATGGCAGCATAGGCTATATCATCGGCCAGATTACAGATTTCATACGGATCGACGTCCAGGTCATAGAGTTCTTCAGCAGGTCGGCGACCGGCCATCCATTGGGCTAAGGCTGGCGTAAGTTTGCCCTCGGCGTGGAGGTGTCGCATCTCCTGCAGCGTGTTGCATCGATCTCCATATTCGTGTCTGGGAAAGTACGGAACCCAGGGATTCAGATTGCGAATAAAGCGATAACGGCGATCTCGCACCGACCGCACAAGATCGAAATATTCATCAATCCGATCACGGGCGCCAAAGATATAATCCACCGGTTTGGGCAGGTTTGGCCCCAGAAAAGCGCCAGCTTGCATGCGCGGCAGCGGTTCGATGCCGGCCAGATTCAGGACTGTTGGCCCCAGTTGGAATAAATTGATCATACGGTCGTCGGTCGTGCCGGGGGCACCCTGTCCTTTGAGTCGAAAGCGTGCGGGAATCCGCACCAGCAGCGGCACACGGGTTCCGGTATCATAGAGCCATCGTTTGAAACGCGGTAGGCCATCGCCATGGTCAGACCAGATAAAGACAATTGTGCTGTCTTCCAGCCCCGCTGCTTTCAGTTCGGCCAGTCTGTCGCCGACAAAATGGTCAAACTCGGTAATGCGTTCATATAACCGGGCCAGATCGCGACGGACGACCAGCGAATCCGGATAAATGGGCGGAATGACCATCGCCTTGGGCGATTGGTATTCGCTCGCAGAAATTCCTTCAGGATGTGTGTTCTCAAAATCGGCACTGTTCCATAGCTTGGATTCATGCGTTTCGGTAAAGTTAAAGACTGCAAAAAAAGGTTTTCCCTTGGGGCGATTTTTGTAGTGTGCTTTTTTGCTGGATTCGTCCCAGGTGGTTTGGGGCGTTTGGAAATTATAATCTTCCTTGCTATTGTTGGTGCAATAGTAGCCAGCCTGGCGAAGGGCTTCAGGAAAGCAGACGGGTGATTCTTTGGGAAGATCGGCAGCACATCGCATGGCACAGGAGCCAAGACTGGCAGGATATATGCCGGTAATAATACTCGACCGCACTGGAGCACAGACACCGTGGACGGTAAAGGCGTGAGTAAAGCGAACACCTTCTTTGGCAAATTGGTCAATCACAGGCGTTTTGGCATTAGGATCGCCATAGCACCCCAGATGCGGGCTGAAATCCTCAGCCGATAACCAGAGAATATTAGGAAGGTCAGCCTTTTTCTTTGCGGTAATTGCTGGTAACTGCATGAATGCAACACCAACACTTGCCCGCAGAAAATCACGCCGTGTGATATTGTTTGTGATTGAACGGTTGAGTTTCTTCATTTGACTTACCTCTCATCCTGTTGCGGCTTGCGGCCTTTCCTCCCGGCCGCTGCTGACCATTATA
>CAZKAI010000050.1:0-31243 GCA_964550565.1 uncultured Pirellulales bacterium
ATCCCTGTATACCTGTGTTCCTATATACGTACATACCTGTATTTTACCAAACAAAGCCAATTTCCAATTCTTGTATCCTGGTATCCTTGAATCCTTATATTCTTGTTTTTTTGCCAAACGAACCCAATCCCGCCGTTGCTTTCCCCTGCATAAAGCCGTACAATCATTGTCTTGTTTATGGCGAAAACAGTACAACAATCAGGTCAATTGTTAATCCGGGACTGCGGCCTGGCCGGGTATGGCCAGATTCTGTCCATCCAGCAGGAGCTGCTCGCAGCCCGGCAGGAGGACTCGGCCCCAAATACGATCCTCGTAGTCGAACATCACCCGGTCATCACGCTGGGGGCACGTAAAAGCGAGAACAAGCTCCGAGCCGACGAGGCAGCATTGCGGGCAAAGGGCATCGAGATTGTCACCATCGGCCGCGGCGGCGGCACCACCGCCCACAATCCCGGCCAGCTCGTCATCTACCCCATCGTCAAACTCAAGAGCCTTAAAATCGACGTCACCGAGTTCGTTCGCCGAATCGAACAGCTTGGCCTGGAAGTTCTGGCCCAACTGGGCGTATCGGCCGACCGCAAAAAAGGCCTGCCCGGCCTGTGGGTCGGCGACGACAAAATCGCCTCCGTCGGCGTCCAGATCAAAAAATGGGTCACCATGCACGGCATCGCCATCAATATCCAGAACGACCTGTCGATTTTCGACTGGATCGTCCCGTGCGGACTGGACGGCGTGACCATGACCTCAGCCGCCCGACAGACAGGCAAACACTACGACATGAACACGATTCACCAGACGGCAGCACAGCTTTGCCTCAGACTTTTCTCAGAGGAACATTAAGACATGGAACCCAAACGCAGACTTCCCGAATGGCTCAAGCGGCGCATCGGCTCCGGCGAGACCTTTCAGCATACGCACCACACCCTCAACACGCTGGGGCTGGAGACCATCTGCACCCACGCCAACTGCCCCAACCGCGGGGATTGCTGGAGTCGCGGGACGGCTACCGTCCTAATCCTCGGCGACGTCTGCACGCGAAACTGCAAATTCTGCTCGGTCGGCCACGGCAAACCCAAACCCGCCGATCCCACCGAGCCGGCCCGTGTCGCGGCGATGGCGGTGGAAATGAAGCTGCGATTCCTGGTGATTACCAGCGTGGACCGCGACGACCTGCCCGACGGCGGCGCGGGGCATTTCCGGGATGTTATCCAAGCCTGCCGGACCGCCAGCCCGGAATTGAAATACGAATTGCTCGTGCCGGATTTCCGTGATTGCCAGGACAAGGCACTGGACATCCTCGACCCGGCCCGTCCATTTATCTTCGGCCACAATATCGAAACCGTCCCCGCATTGTATCCCATAGCCCGGCCCGGCGGAGACTACCGGCGGTCACTGAACCTGCTGGAAAAGGCCCACATCCGCTGGACCGATACCCAGACCAAATCCTCCATCATGCTGGGGCTAGGCGAAACCGATGCGCAAATCCTGGACGTCCTCAAAGACTTGCGCAGCGTCGGCTGCGACCGCATGTCCATCGGACAATATCTCAAGCCCGACAAAAACTCGCTGGACGTGGTCGAGTACGTTCATCCGGATAAATTCGACTACTGGGCGCAAACCGCAAAAGACCTGGGCTTTTCCTGGGTCCAAAGCTCTCCCTTTACCCGCAGTTCCTACCACGCAGAAACATAAGAAATCAAGAAAATACATCGCTAACTAATTTTTTATTGGACATTAAAGCCCTACAGGCTATACAATCCTCACAAACAGTATTCGAGAGGTTTGGGCTTATGACAAAACTGAATTCGTCCTATATTCATGGCATCGTGATTTCATTATTCATTACCGCTTCCTCCCTGGCCGCGATAACCAATGGAACCTTTAACAGCGGACTTGACGGCGGCTGGATTATCAACGATGAAAATGGAGTTGTCTGGTCTCCTTCGGGCTTTTGGGATGAAGCCAACCAGGGAACAGCAAAACTGCAATACCATGAAGGGCTCGCTTGCAGCAGTATTTCTCTGTCTGATTTTATTGATAATAATAGTACAGCCCTGCGTTTTCAAATTCGAACACCAAGGCCTGTTATTTCAGAAACAGATCATCTGTATATCAAACTTCTCGACAACTTGGGGAATTCTGTCCTCGGAACCAATTCTTTCTTTCACTGGAAAAGTGGCGACGCTTATCTGGCAGATCCTCCTGTAGGCTGGCTTCAAGGGGAAACCCCGGCCGGGGTTTCTGTGGTTGAGGAACTATTGGATTCTCCCGACCTGGAGAATAATCCGGATTGGCAATATGTCTTGTATTCAATTCAGGTGGATATTTTAGACGGCTGGTGGGCACAGCAGTTGACCCTCAATTTCTCCCTTTATCATCAACCCAACGATGGAATTGATTCGACCATATTAATTGACAATGTCCAATTATTTTCTTCTAATACAAGCACAGTTCCTGCTCCCGGAGCAATCCTGCTGGCCTTAGCGGGTTTGACAAGCATAAGGTTCTTGCATAAAAGACTCTAATTCTTTTCTGGCAAACAAAGCTTTTATCGGACATTTTGCAAATCCCTTTTTATTAGGTAACTTTTATTCATTAGTTACCCGTATTTTTACTGATGTCAGGGGGTTATTATGACTACTCGAAGAATGTATTCGCGTCGCGGCGTTGCGTTATTGGCCGCGTTATTGTTCCTGGCGGTGTTTTGTGCCTTATCGGTCGGCTTTCTGAGCCTGTCCAGCGCCAACACGCAGATTGCCCGCAATCACAGCCTCGGTAATGGCGCCTTTACCAGCGCCCAGTCGGGCTACGAGGTCGTCCGCTATCTGATGGACGGCATTCAGGTTTACGGCGTGCATCCTGCCGGCACGGTGTATGAGGTCTATCAGCAGCTTCAAAGCCGCATCAGCAGCTATGGCATGAGCTGCGTCCAGGCCAGCTACGATTTATCCACTGATACCATCTCTGTATCCAACGTGCCTCTGGCAGCCAGCGGTAAATCCTTCAATTTTACGATCTCTGGGGATGATGCCGATTCAACTCTGTTTCATACGACGGTTACCGGGACCAATGGCGATATCAACCGGCGAATTTCAGTCAACTACCAATTGGTCGCCCGCGGGCACACTGTCTTTGATTTTGGTATTGCCACCAAAGGTCCCCTGCTGATGAGCGGCCAAACCTCGGTTAGCGGCGTCAACATCGCGGTGGAATCCGATGTGTTCATTGATGCCAATACGACCGGCGATTCGTTTTCCATCAGCAACCAGGCTCTCGTACAGGGCAATGTGCATATTGTCAATCCCTATGCCTCATATACGATTGGCACCAAATCCAGTATTGGCGGAGAAACCGGCAAGGCGGCAGAGGACCATGTGTATCTTGGTGTGGACCCTGTTGATTTTCCCACAGCCAATCCCAAGTATTTTCAACAATTCGCCACAGGTCCTGTGATCGATAAAACAACAAATCTGGACAATCACGCAGTTCTTGAAAATGCGGTGATTGCAGCAGGAACCAATCCCACTTTTGCCAGCGATATGGTGATTAAAGGGGTGTTGTATGTTGAACAACCCAATACGGTTAAATTTGCAGGTAAAGCAACTGTTCAGGGCATTATTGCCGCTGATTCTCAGGCCGGCGTAATTAATACCGCCAACAGCCTTCAATTCTCCGGTCAGGTTGTCTGCGAGGACGTGTCCACACTGGAAGGATCTCAATTTGATGCCATACGGGGAGAAACCGGAACCTTTTTAATGGCACCCGGCTTCTTTGCCGACTTTACCGGACAGGCCAACGTCATTAACGGCGTGATGGCTGTCGGTGGAATCCGTTTTACAGGTCAGGCCGGCGGCACTATCAACGGTTCAATCATTAATTATTCTCCTCTGCCTGTCACCCTGCAGGGGCAGAGCGAACTGTTTTTCAACCGTTCCGGAACGTCCCAGAATCCCGCAGGTTTTGTGCCTGTCAAGACGGTTACAATCGATCAATCCTCTTATTCAGAGATTTAATCTACCAGACTTTTTCTTCCCCTTGCTTTTGACCGCAACATTTGCCATATTTTCTTAAGAGAAGTTGAAATAATATCCGTTTCGGGGGGAATCCAATGAAACGAGTCAGACAACCTGGTTATCAGCAACACCGCGGCATCGCCTTAATTGCGGCGATGATATTTCTGGCCATCTTTGCGTCACTGTCGGTCGGCTTTCTAAGCCTGTCCAGTGCCAACACACAGATGGCAGCCAATCACAAGGCCGGCAATAACGCACTGAATGCGGCCCTGTCGGGTCTGGATTGTGCACTCTATGTCGCACAAAAGGCTTCGACCACCAATCCCTTGAAGACCGGATATAATTACGTCTCCACGACCGAAGCCGACACGATGTGGTCCAAGCTGTGCACGCAATTGCAATCCGTCAAGCTGGGAAATGTCACCGTCCCCAGCGCCATCGCATTCACGGATGCCGGCGGTACCGGGATGCGCATCCGGACACCTGCTTATATTCCCTGTCAGAGCGGCGGCGCTTTTCAGATTACCTTCTCGCGGTATTCCAGCAATCCCAAGGTGGTTGTCATACAGGCCACCGGCGCCGACGGCGGAGTCACCCGGGCACTGAAACTCAACCTGAGCATCACCAAAGACGCCTCGGTGATGAACTATGCGCTGGCCGGACGCGGACGCATGTGGATTACCGGCGACACGACGATTCATGGCAGCATCTACAGTTCATGGAACCGGGCTTCAATTTCGCCTTTCAATATGACTTCGGATTCGAGCGTCGAAGGAACCATTAACACCGTATTGTCCAAAGATACCGTCACGGCCCAGTCGTATCAGCTTGAAACCCTGGACTGCGACGGCAATCCCATGTTTGATGCGGACGGCAACCGGATTTATACTTCCGCCGATGAAATCCAGGGTTACCACCAGGGCATCAACTATGGTGTTCCCGACCAGAGCAATATTCCCGGCCTGAGCATTAATGATTACAATACATCAATGTATAAGAACGCCATTCCCGCCACCACCGTCTCAGCAACCGGTTCGGTGGTCGCCAACGGCAAGATTTCGACCAGCGGCATCACCAAAGTCCGCGAGTATTTTCCTCATGCGGCGGGCAACTACAGCCAGCCCGCCAGCAGCGGCAGCCGGACGCTGGATCGCTATAAATATGAAAACAAGACACTTCGCAACGTTATTCTCAACAGCAATAATAATGCGTTGTTCAAGAACTGCACGTTCGAAGAAGTACTATATATCGATTGCTCGACCAGCACCAGCAGCTATTACAACAATGTGCGATTTGAAAACTGCACGTTCAACGGGGTCATCATCACCAATACCCCCAGCAGTCTGAACTGGCAGGCCAACTGCCTGTATTTCACAGGGACAGCGACATTCCAGAATAATTCTTCGATTCCCGAAGCGACGATTCTGGCGCCCCACTTCAACGTCAACCTGGGCAACACCAATCCCAATACCGGCGACAATAACGTCCTGACGGGTGCGATTGTCGGCGGGATTGTGGACGTGCGCGGCAACGCCGAGATTTACGGCACAATTATCTCGATGGCCGATACCACCAACTATACCTCGGGTTACGTGACCAACATCGGCGCCACGCTGGAAGACGGAGGTTCGGAAACGACTGAAGCAGGAGACATTGGAACCATCGAAATCACCCCCGCGGCGGATAATATGCTGCCCAGCGGGATTACCAGCCCTGTGATATTGAAACCTGTGACCAATTCGTATCAGGAATGCATTTAACCGACCTTAATCGAAAGGGGATGTCTATGAAACGTATGATGATTGCACTGCTTTTACTGGTTTGTCTTGTGATGATACAGGGCAGCGTGTTTGCCCATAGCCTTGCGTATGATACCGGCACGGTCGCCCTGGCCGACGGCGACGGAACAGAAGATCTGCCTTCTGACGGCGACGGCGGCGACGGTGGCGACAGTTCTTCCGGTGAAGGGGGTAACGAGTAGGGAGTTAACTCCTTTTCTAATAAGGCCGTCTGCGATTACACCTTCCGGACGGCCTTCTTTTTGCGCTAAGGGCGGGCTATGTTTTGTCCGCACCCAGCGACAGGATGACCTCATAGAGGGCCTGGGTGCCATCGGAGCCGCGGCCTTTGGCGGCCAGGATACCCAGCAGCTCAGCGGCCAGCGCCGTTCCCGGCAGAGGCTGACCGATGTTGCGGGCGGTTTCCTGCACCAGGCGCAAATCCTTCAATTGCAAATCCACTTTGAAGGCGGGGGCGAAATCCCCGGCCAGAATTTTCGGCCCGAGATTCACCAGCGAGCGGCTGGAGGCCGCGCCTGCGGTGGTGGCGGCCATGGTGGTTTCCAGATTCAGCCCCGCCCTTTTGGCAAAGGCCAGCCCTTCGGCAATACTCATAATCGTATGAATGACCATGACCTGATTGACCAGCTTGGTGGTCTGGCCGGAGCCGACCGGCCCGCACCAGGTAATGGCGGTACCCATGGCATTGAGAACCGGGCGAACAGCTTCAACGGTCTCCTGCGGGCCGCCAATCATAATCGAGAGTTTGGCTTCAACGGCCCCTTTTTGTCCGCCGCTGACGGGTGCATCCAGCAGGGTAATGCGTTTGACTGCTAACTGCTCAGCCATGCGGACTGTGGCGTCGGGGCTGATGGTGGAATGGTCCACAGAGACTGCGCCGGGCTTTGCGGATTGAATCACACCGTCGGAACCCAGCAGGACTTTTTCCACGTCGGGCGTATCGGGCAGGCAGGTGAAAATAATGTCGGCTTTCTGTGCGGCTTGAGCTGGACTGTCGGCCCAGACAGCGCCGGCAGCCAGAACCTCGGCAGCCTTTGACTTCGTGCGGGTATGGACTGTGACCGGGTAACCTGCCTTGAGCAGATTCAAGGTCATCGGGGCACCCATAATTCCCATGCCGATGAAAGCCAGTTGCTGTGTCATCGGACTACCGCACCAGACCCAGTCGGCGGAGGGTTGCTTTGGCCCATTTTCCAGCACGTACCTGCGACCAGACAAACAGCCACACCACCACCAGCCAGAGTGCAACAAATCGCAGATAGCACATCACCAGCCAGAAAGTGGACAACTTTGCTTTGGCACTCCATCCGCACAGCAATTCTTTGGGTTGGTAGATCGCCCCGGTCACCACGCCCGGCAGCAGTACCTGCCAGGGCAGCAGAATGACCAGTGCAAACAGCGAGATGAAAAAAGCCCGGCTGATATGATTGATGCCGCCAAGTCTGCCGGTCAGCGAAATCTTCAGGCTCATCAGCAGCATCAGGCAATACATCGTTGAAGCGATCACGAGAATAAAGTTACAGGCCTTGACCACCATCACGACGGTATTACAGGATGGACGGACGCGGAGAATTCCGGGAAGGTTTTCCTCCTCGGCCGAGGTCTGGGGCTGAGTTTTTTCCGCCACGGTTTCGGGGGCGGTCTGTTCGACCGCTTCCACGGCGGAAGATTCCGAAGACAAATCTTTGGCCGCTGCGTCCTGCAGGGACTCGGCCAGTGCCGAGATCTGGCTGGCAGCCTGAGCCACATCCGACTGAATCGTTTCTTTTTCCGCCGAAGTATTGACATTCAGATTGCCGGTCTTACAGACATCGACCGTCGGTGAACAACTGCCACAGCATGTACATCCGGATTTATCGATACGGCCGGCACGTTCCAGCCAGAATACGATGCCGGTGACAATCAGGCAGAGCATAATGACAGCAAACAGAAAATTTTTCATGGATCGAATAGCGCCGATGGCTTCGAGGCAATCGGTCGTATCAATCAAATCGGGAGCTTTCTGCTGTTTATTGTCTTCCATATCGGGGTCTCCTGTCAGAGAATTTTTCGGAATGCATTATAGGCGGCGTTGACCGTCTTTTCAATATCTTCTGTCGTGTGGGCCAGCGAGACAAACATCGCCTCAAAGGCGCTGGGGGCCAGGTAAATACCCTGCTCAAGCATGGCCGCGAAAAAGGCTTTGAAGCGAGGCATATTGCAGGCCTTGACATCGTCGAAATTATGTACGGGCCGGTCGGTAAAGAAGCAGGTCATGATGGAGCCGACACGGTTGATGGTCATGGGGACGGCAGCCTTGCGGGCAGCATCGGCCAGGCCTTCGGCTAACGCCGTTGCGGATTGCTCCAGTTTCTGGTAGCAGGCAGCATCCTGAAGGATATTCAGCGAGGCATTGGCAGCGGCCACGGCCAGAGGATTTCCACTGAGGGTGCCCGCCTGATACACCGGACCCAGCGGGGACAGCATATCCATAATATCCTGTCTGCCTCCAACGGCAGCACAGGGCAGCCCCCCGCCGACGATCTTGCCCAGGCAGGTCAGGTCGGGCTGGATGCTGTAAAGCTGCTGGGCACCGCCGAAAGCGACACGAAATCCGGTGATGACTTCGTCGAAGACCAGCACCGCACTGTGTTCCATACATAATTGCCGAATCTGCTGCAGATAGCCGGGCTGCGGTATAACAACGCCCATGTTGGCGGCGACTGGTTCGATTAGCACACCTGCTATCTGGCCCTGATGTTTTTTGAACGCCAGCGTCAGGGCGTGGATGTCATTGTATGCAACCGTGACGGTCTTGGCGGCCAAATCCGCGGGGACGCCGGCACTGGAGGCGGTGGATAGTTCCGCAACGCCGGAGCCGGCCTTGACCAGCATACTGTCGCAGTGGCCATGGTAGCAGCCGACCATTTTGATGAGAATATCTTTGCCGGTATAGGCCCGGGCCAGGCGGGCGGCGGTCATGGCCGCTTCGGTTCCGCTGCTGACAAGGCGGACTTTCTGGATGGACGGATAGGCCGAACAGATCCGCTGGGCCAGTTCGATTTCGCCTTCGGTGGGGGCGCCGTAGGAGGTACCCTGTGCGGCGGCCTGCTGGACGGCAGAGACGACCGCCGGGTGGGCATGGCCCAGAATCATCGGGCCCCAGGAACCGACGTAATCGATGTATTCGTTGCCGTCGATATCCCAGATATGGCTGCCGCGGGCCGACCGGATAAAGACCGGGCAAAGCTGGACTTCGCGGAACGCGCGCACGGGAGAATTGACCCCGCCGGGGATGACCCGGCAGGCCCGTTCATAGGCCGATTGCGAATGCGCACAGCATCTTGTCTGTTTTGATTGTTCGCCCATTAATATGGCTGAATCCTCAATACTATTCCTTTTACGACCACGTATTAACGGGGCAAAGTATAGTATCTTTGGGAAAGATTGTCCAAATTTTTCTTGCGTGCCATGCCGTTGGCCAAATGAAAAAAACGCAGCCTATTGGATTGCAATTCCAGCATTTACAATAGATTATGTAGCCACCGGGAACCCTGCAAGAATTAGAGTTTCCGGTCCAATTTGCGGTAGCTGATGGCCTCGCCCAGATGTTCCGGACGGATGGCGTCGCTTTTTTCCAGGTCCGCGATGGTGCGGGCGACTTTACAGATTTTGTCATGGGCGCGGGCGGACAGGCCGAATTCGGCCATCGCCTGCTTGAGCATCATCTGACAGGTCTCGTCCAGCTTGCAGCATTTCTGGATATCGCGGTGGGCCATGGTTGCATTGGTCATCAGTCCATCCTTGCCGAAGCGGGCGGACTGGATAGCACGGGCGGCGGAGACCTGCCGGCGAATCTGCTCGGAGGGGGTGCCGTCAGGCCCGCTGCGAAGACATTGGAAGGAAACGGGGGCGACTTCGCAGTGAATATCGATTCGGTCGAGTAATGGGCCGGAAATTTTGGCCATGTAGCGTTCGATCTGTACCGCAGTACAGCGGCAGCGTTTGTGGTCGGAGCCGAAATAACCGCACGGACAGGGATTCATGGCGGCAATCAGGATGAAACGTGCGGGGAAACGCATGGTGCCTTTGGCCCGATTAACCATAACAGCCCCTTCTTCGAGCGGCTGGCGAATCATTTCCAGGACATTGCGGGGAAATTCCGCAAATTCATCGAGGAACAGGATGCCGTGATGCGACAGGCTCAGCTCGCCTGGGCGGGGATGGGAGCCGCCGCCGACCAGCGATGGGCCGGACGCGGTGTGGTGCGGGGTTCGCACGGGGCGCGTGGCGATTAACGCCTTGCCTTTTTCGAGCAGGCCTACGGCGGAATAGACGCGGGTGGTTTCCAGCGACTCAGCGAGAGTTAAGTCCGGCATAATGGTCGCCATTCGCTGGGCAAGCATGGTTTTGCCAGAGCCGGGCGGGCCGATCATCATGACATTATGGCCGCCTGCGGCCGCGATGGTCAGGGCGCGTTTGACGGATTCCTGACCCTTAACATCTGAAAAATCGATGTCATAGGCTGAGGATCGGCGAAAGAGACTTTCTATGTCGATTACAGTGGGTTCTATCGGGAGCTGGTCGGTCAGGAATGCAACAGCCTGAGCAAGAGAACCGACGCCGAAGACCTCGATACCCTGTACTACGGCGGCTTCGGAAGCGTTTTCGAGGGGGACAAGGATGCCTTTAAAGCCTTGTCTTGCGGCAGCCATAGCCATGCTGAGGACGCCGTTGACGGGCCGGACACGACCATCAAGGGCCAGTTCTCCGGCGACGACGTAATCGCCCATTTTGTCACTGGTGATTTTGTCCCCGCTGGCAAGAATGCCCAGAGCGATGGGCAGATCGAAAGCCGGGCCGGCTTTTTTGACATCGGCTGGGGCAAGGTTTATCAGGGCGAGTGTTTCCGGATAACGGAAGCCCGAATTGGTGATGGCACTGCGAACACGTTCGATGCTTTCTTTGACGGCGGTATCGGGCAGGCCGACAATCATCGGTTTTTCGAGGCCATTCAGCGAAATATCGACTTCAACTTCACAGAGAATCCCCTCGATGCCTTCCAAGGTCACTGAATACAGTCGGGACAGCATACGAATCCTTTAAAAAAAGTCCTTCAAACTCCTTAATTCTCGATTGGCCAAACTACAGAACCATTCAGATAGACTGTATTGTAGAGATTTTTTGTCCAAACGACAAGTGTTTTCCGGCTTGTTTCGGTGGGATTATTGTGGTAAAATAAGAGACAGAAATAAGCAGTAGTGTATCTGGTATTTCCTGAATTAGAAATATTTTATAAAAATTTAAGAATAATGTTGCATTCAGACCGATGGAACGTATATAATAACGTTTGGAATTATAGCTCTTTTTCTTCTATTTACTCTCTATATGTTTCAAAGAGCTAAAGCGGGACGATAATATTAAGTTATATATTCCCAAATTCTATTAGAACGCTTTAGCAAGGCTGGTACCGAAAGGTATCAGCCTTTTTTTGTGTTATTATCCCCCTGCCGGATTAGAATCCCGATGTGTTCAGGCGTGTTTTCGCATATCGACCATAAGGGCGGCCAGCAGAATGTGCCGGAGTCGTTCGACGGTCAGGCCTTCCAGATAATCTTCGGTGAAATCCAGTTTGAGCCTGCCCGGAAAATGCAGCAGCCGGCTTTTGACTTCCCTTTTACTCATCGCTGCGACATCGCAGCACACTTTTTCAAAATCGGCATATCGAGCCATACCTGTTACCCCATGACGCATTAACATCTTAGTCCTGTACACGATTGTCTTCGGACAAGAATGCGGGCGGGTTAACGGAAAAGATGACAAGAAACAAAAAAGGCCGCGGCGAAAATCACCGCGGCCTTTGAAACCTTTTACTTGAGCGTGTTACTGTGCCTGTAACGGCGTGCTCCACTGACCAATATTCTGCAGCGGGGAGCGGTCACTGTACCGGACACGGTACTGATAACCTGCGAACTGGCTGTCGACTCTGACCCAGATGACATTGGGTGTCTGAGCGGTTCCGTTCGGGTTATTCGGGAGAACGGCAACATTGTCGACATTTCTCCACATTGCATTTTCAGCACTCAGAGAAGGTCCGACAACGCATTCAAACTGATACTGGACATCACTGTCATCTGCGGCTTCCTGGGCCACAACCAGATGGTACCAGATACCATTGACATTGACCTTCGTGGCACTGAGCATCTCAGCCGGATTCGGCAGCGGAGGCTCATTATCCACGGCTTGCGGAGTTGCCGTAGCCGCTGCGGACCAGGCCGTCCACGGTCCCTTGTTGTACCGGCAGCGGACCTGATAGGTATACTCCTGACCAAGGGTCAAACCGGTATCGGTAAATACCCACGGTGTTGTCGAGTAGAAGGTGTTTGCCGGCAGGTTGGCACTGTTGTTGTGGTTTTGCACAGTAAAGATTACAGAGCCGCCCACTGCAGCCGGTCCAACGAATCTGGCATATTGATATTCCAGCCCTAACGCTGCGGATTCGACAATTTGCAGCGCTGTCATGATGATCCGGGTCTGATCCATAGCCGCAGGCGGAGTCGTCCACAGCATCACCGGGTTGACCACCGGATTCAACGGATCCGGCTGCGGGAAATACTGCGAACCGGGGATACCGATCTGCGTAAGCGAGGCAATCGAAATATTGCCCATCGGGTCGCGAACCTGATACTGGTATCTGTACTGATTTCCAAATATAAGACCACTGGAAATCGTATAAACGGGGTCATTCAGCCATCCGCTGCTGGGGCCGCCAACCGGATCCACACAGAAGAACTGATACTGCAACTGACTTTCCGGGAACCAGTTATCCACCGTGGGCTGACCCGTCAATACCAACCGATTGGAGGTGTTGAACGGAGCAACAATCGGATCAATCAGAGCCCATGCCGGAGCTGTCGGAGCTTCCGTATCGGCTTCGAGCCAGCATCGGGACAGAATTGCCATATCATCGAAATCAACCAATGCATCATAATTGAAGTCAGACCCGCTGCACCAGGTGTTGAGATCGCTGCAACCGAACAGCCAGTGCTGAATCAGAATCGCCAGATCATCAACTCCGATCTGACCGTTCATCATCAGGTCGGTCATGACACAACTGGAGGTACCCTGCTGGAGCGGATAGTGATAGCCCATATCGACGATCCCCTTATCGAGGCCGCCAAGGATGTTGGTGGTATAAGTTTCCAGACCAATTGAGCCTGCCGGAACAGAGCCGGTGCTGATGCAGGGACCGCCCTGATTCAGGTAGTAATTGCCCAATCCTTCGGGATGAATCTGGAATCCAGGATCGGCATTGATATTGCCAGTGCCCCAGTTGAGGGTCGAACCGGAACCTACGCGGACCGAAGAGACGGTATTTCCGCCCTGAACATCACTGTAAGAGATGGTCAAGGTCGCCGGTCTCGGATCGGAGATGAATCCTGTACCGATATTAATCTGTCCGCCTTCTGCGGCGTTATTGCCCCAGAAAATGCTGTCGATGATGCTGACATTGCTGCCATAGGCACAATACATGCCTCCGCCGGAGCCGGGACCGCTGTATTCGCCGCCGCGTCCCATGGACTGGTTGGCCGCAAAGGTACAGTTGGCAAAGCTGGAGCTCGCAAACCAGTTGACCGAGGCACCACCGCCATCACGCCGGCCGACGTTGTTGTCAAACAGACAGTTGAAGATTCTGGAGTTGACAGGGACTTCCCCGGTCAGGTAGATACCGCCGCCGGAGATGTCGGCCAGGTTGGTCGTAAAGACCGAATGGCTCAGCTTGAGGTCGGCGCTGCCGACAAACAAACCGCCGCCCTGACCGGCCGCTGCGAGTGTCTCATAAATCAGCGGAGGATCGTTTTCGCCTTCACCGGGGATAACATTAGCCGGCGGAGTCACTGCTTCGTTACGCACAAACCGGGTGTTGGTAATCTCGATGGTGTCGTATTCGGCATAAATACCCGAACCGGCATAGGCATAGTTATCGAAAGAGTTGCAGTCCACCACGGTGGTCTGCGACTTAAAGGCATAGAGACCGCCGCCGACGGACGCTTCGTTGTTGTTGAAGTCGCACCGGGTGAAGACCACATCGCATTCGTTTTCATAGGCCACTGCGCCGCCAAAGCTGACGTTAAATGTCAGGGGCAGTTCGACAGTGACACGATCGGCCAGGTTATTATTGAATTTGCAGTCGGCAAATTCGAGGGCACAATTATGCAATGCAAAGACTGCACCACCGGCTGTGGGCAGATCAATCGGGCGATCCGGCGTCGCACTAAGCGTTCCGCCAACTCCCGATACGCTGCTTTCCGTGACATTGTCGTTAAATGTGCAGCTCACAAACTTTGCAGTCGTATCGTAAGCACAATACACCGCGCCGCCATAGCCGCTGTAGCGCCAGTACTCTTCATACCCATCTTTCTTGGGTGTCGAGGTTGCGGCATCGGCATAGTCCGACGAGGCGAGGAACTCTTCCCAGTTTTTCCACTTGGTCCAGCCAAACCACCTGGCCCAGACTTCGTAATCATAGGTGCCAAAGTACGTGGAGTAGAAATAGTACTTGTCGCCCTGTTCCCATCCATCCCACCAGTCAAAGCTGTCAAAGCTGGTTTCGATTGATTCGGGCCAGGACAAGCCGCCGCCTCGACCGCCATGAGAATTCTGAGCACCATTACCGCCATTGCCTCCGACACCGCCGCGGGCTTCATTGCCGGTAAAGGTACAGTGATCAAACGTGACATTACTGCTGAAGCCGGCATAGACAGCACCGCCATATCCGCGACCCGGCCATCCGCCATCACCGCCGACGAGATGCGCGGGACATCCGCCGATACCATCCTGTCCATTGCCGCCCTGGGCCATATTGTTTTCAAAGGAGCAGGAGATAAACTTCGGTGCACTTTCAATGACCGTTACCGCACCGCCCAGAACACTGCCGCCGTTGCCGCCATCCATCGGATTCGGGCAGGCCTGGGGCGTTATTATCTCTGTTCCGCCGGTCCATCTGCAGCGGTCGAAAACAACGTTGCGAATCGTGGGATTTCCACCCCAGATATACATCTCGCCGGAGTACAGCGTAAAGCCTTCAATCACGGCCTCTTCGGGGGCATTGATCAGATCAATTTCATAATTCTCGAAGATCGTTGCACGCACCACTTCTTCGTCCGCCGGATTGGAACCGGTGATCTTGAGCTTCTTTCCGTTGAGGCTGATGGTTATCAGGCTGCTATAATACGAGTCATTGACACCTACGCTTCCAGTATAATGACCCGGCAGGATTACGACCGTGTCACCATCTTTGGCTGCATCGATGGCCTGCTGGACTTCCGTATAGGGGCTGGAGCCGCCGATAACATAGGTCTGTCTCTGTCGGACCAGCACGGTAATCGTCTTATTGGACGTCATCATCACATAATTGACGGCTTTGTCGGAGGCATCATTGACTGTACCGCCGCTGTAGCCGGTGATGACGTAATCGGGTTGAATTTGCGTCGTCAGCGTTGCTTTCTGACCCATATAATAGGTCTGGCTGGACGGCGTGACCACGCCTCGGTTATCCTGGACATAAGCCGTCAGGGTAAAGCGAGGCATGATATTGGCATCGGCTGCGTTATAATAGTGATATCCAAGATCAACGATACCGCTGTCAAGAATCGCAGGACTGATGCTGGTGTTGGTGGTATACGTATTGAGCCCGAAGCTCAGTGCGGTTCCGTTACCGGCATTGATGGCCGGGCTGGACGGACTGAGATAGTAATTGCCCAAAACGCCCACTGCAAACAATGGATTTGCGGCAAGATTGGCCCCATTGCCGGCAATCGCATTCAACTGCGGAACCGTCAAAGCTGAAGCCGTCTGAGCATCGAAGTAATCGCCGTTGGGATTACTGTAGAACAGGCAGTTCTTCACCTGCGCATCCGCCGTGGACGGCTGTTCATAGACCGCAAATCTGCTGTTGCCGCTGAAGATGCTGTTGGACAGATCGGCCTTGCTGCTGTTGCTGATAAACAGGCCGCCGCCATTACCGTCGGTCGTATTGCCGACGAAGGTGCAGTTATTGAACGACGGCTCAACATCGTTGGTCAAGGCCACCGCACCGCCGGTCAGTTTGGCATAGTTATCCGCCAGCAGACAGTTGTCAAACTGATGGCTGATAATCGCATTGCCGCTGACCAGGGCAATCGCACCGCCCTGACCCTGGCCGCTTTCGGCACGGTTTTCAACAAACACCGAGTCCACAATCGTGGCACTGGTATTCAGGCAGGCCACTGCACCGCCGAAACCTTCGCCGGTGACGGCTCGATGGAAATACGACAGGCCGGTTGCGGTATTGCCGCTGAACAAGGAATTGCCCATCTGGACAATACCTTCGGACAGGTGCATCGCACCGCCGCTCCAGGCCGTGTTATTAATGAAGTTGCACTGGTTGAAGGTACCCTCAAAATTCTGGGTATGAACCGCACCGCCCCAGTTGCCGGCCTTGTTGTCGGCAAAAGTACACCCGGTCAGAGTCATTTCCAGCGTGCGGGTGTTCGGATCGGGAATGTAATAATACATATCGATCGCACCGCCGTTGGACTGGGCTTCGTTGGCACCAAAGGAACAATTGATCGCCGTGAAGTCCGACTTGGCATTAATGGCACCGCCGTAGCTCTTCGAGTAGTTCTTGTTGAAGGTGCAGCCTTCAAAAACAACCTCAGGGCAATCCTCGCTGATAAACACGGCACCGGCGCTGACGGTCAGGGCTTCCGGATAATACTGTTCATAGAGCTGCAGAACCTGTTCGGGTTCCAGATAGAAATCCAGGTATGTTTTTTCCCAGTCATAGTTATTTTCGAATACGCAGTCTTTCACATATATTTCCGTTTTCTGACCGATATCCAGTGCGCAGCCGCCGCTGTTTTTGATGATCAGGTTGCTGAAGGTCTCAATGGTGCTGTTGGGATCGACAGTGATCGCGCCGCCGCGGGTCAGGAACTGATATTCTTCCGATGTCTGGGTAACCTGCTGGTCACCAATGACATAGATCGTATTCAGATAATCGGCTTCAAATGCTTTGTTGCCGTCAAAGACACAATCGATAACGCTGGATGTCGCACCATTGCCCAGGGTAATCGCACCGCCGCGAATCATTCCATACGACATGGTAAAACCGTTCGTGCCGGCAGTAGAAGGATTCCACGGGTCAGGATATGTCGCCCCGCTTCCTCGGGTGCCGCCGGTACCGGGGAAACCCTGCCGGGCATAGTTGCTTGTAAACGTACATCCGGTAATCACGGCATCGCATTGTGCTGCGGCATAGATGGCGCCGCCGATACCGTCACCGATTCCGTACCCGCCGTCGCCGCCCCAGCTTTCACGACCACTGCCGTCGGCATTACTGCCGTTGCCGCCGTTGCCGCCGCAGCCGCCCAGGGCTCGGTTTTCTGTGAAGATACAATTCTGGATCAGCGGAGAGCTCTTGTCAAGAATCGCAATCGCACCGCCATAACCATTGCCCTGTCCTAAGCCGGCATGGCCGCCGCTCTGTCCATCCGCGTTGCTGTCTTCGGGGGCAATTCGGCCGTTGGCACCGTCACCGCCCCAGGCTGCAACAACCTGGCAATTGTAGAATACGCAGTTGCGAATGATAGGCGAACTGCCGTTTTCAATCAGGATCGCACCGCCAAATCCATCACCGATGGCGTCTTCACCACTATTTGCGCGATTCGGCGCAGGGGGATTTATTGTAGGATCATCCGGCATGGGTGGATTGGGAAGCGCTGCGTTCAGCCCCAGCGCTCCGGTCCAGTAGGCATTCCGGATAGTAATGCCCTGGATGATGGTATCACGGCCTTCACCGCGACGGACCATGAATGCCCGCTGCGGGACGTAGCGCGAACCCTGACAATCAATAATCGTGTTGGCAACCATGACCGGATCGTTGGGATCTTCGGATGTAATGGTAATACTCTTGCCCATCAGATCCAGACCTTCACCGGTTGCGGTCGTAATCACATAAGGCAGGTTGGGCCGCGGAGCCAGAATGAGGGTATCGCCGTTTCGTGCGGCTGCCAGCGCGGCATTCACCGTCGGATAGTCCGTGGGCACCAGGCGGTTGCGCGGGACATCCAGCTCAAACTCAACCTGAACCTGACGGTTGCCGCTCATGGTAATCGTATTGGTGTTGCCGGTCAGCGTGTCGTCATCGGTGCCGATCCAGCGTTTGACGCGATATTTATCTTCCGGGGTTGCCGTCAGAAGGACAACGGTACCCTGTTTGATCATGGCCATATCCATAGACGTTGACACCGTCATCGAGCCGCCGGGAGTCCATTCAGCCTTCAGGGTTCCATAAGGATGCTTGTCGGCAATATAAACCGATGCCGTCAGCAGATAATCCCGAACCGCCAGGTCTGCATTCTGATGGTAGCCAAGGTCCATAATCCCCGTATCGAGCACATGGTCGCTGCGGGTGGTACCGAGATAGCCAAAGGTATCCATATCCAGAAGGCTCAAGCTGGCCGGATCGCCTGTGTTGACACAGGGGCTCATCGCCCGCTGGCCGGATTCGATCTGGCTGAGATAATAGGTCACCTCAAGCGGCGAATCCGCATCCGTGACACGGACAAACAGCGGATCGTGGGCTTCAATATCGTCCCCAAAATTGCCGCCGAAATCCAGCCACAGGGCATCGCCCGGGGCCTCATAGACATCGTCAAATCCGCCCATGATATTGGAATATGACGAAATCAGCGTAACATAAGGATTGCCGATCTGCGCAGGATCACCAAGGGCAATCTGGTCGCCATAGAACGCACTGTTATCCCAGACAATGGTATTGGTCAGCCAGATTACCGCATCAAAGCATCCAATACCGCCGCCATAGCTGTACAGCCCATTGGTAATATTTTCGGCAATCGTGCAATTGTACACATTGACAAAGGCCGAATTGGCGGAAATGCCGCCGCCGCCGAACCGGGATGTATTTCCATTAAGCAGACAGTTGCGCACCGTCTGATCCATATCATCGTCCGGATGCAGACCATAGCCTTCGACGAACAACCCGCCGCCGAATCCATCGCTGGCATTATCCGTAAATCGGCAGGACCGAATCAGGAACGAACTGTCGAGGGCATAGATGCCCGCTCCGTCACCGCTGATGCCAACCTGGCTGACATCGGTGGCGACATTATTAAAGAGGGTCACATTCTGCAGCAGGACATCGCTGTCATAGAAGTAGAAACCGCCGCCGTTTTGACCTGTGTTTTCAAAGACCAGACTGTCTTCATGGGTATAAATCACGTGTCCAATCGCGGCACCGGCGCCATAGGCACCCGTATTGCCGGAGAAATTGACTTTCCTGAAATGAACCCAGGTCTGGTCCGAAGGAGCCAGATTATAAGCACGCACGCCGCCGCCGCCGCTGACATGATAGGTGCTGTTGGTGGTGGCGATATTGCCTTGAAAATCAACGTCTTCGGCATCCAGATAACCGATGGTGGAGTTGGCGCCCTGATCGGCATCCCACTCAAATCCAATCATGTACCAGTCATAAAACAGGATTTCAGTCGGCGGTTCGAGAGGTTCGGGCTGCCAAATCTGAATCGCTGCTTTTTTAAGCTGATAACGGGTATCAATCAGAAAGCCCCAGATATCATCTTTGACCGTGGTATGGGCCGTCAGATTGAATACACCGTCGATACTGTAATACGTTGTCGTTCCTACAGGATTACCTTGATTATCGACGTCAATATACCATCCGCGGAACAGGGTGTCGGAGGAGGATGACTGGGGCTGAGCTCCCAGCCAGAAGACACCGGCACCGTCACCCACACCATCAAAATCATCGCCCGGATTGCGATCCACGCCGGCGGTATTTTGAATGAAAGAACATCCCTTCAGGGTAATCTGGCAGTTAGGCGCACTGTACAGGCCGCCGCCGTCCATACCCGAGATATTTTTAATAAACTGGCAATTCTCATAGACTGCGACACAAGGAGTTTCTTTTTGAGTCACAGAGACCATCTGGTAGTCAATAAGATGTTCAATCGCATTGGGTTCTTCAACGATATCGCCAATCATGAATTCTGCACTGGCTAAAAAGTCGCCGCCGGCATAATCCCAGAAAGACTGATTGTCCTGAATAACCGTGTTGAGGACCGTGATGTTGCAGCCATACTGATAGAAACTGGCGCCGCCGAGTGTTTTCGTGGAACGGAATGCACCCGCGGATGAGCCCGGGCTGCCCTGGGGAGCGCCGCCATCACCTCCGGTTGCGCCGCTGCCGCCGCTGCCGCCAATACCACCATCCGCACCATCGCCGCCATCACCGCCATCACCGACAATCATGCCGTCGCCGCTATTGCCGCCAAAGCCGCCAAGTCCGCCGTTGCCGCCGCGGGCACCCTGGCCATCTGCTCCGCCGCCATCGCCGCCGTCACCGCCGCGATAATCCTGAGATGTCAGAATTTCCGACCTCAGGGCCGTATTGCCGGTGAATTCACAGTCTTCCACAGTAATCGTCGAATTGGGGCCGTAATAGACCGCGGCACCATAAGCATAGAAGCCGTCAGAGCTGCCATCGCCGCCCCAGCCTCCAGCCCCGCCGTTACCAAGGACGCCTTCACCTTCTTTACCGTCACCGCCGCTGCCGCCGTTGCCGCCATAGCTGCCGACACCGACTCGCACCGAGCACAGATTGACTGTGACATTTTTCAATGTAACTGTATTATTGCCGTTGGTAAATATGGCTCCGCCATAGGCACTTCCGCCGAATCCGGCATCACCGCCGGCTCCGCCGTTGCCGCCATAGCCGCCCGCTTCGATATCCTCAGCGCTGGTACCATTGCCGCCGTTTCCGCCGGCAGCGCCGTTACCACCCCAGGCCCGGCAATTTTCAAACAGGGTATTTGAAATGATCGGCGAACTGTTCACGTCACAGTAAATCGCGCCGCCGCGCCCTTCACCGCCATGTCCGCCGTCCCCGCCATCTGCGCCATGCTGTCCCTGAGCACCGGGAGGAGTTCTCCCATTACCGCCATTACTTGCATTTTGACCGATGGCAGCACAGTTTCTGAACACACAGTGATTGATAGTCGGGCTGGCTCCGCCGGTACAGAGAATCGCACCACCCAGAGCATCATCGCCGCTTTCTCCCGGCGAGGTGGGCGCCCCTGACGGATTATTCACCGCCATGGCATTAATAATGGTTAAACCGTCAATGACCATCGTATTATCGTGCCCCTCGACAAACGAAAACGCTCGTCTTGGAGCATGGTCGCCGCCGCTGCCTTCGGAGGCCTGGCAATCAATCACGGTTGCCGCCACCACAGCCGGATCTTCGGGATTTTTACTGCGAATCGTTATATTTTTGCCTACGATTTTAAACATTCCCGGATTGTCCGGATCGGGGATAATCATAGTTGGCAGCAGATTGCGATTGTCATCATATTGATACGTACCCGGATGAATGACCACAACATCACCATTATTGGCAGTTCTGACCGCTTCGCCAATGGTGGCATACGGGAACGGTACTTCCAGCGTGCGGCTTGGAGGTGCCAGCAAGACCTTGCTCTCTTCCGAAGCCGCTGTTGAATTCTTAGCCGCGGATTTATCACGAACCAGAACAACATAGTGATAATAATAGCCCGGTGCTGCACTGCTCAAACCGGTTCTGACAAACGCTGTTGTAGTCTGCCAGTCACTGCTCAATTCCGTCGGATCACCTGCATATTGCGGATCCGTCGTACTGGTGCATTCAAATTTATACTCCACACCGCTTTCATCGTAATGGGTTGCAGCTTCCATCGCAATGGCAGTCGTGCTGATTTTGCGAGGTCTGGCTTTCCACCGGGCCGGACTGGGCGCCGGAGGAAGGGTATCGGAACCCACCGAGGTCGTCGCAGAACTCGACACAGACCATCCGGTTTCGTTCCTGTTAATGGATTTGTCACGCACCTTGCAGCGGAAATTCAGGGTAGCCCCCTGCGGAACACTGGTACACTGATACAGCGGACTGTCCTGCCAGGAGGTACTGTCAAATGTGTTGTTTTCGATACAATCAAAGAAGTATTCGACGCCGGATTTATCCGTGGCTTCGGCCGCCCGCATCACAATATGCGACATACCGGTCGCCACAGGGGCGATATCCCATTGGGCCGGGTTAGGCGTCGGAGCTGCCGTATCGCCGCCGCTGATTTGCTCAATCGCCGCCTCGACATTGACCAGGGGGCGGATAATATCCGGTGCTTCTGTATCCGTGGTCGGAATGCCGGTTAATTTGAAGAGCTGAACAACTTCGTTTTGTGTCAGATAGCTGCCTGTTCTTTCATAACTGGCCTGCTGCAGCACGGCAATCACACCCGAGACATAAGGTGTTGCACAGGACGTTCCGGCAAAACAACTCGTCCAATTGCCGGCATCGTAACCGTTTACACCCACGATATCACTGGTGGTGGTACAATCGGCCGGGGCGAATACATCCAGGAGAATGCCGGTGTTTGAATAGGGCATTACCATTCCAGCCGCCGTAATGCCAGGCCCCAATCCCGCTGCATCCGATACCGCACCCACAGCAATCGTATTGGAATTGGCCGCCGGCAGACTGATACCATTTTTGTTAGATTCATTACCGGACGCAACCACCACAATCATCCCCGCTGCAACACAGTTTTTGGCACCCTGGGCTTCCAGAGGATTAATCGCATCCGCCAGAGCCTCATCATTCAGGTGAGTGGGTGCCCCCCAACTGTTGCTGACCACCAGAATCGGATTGGACGGGTCGTCATACTTATGCGTAACGCACCAGTCCCAGGACGCCACACCGCCATCATTGGTCGGATTGCCGGTAACATCATCAGCAAATTTCAACGCATAAATCTTGGCATCCGGAGCAGCACCGCCGATATAATCCCCGGCCTCGATATAACTGCCCGCAGCGACACCGGCAACACTGGTTCCGTGAGCCTGGGCATTACCCGGCAGAATCGGTGCCGGATCATTATCCATACCGCCAAAATCATATCCGCCAATAACTTTACTGTTGGGGAATCCTCCATTACCCATTGCAGGATGGGTATAATCCGTGCCGCTGTCGACAATCGCTATCGCCACCCCTTTTCCGGTGTATTTGGAGCGATAGGTCATGGCTTTAATCAGGGCAAGCCCCTGCTTCATCTGAAATGCAACATTCACAACAGGCTGAATGTAGCGAACATTTTTGTCGGCAATCAGCTTGTCCAGCCCGGCCTCGGTAATAGACCCTGAAAACGCTGCGATATTGTCGTATTTATACCGCAGGGTAAATTCGCTGGTCGTCAGCGTGGACAAGACCGCATTCTGCTTTGCTTTGACTGCCGATTGCAGCGTGGCAAGCGACGTCTTGGAATTCCAGTCGGTCGTGCTGCGGACCGCCTCCGGCTCAAATAAGCCGACGATCACAGGGACCTGACTTTGCCCCGAGGCAAAGCCGCTCTGAATTTTTGCAGCATCAGTAAACTTCGACGACCCATAATTCACAGCCGTCGCACTGGATACCATCATCAGGCAAGCCAGCAATACACACCACACACTCATACGATTCATAACACCCTCCATACGGAAATAAGTCCTGATTCTCATATTCGCCTTTCCGATCACATTCCAAAAAACACAAGACGTCCCTGCCTAAACAGGCGCTGTAGGGATTATCGATTGTCTCTTAGAATCGGAAAAAGTCCCCATTGAGATTAAGCGGAAAATAGCAGAAACCATCCGAAAAGTCAAGAAGAATATAGAGTTACGACTCCCAACAGCCTATAAAATTCCGATATTATAGGACGTTTTTGTATCGTTCTATTTACATCATTCTTGTACCCCCAAATGACCAATAACTATTTCATTCCCACTATTAGTAACTGATTTGCTAATCTAATTTCAAATAAAATCTGATTTTTTTGAAAAATTTTAGATTTTTCTTCACTTTTTTCAAAAATTTGATATACCCTTCACGATTTTATTTGTCTTTCCTTGGAATCCGGCCGCGACATGGCTGTCTGCAAGTTCCGGAATAATATGGTATAAAGACAGAATTAAGACAGAAATACATTGTGTATATAAATGCTCTAAAATCAAGACTTTCCGGCCAGGTCGCAATACCTGCCTCCAAATCCCACACCATTCGGGCCGTGGCGATTGCCTCATTGGCAGATGGACAGAGCATCATTCGTAATCCTCTTTATTCCCATGATACCCTGTCTTGTGTCAGCACATATCGTGCTTTAGGAGCAGCTATCGACACAACCAATCCCTCGCAATGGATTGTCCAGGGGATCTGTGGAGAAATCAACCATCAAATCGCGACTATTGACGTCGGAAACTCCGGAACCACCCTGGCTATAGCTCTTGGTTCCGCAAGCCTTGCTGCTCCAGGTAAAGAAGTGATTTTTACCGGCGACTACCAAATACAAAACCGACCAGTCGGTCCTCTTTGCAAGGCTTTGACTCAGCTCGGAGCAAGCTGCCTGCCTGTCAAGAATAATGATTGTGCCCCGGTCCTGGTCAAAGGACGGCTTTCCGGCGGCAAAGTCAGTATTCATTGCCCAACCAGTCAATATCTCAGCAGTCTTTTATTGGCATGTCCGCTTGCTGATGGAGATACCGAAATCGAAGTTCCCCTGCTGTACGAACCCGATTACGCCAAAATGACCCTCGATTGGCTTGATAAACAAGGCATTCGCTATTCACGTCAGGAAATGGCACATTTCTCTATTTCAGGACACCAGAAATATACTTCGTTTAACTCACCGGTCGCCGCCGATTTTTCCAGCGCAACCTTCTTTCTGTGTGCCGGGGCATTGCTGGCCGATGAACTGACGCTGACCGGGTTGGACTTTTCCGACAGTCAGCCGGACAAGGCGGTGGTGAATTATTTACAGCAAATGGGAGCAGATATCGCCGTCAGCCCCGAGGGCATCCTCGTCCGTAAATCCTCTCTGAAAGGGATTGATATCGATATGAACCGGACGCCCGACGCTCTGCCGGCCATGGCCGTAACAGCGGCATTTGCATCCGGAACAACCCGATTGCTCAATGTCCCGCAGGCCCGTAACAAGGAGACGGACCGTATCGCCTGTATGGCCAGAGAGTTAACGAAGCTGGGCGCTGATGTCGAAGAATTGCCTGATGGCATGGTGATTCACGGCGGCAAAAAGCTGCATCCCGCCCCCCTTCACGGCTATGATGACCATCGCATTGTAATGGCCTGTGCCATCGCCGGAATGTGTCTCGAAAACGGCTCATTGACCGTCGATACAGCCGAAGCTGCCGGTGTTACATTTCCTGATTTTGTCCCGCTGATGAACAGCATCGGCGCTAAGATTACCCTGTCTAAGTAAAATAATGAACCATTTATGGAGTATATCCGTACACAATCACTGCGCGTACTGAATAGAAGAAAGGTTAAGGAATCCAGTTATGACCCAAAAACGATTTGAAATTGAAGGCCGTCAAATAATCCTTCATACTCCCGGTTCCATTTGCACCACCGCTGGCGAACTGCTCCACAGCGAGGTCTTTGCCAAGGTGGTCCATTTATACTGTAAAACACTCGAAAAGCAGGAATCTCCGGCATGGACCCTCTTTTCGGGCTTATTCGGCAGCGATTGTTCGGACAAGATTATCGCCGTGCTGATTCAGCTTGCCGACATTTCATTAGCTGATTTGGCAGATAACCAGCCTGAACTGAAACCGCTTCTGGACAGAACCAATCGCCTTCGGCTTCATGAGTTTGTCGAAGGGCTATACGACTTCTGGCGATCCTTTGACCGCTTTATGGTGCTGCATTCCGAACCCGGCAAGAGCAGTTTCGAACGCCGTCCCTATCGGTCGTTTAATGTCACGGTTGAAACCCTGACGCATATTGTTCGCGGCACCTATCGTGACATCTGTGAAAATATCACCGGCGACCATCCCCGCATTTACCGCCAGGTTTCAGCCGGCTGTGACATTGGTTTGATCGCCGTACCGCGTTCGACCACCCTGCCTGAAAAATATGCGTCGCAGTTAAATCTGATTCCGTTTATCCGTCAGGTCTGGATCGCCCCGCCGATGATTATCGACCCCCCGATGAATAAACGGACCGGCGAATTCAAGAAAGTGGAGAAAAATCCGATTGATGGATTGACGCTGGATGCATCCAAGTGGATTTGCTACCCTGCCCAGGTCGGGCCAATGGTCATTTTCGTCTATTTTCATCAGCGTATGATTGATCTGGGATGCGCCCTGTCGAACCTGTTTGAGCTGGCGACCGATGAGCAAATTGCCAAAGGGCCTGATGCGATTTACTTATTCGGCACTGATCCGGAATTTATGAAACAGTACGGTACCATGCCGACGGTCTTCCACGAGGACAACCAGCATCAGCTTTTAGTGGCTGCGGTTCCCTGCGAGCCTCAGTACGGCTATTTTGGCTATCTCAAAAAGATGGTTCTGACGCTTCACAATATCGCGATGATGAAGAACGGCCGGATGCCCTATCATGGCGCCATGGTGCGCATCACCCTGAAAAACGGAAAATCCGCCAATATTGTTCTGATTGGCGATACCGCAACAGGCAAATCCGAATCGCTGGAGGCATTTCGGCATATCGGAAAAGACTTTATCCGCGAGCTGCGCATCATCGCCGATGATATGGGCTCCTTTGAAATCACCGCCGACGGCATTATCCGCGGCTACGGTACTGAAATCGGCGCATTCGTGCGACTCGATGACCTTCAGGCCGGGTATGCCTTTGAGCAAATCGACCGTGCCATCATTATGAGTCCCCAGAAAATCAACGCCCGCGTGGTCTTGCCCGTGACCAACCTCGATGAGGTGCTGCACGGATACGCGGTGGATTATGTCTTATACGCCAACAATTACGAGCAAGTTGACCAGGATCATCCTGTTCTGGAGCGATTTGATTCTCCGCAAAAGGCGATCCAGATATTCCGGGATGGCGCCAGCATGAGCAAGGGCACCACCACCTCATCGGGTCTGGTTCATAATTATTACGCCAATATTTTCGGCGCCCCCCAGTATAAAGAGCTTCACGACAAACTGGCCAACGACCTGTTCCAGACAGCCTTTGCGAAAGGCTTGTTTGTCGGCCAGATGCGAACCCGGCTGGGTATCGACGGCTACGAAACCTCCGGCCCGGAAGAAGCCGCCAAAGCCCTGTTTGAACAAATTTCCAGGATGTAAGACAAACAGGTCTTCACAAGGAACTCAATTTCTGGTATAAGATGATTCTTTATATAGAAACCTTATTCACAGGAGGCCAGCAATGATTGGTTGTCATACAGGACGATTTTTTCAGGTTTCGGTGGCGGGAGGCTCGTATCAGGAAGGCCTGACCGCCGTGGTTCAGGGTGCCCCCCCCGCGATGAGCCTGACCGAACAGGAATTGTACGGGGATTTGCTGCTGCGAAAACCCGGGGCGGATGAATTATCCAGTCCGCGCAAGGAGCCGGATTTGCCGGTGATTTATACCGGGCTGAATGCGGCCGATACCATCGAAAACGCAGGCAATAAAAACCTGACCAACGGGACTCCGATTACGATTCTGATTCCCAATCTGGACCGGCATTTCATTCACATCAAGCAATACCAGGACACCAACCGCACGCCGCGGCCCGGCCATGCGTCATGGGCTTCCTTCTGCAAATACGGCCCTTGCGACGATGCCATTGGTGCGGGCATTTTCAGCGGACGATACACCTCCACGATTGTCGCCGCAGGCTACGTCGCCAAGAAGATTCTTAAGAATTTCGGCATTCACGTCTTTTCGTATATCCGTGAAGCCGCCGGCGTTCGCTGTCCGGATATGGACCACAAAACGATTTTCGATTATACCGAACGCTATAAACAGATGCGGCGGGACCTGGATCCATTCTATCAGGAAATTTATGTCAAAGGCCTGGTGACCATGGAGATGCGGTTTCTGGAAAAAATGAAAGTTTTTGCCCAGATTGAACAGGCAATCGACGATATCCGGGCCAAGGCCCAATTGATTTCCGCAGAGGAAGTCCGCGCCAAATACGGCGTTCATCAGGTAATCCTCAGTCCCGATATGGAAGTCGCTGAGGCCATGCTGCAGGCGTGTAATAAAATCACCCGCAGCGGAGACTCTTCCGGCGGTATTGTCGAAGTGGTGGTGACCGGTGTTCCGGTCGGCCTGGGAGAACCGGTATTTGATAAGCTGGATGCTCAACTGGGACGAATGCTCGGCATCGGCGCCGTCAAAGGCGTTGAAGTAGGAGCAGGCTTTGCCGTCAAAGATATGACCGGGATTCAGTCCAACGACGGCATGCAGGCAGACAAAGGACAGGTACAATTCCTGAGCAACAATGCCGGCGGCATCACCGGGGGACTTTCCAGCGGTCAGGACATTGTCGTTCGCCTGGCCGTCAAACCGACTCCCACCATCGACAAGGCTCAGCAGACCATCGACAAATATACCCTTCAGAATACTCAACTGGCAGCCATTACACGGCGCGACCCAACGATTGTCGGACGTATCTGGCCGGTCGCAGAAAATTACACCGCGATGGTTATGCTGGATAATCTGATTGCCTGGATGGGATACGAACAGCTCAAGACCCGATTTGTCTGAGGTCGGACCTTCTGCGATCTATCCTTAAATCAAAAAAAAGGGACGCTTATGAGGGCGTCCCTTTTTTATTGCTTTTACGATGTACGGCTGCGGATTATTTACCCATCGCAGCGATGGCGTCTTCTTCCGCTTCATCTTTGAGCACGATGGTCGGCTTGACCAGAATCAGCAGGACACGTTTGTCCTGCACTTCGCTGCGGTTCGAGAAAAAGCGGGAGAGAATCGGAATCTTGCTGAGAATCGGAACCCCGGCTTCTCTCTCAACCTGCGCGGCCACTGTCAGACCCCCCAGGAATACGGTTCCGCGATCCGGAATCGATACACGAGTTTGAATGGAGGAGACCTGTTCGGTCGGATAGGAAATCTGAACCCTGACTTCCTCGCCGGTGGTGGGATTGAAACCAAGCGTCTGCTCGACCGGGTTATCTGTCAAATCAAGTGTAAAGGTCGTAACACGCAAAATCACGTATTTCATATCGGATGTGATGGTTGGTGTAATCGACAGACGTATACCGGAATCGAAATCCTCATAGGTATTTTCAATATAAGCATTGGTAATCGGCTGACCATCAGCGGGGGTAATCGTCTCCGTACCCATCGTTGCATCTGTGCGAAGCCGACGTACCGTGGTAACCTGCAAGGTTGCGGATTCACCACTGAGCACCATTGCTTTGGGAGCCGTTAACTGGCGGGAATTCATGTGCATTTGTGTGGCACGCAGCAGGAAGTCAACCTGCAGATCATCCAATACATAGGCAAAACCGGAAGTCATTGCAGGAGTGGCTCCGCCCAGTGTACCGCCGACCGAACTCGGTTGAGACGCCGCCGCATTATAAGAATTCTGCGTAAACATCAAATTCCCGGGGCCGGCATCACTTTCCCACTGTCCGCCGACTTTCAACCGGTTAATCTGGACATCCAGACCAATATCTTCGAGGAAATGCTCATCAACCAGCAGGAAACGCGCTTCAATTGCAACCTGCTGTCCAAGCTGTTTTCTCATTTCATCAAGGAATTTACGTATCTTTTCGTGATTTTCCGGAGTCTGCCAGACAATCAGCTTGGTTCCCATGAACTGCTCAATACGAGCCTCACCGCCATTGTCATACCAACTGTCCGGATCGATGGTCTGCAAAATGGTATCAATCAACTGATCGCCCATTTCACGAGAACGCCAGCTTCCCAGATACTGACTGCCGCTGCCGGTGCTTCGACGGTTGCCTCGGTTTTGTCCGCCGCTGCTTCCGCCCTGACCGCCCTGCTGACCACCCTGCTGGCCCTGGTTTTGACCCATCACACTGTCGCTTTCACCAACGCCCTGAATACCGCCGTTATATTCATCATAATCCGCAGGAGGACTCAGCAATTCCGCGACATCATAAACGATATTGGTAAAGGGCTTGGGCAGATAATCCACCGTGGCAATGGTCACAATACCATACTGAACCACATAGCCCAGTTCGGCCATGCCGCCGGCGCTGACCGCCTGAAGAACGCGTTCCAGTCCAACCCGCAGGGGAACCGATACCAGGCCTTCACCGCTCAGGGTAATCGGGGTATCCTTATCAATAAAAGCGTTTTCAGTGATATCTTTCCACATCACGGCAATCGACAACTGAGGCTGAACCGAATCCCGCAGTATATTAATCGCTTCTTCGAAGGTGGTTTCAGGCGTCAGGGCCGACAGGTTCACCGGCTGATCCAGCAGTTTATTGACCGCCGCGTCTGCCGGGCTCATCTGCTCCTGAAGCAACTGCTCACGACGCTCCGAAATTTCTTTCCAGTTACGAGGATAATTCACTTCTTTGGAGAAAGGAGTCAATTTCCCGCCGGTTTCCAGAATCAACTGCATCTCTTCTTTTTCAACTTCATGCTTGATGCGAAGCTGTTCAACCCAGCGGATGGTATTTTCCAGCGTCTTTTTCCTGATCAGGGCATCCCGGTTGTGGGGGTCAACCGCCAGAAGCTGCTCCAACTGACCCAGGGCTTCTTCGTAGCGTTCCTCCGCTTCAAAGGCAAGAGCCCGTTCCATATAATCACTGACAGCCGTTGCACGCTGAACATCGAGGTCCTGGCGAATTTTTGTCGTTATCTGGTCGGCCTGCTCCTGCTTGATTTTGGCCTGCTGTTCGTTGAATATTTTTTCGTCTGCGGCAACAACCTCTTCCTTTTCGGTCAGCTTTTTCTTGAGGTCGGCATATTCATCACCCAGCAGCAGCCGGTTGTGTTCCAGTGTCGAGAAGGCATTTCGCAGCGATGTTCTGGCGGCAGTGAAATCCTGTTTGGCCTTGGCTTGATCCGCTTTGTTCAGGGCATCTGTAACGACCGCCCTGGTATAGCTTCGCTGAACTTCCTGTTTACGAATCACTTCCTGGATGTAGGAATTCTTCTGAGCGGGCGTTGCGGCCTGGTCGGGCTGCTCAGCGACAGTCACTTCAGTCGCAACGGGGGTTGCAACCACTTCCGCCTCAACCACAGCCGGCTGTTCAACCGTAACGTCCACCACCTCGACAGTCACCGGGGTCACAGTTGCCTCGGCCTGAACCGGAGTCGGTTCCTCGGCCTTGATCTCTCTCACCTCCACTGAAACGGGGACGGTGGCAGGCTCGACCTGTACGGCGACAGGTTCTTCGGCCTTGATCTCTACCACTTCCACTGAAACGGGGACGGTTGCAGGTTCGACCTGCACAGGGGCAGGTTGTTCGGTCTTCACTTCAACCACTTCTACTGCAACCGGGGCTTCCACGACCTCGACCACTTCAGCAACAGGCTGCTGTGCAGATTCGGCCGGCTGAGCCTGCTGACTTAAAGACGTATTGACCTTGTCCAGGTCGGCG
>CAZKAI010000051.1:0-7500 GCA_964550565.1 uncultured Pirellulales bacterium
AGAGCATCTCCGTATCCCGCAGGAAGTTCATCTTGGCTACGGCAAAATCCGTCATGGCTGTGACATACCCTTCCTGGGCAGAGTAATAATCTTCCTGAGCCCGCAGCACATCGCGGGTATTGGCCCGGGCATGCTGCATCAGCAGCACTGTCGTATCCAGACGCTGCTGAGCCAGCTTTTTAGCATTGGCCTGCAGCATGCTTCGCTGATGGGCCTCTTCCATATCCCTCCAGGCCTTGCGGACCTCGGCAATCACCTGATCGGTCAATTGCAGATGTGCACGCTGCTGCTGACTCAAGGCGATTAAAGCACGTTTGTAATTATTTCGCTCCAACAGGCGATCCATGGCAAAATCCGCCCGCAGACTGAGTTCATACCGCTCTTCCGTTCGCTGTAAGTCCCCGGGGTCGGCACCAAAAGTCAGCCGGCCATGAGATGAAGGAGCGGCCAGCCCAACGACCGATAAATCCATTTTCAGACCATCGGCGGCTACCTCGATATGGCGATGCGAATCTTCCACCTGGTCAAACATATTAGCCAGATCCAGACGCTGAAACTGAGCCGCCTCAATGGCCTGCTGTTCAGTCATCTGAACCTCGCATCGGCCGAAGTCTTCCAGCGCCAGCCATTCAGCCGCATCGGGTTCGATGTCCATATCCTGCGGTATCAATAGGCGCAGTTTAAATAAATCCTGCATTTCTCGATAAAGTCGCTGAGTTTGTGAAAGGGTGTCTTCGGCTTTGAGAATATCCTGACGGGTCTCTTCCAGTTCGTGCTGGGCGACAAAACCGAACTGGCTGAGGTATTCCATCTTTTTGTATAATTGCTCAAGCTGTTGAATATTTTCCCGGGCATAACGGACGCGCAGAGAGTATTCCACCAGCCGATAATAATCGCTAACCACGGAGACTGTAAATGTTTTGCGAAAACGATTAAATGTTCGAATCTGATACAGGGTGTTTCGCTGGGCCTGGGTCAGGGTTTCCAGAACGACTTTGCGGTCGGCCCCCCGCAGCAGCGGCTGCGTAATCGCCGCCTGAAAAAGCGATGCCCCACCGGTTCGGTAGTTGCCCGAAACGACATCGAAAGAGCCCAGTGTTAAATCGGTGGTCAACAGTGCGCCGGTTGCTAGAAGTTTCTGCATGCCGGCGGTTCCCTGTCCGCCGCGAATCTCATTTTCATAGGGTCTTGCTGAACTATTGGAGGAGCTGCGAAGCATACTCTGGCCGGCAGCCGCCGAGGCAAACGGGGTAATCTCATAAAGATGCTCGGCTTCGGTCTGATCCAATCCCGTCAGATATAATTGTTCCCGAGCCGTCTGAAATTCCGGACTGGCCCATACCGACAGTTGAACCGCCTCAGACAGCGTCAGTGTTCCCTTCTCGCACACGCGTGGGAGAATCTCACTGTTAAGCGATTGAGCCCCCCGGTCGATCTGATAATCCGTGCGGGAACCGAACTTGTCGTGCCACTGATTATCGATAATCTGATAAACCTGTTCATCCGCCTGGGTTGTTGCCTTCTGACGGTCCATGCCGCAACCGGATAATCCCGCGGTCAAAACGGCAATAATCAAGCCGTATCCTGTCCGCAGCGCAACAGAATGACGGATTATGTGTTGGGATTTAAAATATAACATCTTTACCCTGGTCAATATCATGATTCAATTTCCGTGTTTACAGACCGCGAATACCGACCATTTCATTGGCCATCAAACTGACACCCTGCGGTACTGCAATACGAACCGGCCTGCCCCATAAAGGCAATTGCGGATCCACCCATAACTGCGCAGGAATCTGCTCAAATGCCGCCCCAACCGATACGACCTGTGAACGGATCACCGAACGCGGAATCGTTGATTTGATCAATTCAACCGGCATATTCTCTTTGACCAGCCCGGCCTTGTGCTGATCCAGCCAGATCATCACATAGTCTGCGGAGGGCCCCGCCACAGTCATGATTGGAAGTCCCGCAGTGATGGACTGTCCTTCGCTGTATGCAATACTGCCGACCACACCGTCGATTTCCGCCCGAACCGCCAGTTGACTGACCGGGGCAAAGTATTCTGCAACGTACTTTTCCTGCACATGGACCGCTTTTTCAAAAGGCGCCAGCAGCCGCTGAAGATAATCATCGCTCAGTGCGACCTGCTGCTGCTGTTCCATTTCTTTTTGAGCCAGAAGAAGATTCTCCTGGGCCTCCTTGACCAAATCCTCTTCGGCTTTGACCTTGCGGGCCATGCTCTCATGTTCCATGCGAATTCGCTGCACTTCATAGGTATCGACTGCCTGCCGCTCAAGCAGCAGTTCCAGGCTGTTCTTCTCCAGCTCCAGCCCGGCCAGCATGCCGCGATCCGCTTCCAGGGTTGCCCTGGCATCCAGCAAATCCAGTCTGGCCCGTTCGACATCCAAAGCCAGCCGGCGATAGTCCAGGCTCTGCTCGGATTTCTGGACCTTGATATCATTGTCAAACTCGGCCTGCATGGCATCCAGTTCCGCCTTGAGGCGATCCATTTCCGCCCTGGCCGTGGCTCGCTGAGCCTCCGCCAGAGAACGGGCGTATTCATTTTCCAGAGGATTGCCCAGTTCAATCAGGGCCAGCATGTCGCCTTTTTGGACAGGCTGGCATGGCTGGACAAAAATACGACGTATAGTGGCATTATCTACAGCCACAACAGTCTGGGTCGGGGCATACGCAATGCCCTGCACCGTGAAACTGCCTATTCGCTGCGAGTACAGCACCACCACGGCGCCAACCGAAGCCAGCCAGATGAATACCGGCAGAATCCCTCCAAGTGTTTTACCTGCTTTCCGTTCCATGTCTTGTTACATCTCCAAAAGTTGTTCCTGCATCGTCAGACTGACGTTGTGTACACCCTCAATTCTGCGAATCTCCGACAGAAGCTGCTCGTTGTTGGCAGCAGTCTTCAGGGATAGCTGGTACGAGAAATCCACCGAGCTGTCGTCGGGACTGCACGAATTGGATGAAATCAGCGTCATCGTCCGAGTAAATCGTTTCAGGGTCTTGATGATGGGATGATCGGGCACCATCGCACCATCAAACGTAAACCGCAAAAAAGCATTATATGAATTATGCATTCCAAAATCCGCAAAATGCAGATACAGCAGAACCAGGCAAAGCCCGGCGGTGCCAATGACCGCCAGCGCGTAGCGCTGGGAACCGCAGGCCATGCCAATGACTACTGCACAAAATAAAAACGTAATATCCCGGGTGTCCTTGATGATATTGCGAAACCGAATCAGCGACAGCGCGCCCATCAAACCGACGGCAATGACAAAGCTGCCGGAGATGGTTGTCATCACCAGCGAAATAACAATGGTGATCACAATCAGGGATTGAACAAAGGATTTGGAATAGGACAAACTGTTATGGGTAAAATAATAGACCCACGCAAGCACCTGTCCCAGAACAAAAGACAGCAGTAAAGAAACCAAAATCGACCACATATCAACTTCTGGACTGATGGCATACCCGTCCAGAATTTGCCACATTTTTTCCATATTATTCCTCGGATTATTTTACTTGAGTCTCGGCATGGTATAGGCAATCGTCGCCGCCGGAACCAGTTGCGACACCGAACTGCAATACTTTGACATTGATTGACGATTTAAGTTGAACATCTGCACCATTTGTTTTATCCAGTTTGGGAACCGGGCTGTAAATTTAATCTCCAATACGACAAAGTCAATCGGAATTTTTACCCATCCCGGACCATTTAATTTTACCATCTCCTCATCGGCCGGATGGTAACAGAGTTCCCGGTCAAACGTGATGCGTACTTTGGAATCAGACCGATTTTCAAACGCCTCCCGCTGATAACGGACCGAAACCACGGGTTTTGCCAATAAACATCGGCAATAATGCATGAATTGCTGCAATGCTGCACGATCTTTTTCCGGCAGATTGTCCGGAATATAGGCTCCGTTTAAAATCGGTCCAACCTGACTTTTATGAACCTTGGCACGGCTCTTGTACACAATCCGGTTGAGTTTTCGTTTGATTTCAAAGAAAACAGGACTGTTTGGGTCGTCATCATATCCGCGAATACGCAATTTAAATCGATTGCATTTGTCTACAATTGTTTCCTGAAATAAATGCAATTGCTGCGAATCCAGATAAAGACTGCTGATTGGATATTGCCCGGAAGGCCGACGAGCGGTATAGGGATCCGGCTGCAGAAAGCTTTTCACATACGAACGAATCGCTACTGCAACATGCTCCGGGATACGATACTTCAATTCGTAACGCTTTGCCAGAAGCGTGTTTAAGGGCGCTACCGGGACAACTATTTTATCCGGAACAGCAACCACCGACCCAGCGGGTCGCAACGGTGCCGCCTGATAAAGCTCAGGAGACTTTAAATCCTGTTGTATAGGCTCAGTCTTAATTGTTTGCATCTCCCTTTGTTCCCAATTCTTTTATTTCTATATGACTCACTTTCCCTCCCCTTAATGACATGCATTTTAACATATTTTTAACTAAAAAACAAATTTTCTATCATAATTTAGCCACAAAAACCGCCAGAATTAGTCCGGCTATTTTGACTGAATTAATTATCGGGCCATTCCACTCTGTGAGTATACGGTTGGCAAAACATTTGTTCCTATAATATTGAGACTTTTACACTTATATGCCAATATTAAGATAAACTATCTGTAAATACATTCTTTTTTATACCTATATCAGGCTGCGATATGTCTTTTATTGTGATAATAAAAATTTTTTAAAACCGCTTATGCTTCGGATTTCGATGGGACGCCCATAGATTCACTTGCCGATTTCTTGAAAACAGATAATATAAAGCCTTTCTACCCTTCAGTCCGATGTATAAAGGAACCCGGAATGGGGGTTTTGTGTATAATAAGCGACAAAGCAGTGAAAGGTAACGCGTGAAACAATTTAGTTTCGTCATGTTTATGGGGTTGGCCCTGTTATTGGGAGGGGCTGGATGCCAGCCCGGTCAAGAGACAAAAACTCTCTCATTTCGTTTAACGCCTTTTGAATTAGCCCAGCGTCTGGGTCTGGACGTCACCGAACAGACGGATCGATATGTCGAGATGAAAAATGGGACAAACCGCGTCATCGTCTTTATTCATGATGGCGGCCGGGTCTTTGTCAACCAGACTCCCATCGCAAATACCGGTCCGGTAACCCATGCCAATGGCACCATTTATGTCCCTGAAATACTGGAAAGCACGATTCGCCCTCATCTGAGAGCCCAATACACTCCTCCCCAGGTGCAGCAGCCTAAATGGACTCCCCCTACCGTAATTCCCCCCAAGACCGATGGGTTGATTGTCATTGATGCCGGCCATGGCGGCAAAGACCCCGGTGCCATCAGCTATCTGGGCTATTATGAAAAAGGGGTTACACTTCGGATTGCCAATAAGCTGGCGGCAATTTTAAAAGCCAGAGGTTATCATGTCAAAATGATACGCGATTCGGATGTTTATATTGATAAATATGACCGTGCCGAAATTGCCAATCGAATTAGTCCGGATTTATTTGTCTCGATCCATTGTGATGCCAACGAAAAACGGTCCATTCATGGCTACTCCGTCTGGGTCAGCCGCTCGGCCAGCCAGGCCTCGCGGCGTACAGCGGCATTAATTGAAACCGCGATGACCAAGACTGGCATTTCCAGTCGGGGTGTGCGAGAGGCGGATTATGTCGTCCTGGCCAACACTAAATGCCCGGCGGTACTGGTTGAATGCGGGCATGTTTCCAATCCCAAAGAAGCCGCTCAATTATATGATGGCAAATATCAGGACCGAATCGCGGCTGCGGTTGCCGATGGGATTGTCGAAGCCATGAAAAAACTGTAATCGCCTGAAAAGCCTGATTTCGTACGGGCTATCGAGAAGCCTGCCGTTCCAGCAGCCAGTCATACCAGGTCTGCATGCCCTGCCCTGTGGCAGCGGAAATCTGGATAATAAGGGCCTTTGAATTCAAGACGGCAATATCCGACAGAACCCGCTGAAGGTCAAACTTCAAATAGCTGATCAGATCGATTTTATTGATTAAAATCACATCCGCATTGGCAAACGTGCCAGGGTATTTGGCGGGTTTGTCATCCCCTTCAGGAATACTGAGCACGACTACCCTGCCGGATTCCCCCAGATCAAATGCTGATGGGCAAACCAGATTCCCGACATTTTCGATAAAGACTAAATCCAATTCGTTCACAGGTAATTTATTCAAGGCCCAATTAACTTGCGGAGCCGATAAATGACAGGCTCCCTCGGTTTCAATCTGAATGGCCGCGGCACCGGCTGCGCGAATCCGCTGGGCATCATAATCGGTTTTAATATCGCCTTCGATAACACCGATGCGGAGTTTGTCTTTAAGATCGGTAATCGTCCGCGCCAGAATCGTCGTCTTGCCGGAACCGGGTGAACTGATGAGATTCAAACAAGCCAGTTTGTGGTCGGTCAGAAAGACGCGATTCTGTTCGGCGGCCTGTTCATTTTTACTTAATATCCGGGTATTCAAATTGACTTTCATAGTCCACCTTTATCGTTTGGATTTTCGAATTCGATTTCTTCCAGCAGCAGCGGCGCATCGGCCTGAAAATTAAAATGCTCTGATTTGCATTCGGGACAAGCCGGGGTATAAATATCAAACTCAAACAGCCGGTCACAGTTGTCGCACCTGGCATGCAAAGGAATATGCCTGATGATCAGTTCCATGGCATCGCACACGGTGCCTTCCGCGGCTGCCTCAAAGGCAAATCGCATGGCTTCGTCATTCAGGGCATTAAACTGGCCACAGGAAATGAGTGCCCGAACCGGCCTGGCGTTGAGCGTGTCGGCCTGTTCCAAAATCGTTTCCAGAACACTTTGTGCAACGGCAGTTTCGTGCATCAGCAAATCCTCGGCAATTCCCGGCCATAGGGCATCTGAACGATGCGCTGACCGCCAATTCGAGTCGTCATTTCGACCAGGCTGTGCGGCTGTTTGGGGCCTACCTGGCCAATACAGGCGGCCTTCTGACCGAGGGGGTGTTTTCTCATAATTTCCAACGCCTTGTCCTGGGCTTCGGGACTGACCACCGCGACAAACTTGCCTTCATTGGCGATATTCAGGATGTCAAAACCCAGAATATCTGCAGCCGCCTTGACCGCCGGGTCCAGAGGCAACGCTTCTTCGATCAGTTCGATTCCGCAGCCGCATGCCTGGACGATTTCGTTGGTGACCGCGGCCAGCCCGCCGCGGGTTGGGTCGCGCATAAATTTCACGTGGTCGCTAAGTTCTTCCAGAAGTAAGGCAATGATTTCGTTCAAACAGCCACAGTCACTTTGCAGGGGGCTTTGCAGCGCCAGTTCCTGCCGCCTGGACATAATAGTCATCCCGTGGTCCCCGAGCGTGCCATTAATCAAAATCACATCCCCCGGTTCGATACGATGAAATCCCAGCGAAGCCGCCAGTTTTTTTTGTCCGATGCCGGCGGTATTGATAAAAATTCCATCGGCGGCTCCCT
>CAZKAI010000051.1:7600-9018 GCA_964550565.1 uncultured Pirellulales bacterium
AGTTTTTTTTGTCCGATGCCGGCGGTATTGATAAAAATTCCATCGGCGGCTCCCTTTTCAACCACTTTGGTATCGCCGGTAGCGATCGTAACATGAGCCCGATGGGCTGTCTTGCCGATGCTGTCCAGAATCCGCTCCAAGTCGGCGGTTGGGAAGCCTTCTTCGATAATCAGGGACAGGCTCAACGCAAGCGGCTCGGCGCCGCTGACGGCCAGGTCATTGACCGTACCGCAGACAGCCAGTTTGCCGATATCCCCGCCGGGGAAAAACAACGGCTGAACCACAAAGCTGTCGGTCGTAAACAGAATCCGGCAGTCATCCACGCTGATTTCGGCAGCATCGGTCAACGCGGGCGCCGAAGAATACACGCGGGGACCGATGGTTTTACTGATAAGCTCGGCCATCAGCCTGCCGCCCCCGCCATGGGCAAGTAAAATAGTGTCACTGAGTTCTGTCATTGTCGTCAGGCAATCCCTTTCTCATATACTGATCCTACCTAAAATTTTCCGTTTCGTCGCGGCTAAGTACAGTAACATTAACCAGATGCTTCTTTTGCTCGCGGAATAATCATACCCGTTGGGTATTTAGCGTTGATATTTATACCATGCGGCACAGGCCCCCTCGGTGCTGACCATGCAGGGGCCGACGGGATGGTCCGGTGTGCATTTTTTGCCGAACAGGCCGCACTGGCTGGGTTCCATCAGACCGCACAGTACCTTGCCGCACTGGCATCCGCCGGGTTCTTCGGTGGGTATCTGGTCGATTCCGAACCGTTTCTGGGCGTCGAAGTCGGCGTAGTGTTCTCGAATACGCAGTGCCCCGTCCGGAATACAGCCCAATCCACGCCATGGACCGTCGCAGGGTTCGAAAACCTGATCGATAATCCGGATTGCCACGGAGTTGCCTTCCGGGCGGACCGCCAGACTATATACCGAATCGACCGCAGGTTTTTTATCTGCAATCTGGCGACAGATTTTTGCAAGCCCCAGCAGAATCTGTTCGGCTTCAAAGCCGGCGACAACACAGGGCCGATTGAAATTTTTGACTACAGGATCATACGCCCTGCTGCCCAGAATCACGCTGACATGGCCGGGACACAAAAAGGCGTCAATTTTGTCATTCCGCCCGGACAACAAGGCATGCATGGCAGGCAGCACCCGTTTATGACCGCACAGGACGGTAAAATTCTTCAACCCAAGTTCTTGTGCCTGTCGAATGGCAACTGCTGTGGCCGGAGTGGTCGTTTCAAATCCCACTGCAACAAACACCACGGTTTTCTCGGGATGTTTCTGGGCTAAAGCGACCGCATCATCACTGCTGAGCACCACCCGGGCATTCGGCAAAGTGAGCCGTTCCAGTGAGGTGTTCCTGCCGGGAACGCGAATCATGTCGCCATACGTCGCTATCAGACAATCCGG
>CAZKAI010000051.1:9118-16844 GCA_964550565.1 uncultured Pirellulales bacterium
TCCCAAGTCTGGCGGGCTTCTTCTTCCTCGACTTTGGCGATGGCATACCCGGCATGCACCAGAACGATATCTCCCAGCTTTACATCCGGCGTTAAAGTTATACGAATATTCCAGCGATTGCCCATTGCATCGGCAACCGCTCGATCTCCGGTCATTTCCACGATTCTGGCTGGTATTGCAAGACACATGGTTCGTTATTTCCTGAGTTTGAGTTTTTCGTTTGCGATCGCTGTTTGCCCCAGCGCAATACAGCCGTCATTGGCCGGGACGCGCCGACTAAAGAATACCTGAAAACCGCTGTTTTGCAAGATTTCAATCAGATAATTTGCCAGATACCGATTACAGAATACCCCGCCCGACAGAACCACCTGATTCAATCCTGTCTGCCGGCGGGCCAGGACAGCAAACTCCAGCAGAGCCCGGCCGGTCGAACGATGAAATCGTGCAGACATGACCGATGCGTCGCGGCCTTTACATCTATCATCGAGAAGCCCTTCAAGCACAGAACCGATCGACCAGACAACCTTCCCGTCAGGAGTCTGCCGTAATTGGATCGGATAGTATGCGGTCTCATCTGGGTCAGCAATAGCCTCCAGGGCTATCGGGAGCTGTGCCTCAAAATGATTGTGCGATCCTATATTCACCAATGCTGCAACAGCATCAAATACACGGCCCAGACTGGACGTTGGGACGGTAGCAAATTCGTTTTCAATCTGCCGGGTAATGATACGAATCTTCTGCAAGTCCGGTTCAATTCCTGTCAGGATATCTTCGGGCAATACGATTCCAGCAGCTTTGGATAGCCCCAGAATCGGCCGAATGGCCTCCACGGACGCCGCATCCCCTCCGGCTAATGGATAATAGTCCAGATGTCCAAATCGCTCCATCTGAGTCAGTGAGCAAACCAGACATTCACACCCCCATATTGCACCATCGGTTCCATAGCCTGTACCATCCGCCATCAGTGCAATCACATCCCCCTGCAGGTTATATTCGGCCATCACCGCCGCGGCATGGGCCCAGTGATGTTGAATGCTCATCGCGGAAATCCCGTGCTGCTTTGCATAGTTTTGGGCAAACTGGGTCGAAAAATAAGTAGGATGTAAATCGTGCACCAATACCTCGGGCTTCATTTCAAAAAGACCGGCCAGATGGTCAATGGAACGAATAAAATGGCGGTACACGGCCGGGTTTTCAAGGTCGCCGATATGCTCGCTGAGCAGATAATGATGGCCTTTGGCAAAACAAAAGGTATTTTTCAAATCCGCTCCCGCCGCGAGTATTTCCTTTGCGGCCGGGGTGTGATTGAGAATCGGTTCGGGTACATACCCCCTGGACCGGCGCAGCAAGGCGGATTTCCCGCCAATGAGATGTGTGACCGAATCGTCCACCTGCCGATATACCGGGCGATTGTGCATCAGGAAATAATCGGCAGCATTGCCCAATTGCTCCAGGGCTGCATCATTATCACATATCAGCGGCTCATCCGAGAGATTGGCACTGGTCATGACCAGCACGTCGATGCCCGGCTCCGCAAACAGCAGGTAATGCAGCGGAGCATAGGGCAGCATGAATCCAAAGCTGCTGGTCCCTTCGGCAACCGACGGAGCAATCACATTTGGGTGCTTTTTAGGCAGCAAAACAATCGGGGCAGCCGGGCTTGTCAGCAATGTCTTTGCTGCCGAATCCACAGTAGCATATCGTTCGATGATATCAAGCCCCCCCGCCATCATCGCAAAGGGTTTTGCTTCCCTGCGCTTTCGTTTCCGCAGCATTCCAACGGCCTGTTCATCCAATGCATTGACGGCCAGATGAAATCCGCCGATGCCTTTGATGGCAATGATTTTGCCTTCAAGCAGGAACTGGGCGGTTCTGGAGATAGCCCTGTCGCTGTCTGTTTCAATCTGTGAACCATTATTGTCCAATAAAGTCACCTTGGGACCGCAGACAGGACACGCCACAGGCTGGGCATGAAACCGACGATCGGCAGGATCGACATACTGCGATCGACATCGCTGGCACATCTCGAATTCGGCCATCGTGGTATTGGGGCGGTCATAGGGAATGGTTTTGATGATCGAATAGCGCGGACCGCACTGGGTACAATTAATAAATGGATAGCGAAATCGGAAATCGGACGGGGTGTTCAGTTCCGCAAGACAATTCGCACATATCGCGATATCGGGACACAACCGTGACGTCGGCGAATCCGCAGTGCCGCTGACTTGAATGCAGAACTCAGATTCATTTTTGCACACAGACAATTCAATCGCTGTCAGCGAATCAATATGCAATAAAACCGGACGATTGGGGCCGGATTGAAGTTCCTGAAGGAATGTTGCCAAAACGGTGTTCGCCCCCTGAACTTCAATCAAAACCCCCTGTGTGTCGTTTTGAACAAAACCGGTTAATTCCAGTTTGTGTGCAAGGTTATAGACGAACGGCCGACATCCAACTCCCTGGACCTGGCCTGTCAGTTTGACTTGTAATCGTTTCTGCTGCGGCATCCCTGGCTGATGCAATCCCTTCACATAAAATATAGTACGAGTTTGGAGTATTATGACAGGTCTGGCTTTAAAAAACAATGGCCGTCTGGACATAAAATTTTTTCTATTATATCTATTATGGACCGATAAAAACACATAATACCAGACAATACAAGAGTTTGTGGTGACTATTGAATCTAGAACTATATTTTTTCTTAATATATTCTTGTTATTTAATTCACATTTTGCTATAATCCCATCTATCATAATGATTACACGAATGACATTGTGGGGATTAGCTTAATGAATAATGCCATTATAAATCGCTTTTATCGCAGTGTACAAGCAGGCCGGGGTCCGCCGGAATGATAAAAAAACCTTTTTTGAGTATCTCAAGAATTTACTTGATTTTACCCGTAATAATACCTATACTAGATTTTATCCTAGTAACAACCATCGTTATACAACATTTGAATCATCCGCATTTTAGATTAGATGACTCTATTTAATGCGGGGGCCTCCGACCCCGAAACAGAAACACTTGTCTCTGTTTTCTCCGGCCCCCGCACCTTTTTTTATGCCCTTGCCATATTCTCTATATCCGCTCTGAATTTAGGCAATGCCTGCGGGTATTTTTGCTGCATAAAGTCAATCATTTTTTCACGAATCTGGCATCGCAGATCCCAGGCCTTTGAAGCATCCGCAGCACTGACCAAAACCCGCATTTCGATGGACTTTTCGGACATACTGGTCACCTGGACACCACAGACTTTTTTATCCCATAAATCGGATTGTTCAACAAGAGAATACAGCTGAGTTCGAATGGCATCCACGGGCACGGTATAATCCATATAAAAAAAGATCGTACCTATAATTTCCGCAGTCGTTCGCGTCCAGTTCTGGAATGGTTTTTCAATAAAATACGTAATCGGCACAATCAAACGCCGCTGGTCCCAGATGCGAACGACAACATAGGTCAGCGTAATTTCTTCAATGCGTCCCCATTCTCCTTCCACAATGACAACATCATCAAGTCGTATAGGCTGAGTGATGGCAATTTGAATACCTGTTAAAAACGTATGAATCGTCTTCTGCGCGGCGACACCCACAATTACCCCAATCACGCCGGCCGATGCCAATAAACTTGCACCCAACTGCTGGACTCGTTCAAAGGTCATCAGGATCGATGCAATACCAATCAGGCAAACCAGACATATCACGATTTGCTTGAGCACCCGAAGCTGAGTATGAATTTTGCGTGCGTTGAGATTCTCTGCCACCGTCATATCGTATTGGCGCTCAATAAAATCATTGAATACATCCGTTAGCTGAATAATCAAAACGATAATTCCAATGATAATTCCAATAGCAATTGTGTGTTCTGCGAATTCATTCATGGCCTGCGGAAATTGAAGTAAAGGCAGAAACAGCCTTAATGCCAGAACCAGCGCAATAGCAAAGACAGGTTTATACAGTTTCATAATGCTCTGATAAATAGCTGCGGACTTTTTTTCAATCAATTTCGACACTATCCAGAGCACTGCCCAGATGACAATCGCAGTTCCAAAAACATATGCAGTTAATTTCAGAATGGTCCACAAATACGGGACAGGTTGATAGAATTTCGCCATAATCAACATTGCTTCATTCCTTCCTCAAATTCGAATTTGCAATTTACAGATTGTTGTTTACACGAGTCTATGAAAATTACCGTTCTATTGCAACCCTTTTTCAAAAGTTGGCTGCCTGGTTTTAAAAAGAAAACATCGCTGCTATCCGAATGTATTAGGACAGACCGGCACTATTACATCGGAATCTTAAAACCAGATTACGCATCGCAGAGTTTTTATTGATCATGGGCGACTATGGCTTAGGCCAGATATCCATTTTTTACAATTACCCATTTTCACAGTAACTCATTAAGTATGCAACAACTCTATAGACACCTCGGGTCTGTTTTTCATTCTGGTTACTAAATGTCCGTATTTTTTTAAAAATATTTTCAACATCTTTTCTTTGGCGGTTTTAACTCATTGCCGTATATATACTTATGAATATTTCCAATTATTACTTTTTTTACACTGGACAAGTCCAAAAAAAATGTTAATCTATGTGGCTCTTGGATTTAGAATAAAAAGACGCTTAAACGCTATTTACATGAGGTTTCATTATGGCACATAAGAAAGGACAAGGGTCAACACGAAACGGACGCGACAGCAACCCGAAATATCTGGGTTTCAAGGTGTCCGGCGGTCAGGCTGTTATTGCCGGCAACATTATTCTGCGTCAGCGCGGAACAAAGTTCTTCCCCGGTTTTAACGTTGGCATGGGCAAAGACCATACAATTTTTGCAACCGAGGACGGCACCGTTCAACTGACCGGCAGACGGATTAACGTCGTTAAGGCCTAATTCGGTCGATTTCCAGACATCCTAAGGCGGCCCATAAGCCGCCTTTTTTATTTGCCTGATGCCCATCCCGACTTTGTCGGTCCAATTCTATCGCTCTAACTGTTCCCAGCGTGCAAACAATTGTTCGTTCTGAGCTTCCAGTTCCTGAATGCGTGCCGCGACCTTTGCGATGACCTCGCTGGGCTGCTTGTAAAAAGAAGGCTGCGTCATCTGTCCCTGAAGCTCAGACAGTTCCTGCTCATTCTGCTCAATACCGGTTTGTATCTGGTCCAGCTCTTTCTGCTGCTTATAACTGAGTTTCTTTTTGGCAGCGGCTTTATCTTCTGACGGCGGTTTTTCTTTATCTTTCTTGCCGGGCGTTAGAACTGGCTGGGCTTCCTGAGATGGCTGCAAGGCTTTCCAGTCGTCGTACCCGCCGACAAATTCCGATACTCTGCCCTGCCCTTCCAATACCAGAGTTCCCGTCACGACATTATTGAGAAACGCACGGTCGTGGCTGACCAGCAGCACCGTGCCTTTATAATCAATCAGCAGTTCTTCAAGCAATTCCAGCGTCTCCATATCCAAATCGTTGGTGGGTTCGTCAAGCACCAGAACATTGGAAGGCTTGGCAAAGAGCCGGGCCAGAAGCAGGCGATTGCGTTCGCCGCCGGATAAATGCTGGACAAGGTTTCGAGCCTGCTCGGGTGTAAACAGAAAATCCTGGAGATACCCGACCACATTTCGCTCCTTGCCGTTGAGCATAATCACGCTATACCCATCCGCCACATTTTCCCAGACTGCCTTGGTCTCATCCAGTTGTGCATGAAGCTGGTCGAAATAGGATATTTCCAGCTTAGTTCCCAGCTTGACGGTGCCTTCTGTGGGTTTCAAAATACCCAGCAGGACTTTGAGCAGCGTGGTTTTGCCGCTGCCATTGGGGCCGATAATACCGATTTTGTCACCGCGCATGATCGCTGTGGTCAGATTTTCAATAATTTTCGGAGATAGCGTTTGCGGTGCGCTATCGGGGTATGCAAAACTTACCTCCTGCACATCAATGACCAGTTCGCCGGACATCTGGGCCTCATGCATCGCAAACCGCACCTTGCCAACGGTCTCCCGCCGCTGCCGGCGTATCTGACGCATTTTGAGCAATTGCCTGACCCGTCCCTCATTGCGTGTCCGGCGAGCCCTGATACCGGTCCGAATCCAGGCCTCTTCCTGGGCCAGCTTTTTGTCGAACAATTTCTGTTCGCTCAGTTCAGCATCAAGCTGGTTCTGTCTGCGTTTGAGAAAGGTATCATAATCGCATTGCCAACTGGTCAGAGACCCGCGATCAATATTGATAATCCGAGTGGACAGCTTGCGCAAAAACATCCGGTCGTGCGTCACAAAAATCAGCGTCCCGGGGTATTTCAGCAGAAATTCCTCCAGCCAGACAATCGAATCCACATCCAGGTGGTTAGTGGGTTCATCCAGCAGCAGAATATCCGGCTCCAGCACCAGCGCCCGGGCCAGAAGCACCCGTCGCTTCAACCCCGCCGACAGAGTATCGACCCGGGCATCCGGATTTAATTTCAAATGCGAGATCACCGTATCGACCTGCAGATGCACATGCCAGGCATCCTGCGTTTCCAGTTCATGCTGGAGGCGGTTAAGTTTGTCCATGACCTGCTGAGTGGGATCCTCGGCCAGTTGCCGGCTGACATCATGGTAGTCCTGCAGCAATTGCCCGCGTCGCCCAAGACCCTCCGAAACCGCCTGAAATACGGTTCCTTTCAGCCCAACCGGCACCGTCTGCTCCAGCATCCCGATTTCCAGCCCTGGCTTTCGGGTAATCTGGCCGGACAGGGGTTCTATCAGGCCGTAAATTATCTTCATCAGGGTAGTTTTGCCTTCACCATTACGACCAATCAGACAGATTCGCTCCCCCTGCTCGACCTGAAGGCTTACGTTGTCCAGAATCGGGGCCTGACCGAATCCCATAGAGATATTATTAATGCTTAATAATGCCATACATGCTTGCTTTATCTGCCCGCCCTGTTTTGTGCCAATAACCGGGATGGATTATGTATTGTGACAGGTTCTATCACCCTGCCGTGCCTGTACTATTTATTATTACACTTTCTGGCGGGCTTTGACCAGAGTAAATCGTTTGGCCCCTTCCCGCAGCGCCCGCACGTTCATCTCCGTCATCACCGGATTCTTCCCGCCGAACAGCTCACGCATCCCCCGCTCGACGCTTTCCATCTTCAGCAGCCCCGTATGCTGGATATACGCCCCCAGCGCCGCCATATTGGCCCCTTTGATATTGCCCAGTTCCCGGGCAATCTGCGAGGCGGGAATCTGAATCTGCTCCAGGTCTGCCCGTTTGACAGGGCGCTGGATAATCGATGTATTGACCAGAATCAGGCCGTCGGGAATAACGCACTCCTCATATTTATCCAGCGATTGCTGATTGAGAATCACAGCCTGATCCGGCGTTTCCACGAACGGACAGGCAATCTCATCGTCTCCCACAACAATCGTGGCGCTGCATGTGCCGCCGCGCATCTCGACGCCGTAAGAGACCATGCCGGTCACATTCTTGCCTTCGATCATGCACGCCCGGGCCAGCACGTTGCCCAGCGCCACCACACCCTGTCCGCCGTAGCCGGCGATGATAATTCTGGTTTCTTCCATATCAGCGATCTTTAAAAACTCCCAGCGGGAATGATTTTTTCATTTCATCATTGACAAATTTAATCGCATCCTGCGGTGTCAGCTTCCAGTCCGTCGGACACATCGACAGCACCTCGACCAGCGAATAGCCCTTGCCATCCATCTGATTTTCAAAGGCCTTTTTAAT
>CAZKAI010000051.1:16944-27453 GCA_964550565.1 uncultured Pirellulales bacterium
CCAATCGCCGCCAGGTCGCCATCGCCCTGATAGGTAAACACAATCCGATCCGGCAGCATCCGCTTGATGCCTGTCGCCACCGCCGGACTGCGTCCGTGGGCACATTCGATAATATCAAACTTCATATAATCATAAAACATTACTGCACAGCCAACCGGCGCTGTGGCAATCGTCTTCTCACGAATGCCCAGTTCGTCAATAACTTCGGCCACCAGTCGATGGACAATGCCGTGTCCGCAGCCGGGGCAATAATGGCTTTGCGATGCACACAGGGATTCGGGATGCAGAAATTCCATCTTACCTGCCTCCTTTCGCCTGCGCGGCCATCTGCTCTATTTTTTCAAGAATGGCTTCCTGCGTCGGATACCACCCGCCGCCTTTGCCCAGAAATTCCACGGGCCGACTGCATTCGATGGCCAGTTTCACGTCTTCAATAAATTGGCCTTCGCTCATTTCCACGACCAGAAATTGTTTGGCTGTCTGTGCTGTTTTCAGGAAGTTATCCTTGGGGAACGGCCACAGGCTGATGGGCCGAAGCAGCCCGGCTTTGATGCCTTTTTTGCGGGCCATCTTCACGGCTCCCTTGGCGATTCGACCGGTAATCCCATAGCCGGCAATGACGATATCCGCATCCGTCACCTGGTAGTTTTCACAAAGCTGGATGGATTGTTCGATCTGCCGGTATTTTTTCTGGAGATTTTCATTATGCACAATCAGCCCGATATTGGGATGCAGAATCAGCGTCTTGATAACCCGCGGAGCACGCCCTCGGCATCCATCCAGCACATAGTCCTTGGCCGGAATATCCATCAGCGGCTGATACGGTTCCATTTCAACCGGTTCGGCCATCTGAGCCAGTATGCCATCGCCGAGAATCAAGACGGGATTGCGCCAGAAGTCAGCATAGTCAAACGCATTCATCGTCAGATTATAGACCTCTTGAAGCGTCCCGGGGGCCAGCACAATCAATCGGTAATCGCCGTGACCGCCGCCCTTGACCGACTGGAAATAGTCCGCCTGAGAGGCTCGAATATTGCCCAGTCCCGGCCCGCCCCGCTGCATATTGACAATCACACACGGCAGCTCGGCCGCGGTGATATAACTGATGCCTTCCTGCTTGAGGCTGATGCCCGGTGAAGAGGAACTGGTCATGCATCGCGTCCCGGCTGCCGAAGCCCCAAAAAGCATGTTAATTGCAGCCAGCTCACTTTCCGCCTGAATAAATACCCCGCCGGACTGCGGAAGACGCCAGGACATATATTCGGGGATTTCATTCTGCGGCGTAATCGGGTAGCCGGCAAAGAAACGACAGCCTGCACGCACCGCCGCTTCGGCCAGCAGCTCATTGCCTTTCAACAGTATTTTTTCACCCATCGATGATCACTTTCTCGAAGATTGTCCATCGGAAGCGTCTTCTTCACCGCCGGATTCATCGGCCCGTTCGGATATCTCAATCGCAACATCCGGACACATCCGAAAACATATCCCGCAGGCATTGCAGGCCGCCGGGTCAATGATTTCGGCATAAGGATTGCCCTGGCTATTCAGCTCTTCCGACATCCGTAAATGGCCTTTCGGGCAAAATAACACACATAAGCCGCATCCTTTGCAGCGTTCGCTATTAAAATGTATTCGTGATTTTTTTGTTTTACTCATGATTATTATCCCAAAGACTCAATGATACGACCGGGTATGCTCAGAGTCAACAGTTTTACAGATAAATAATCGTTGTTGTGTATAATGTATCTATGTTTTAGGGTTATTTGGAGAATAAAAAATGAAGCCAGACCCGAATTCGGTGTCTGGCTTCGGAGGAGGGTGATGAGAAGAAAGTGATCTATTCAGAAACTGTCTTTACAGACTAAAATTCCTGAATTCTAATCTCTGGATTACTCGCTGATAAACGGGGTCGAAAAACACAAGGTGAATCTATAATGCGCAGATATACTCTTACCATCGAATCCGTATTATTATAGATAAAAGTCTTGCTATGTCAAGGCTTTTTCACGATAAAAATGGCTCGTACTGGACTGCGGCATGGTCTTTTTGGATGATATTGCTAATAAATATAAATTATTTATTAGCAGATAGTTATGAAATAAAAAAGCACTTTGCAATCCGCTGCGATCACAAAGTGCTTTATACGAATCAAAATATTTTTAAAAATTAGCGTCTGCCGAAACCACCGCGTCCGCCTCTGTCGCCGCCACGGTCATTGCCGCGGTTGCCGCCGCCGGGACCACGATTGCCGCCGCCGCGGGGACCGCCGCCAAAACCACCAGGACGTCTGCCGCCACCGCCGCCACCACCGCCGCCAAACCGAGGCTTGTTGGTTTTGGGAGGATTCGCTTCGGCTACTTTGAGTATCCGGCCTTCAATTTCTTTGCCATTCAGGGCATCCATCGCAGCCTGGGCTTCCTGTTCGCTGCTCATCTGGACAAAACCAAATCCTTTGCTCTGGCCTGTTTCCCGATCCATCACGATGTTGGCACTTTCCACCGTACCGAATTCGGTAAACCATGATTCCAGCATGGCGGTGTCCACTTTGGCACTCAAATTCCCAACATACACTTTCTTTGTCATCTTGTTTCTCCAAAAAGAAAATTAAGACCTATGAGCCATACCGACAGACAGGCCAGATGTCCGGCGGGAACAGTTTCCCACCTTATTTCATTTATAACTATAACAATCCCTCAAAAAAATGCAAAACAATAAAATAGGGTCTAAAAAAAACTTTTTTTATCTAATAAATTCTGCACACGCCTTGTCGTGTTTTGGAATTTATTTCAATTCCGACAAAAACATTGCCCGGAATGTCCGACGGCTATGGTCTTTCAAATTCTTATTCAGACATCGTCCATTCGGCAGCAATTCTCCATCAAGACTTTCGTCCGGGCCCTTGACCTGGACTTCCATCGACCCATCATCACTGATTAAACCCAGATTGAAACGACCGGGACAAACAAATACCGCTTCAGGATTAAAGGTCTTCGGAACGGATATATCAATTGGTTTCAATAATCCCGTTTTGGGGGTCCACCGATAAAACGCGTAGTCCGCCGCACCATCCACGGCACCGGCGGCAATCAGATACGACTGCTGCGACTCGATATATTCGATGGAACGTATGCCTCGGCCGCCCAAATCCAGGAGCACCGGTTCTCCAAACCGGGCCACTGCGCCCCTGTCAATAACCTCGTCGGGATTCTGCAGACAAATTAAAATGGCTTTTTTCTGCCCATTGGCCGGGTCGCGATACTGTGGATTGCGAAGCCCGAGCCACAGCGATTTTCCATCCTGGCCAGCAGCGAGCCCCTCGATGTTAAATCCTTCCCGCTTGGGCGCCAGCCGTTCCCGCTGCTTTTTTGTTAATGCATCCTCATCATCGAGACGTGTCACAGACTGCAAACCCAAAAACCGCAGTGACGGTGCGTTCAGCATATCCTGCAGTAGCGTTAAACAGGGCTTACCCGCCGGGGCCAGTTCATACGGCACAGCAGACGATGAGGCAGTATGTATGTCGACGGCAAAAAAACGATACCGACTGGCTCGATATTTGCCATCCTTATTCCGGGCATGCGAGGTAATCCAGTAGATACGGCGGTCCGTTCGTGCGGCCCCTTCAATATCCGCTTCCGGAGATTCCAAATCCACCCCCAGAAAAGAAGATAAATCACAATTCAGTACAGGATTGGGCCATCCATCGGCTTTGTACAGCTTCAGGATATTATGTTCATCATCGGCAACCACAAAGTAATTCGGATCGATTGCCGCCGCCGCCGAGGGATCACTGCCGCCGGTCAGCGTATAAATGCCGTCCGCACGTGCCCCGGCGATTGCACAAATCACTGCTAATCCAAAACAGCAACATACCTGTTTCATGAAACCCCCTGTTCACGTCTTGCCATACCACGACTTCAATGTATTAATTCAGCGTCACTTCCTGCTGATATTCCGGAACCATGACATCGGCCCCCAGATTGTCCTTGAGATATTCCTGGAAGTTTTCGGCAGCTTCCTTTTCGCCGTGTACCAGGAAAATCTTGCGAGGAAGCTGTTTAAGATTCCTTAGCCAGTCCAGCATTTCCTTACGATCCGCATGGGCGCTGAATCCATGCACCTTGACTACCCTGGCTTTCACCCGATAGGTCTGGCCCAGAATACGCACTTCGCCGCCATTGCTGTCCAGAATCTGCCGGCCGAGCGTACCATTGGCCTGATACCCTACAAACAGAATCGTGGATTCCGGTCGGGTAATATTATTCACCAGATGATGTTTGATGCGACCGCCGGTACACATGCCTGAGCCGGCGATAATCATTACTGTCCCCTTGATATGATTGATGGCTTTTGATTCAGCGGTAGCCTGAACCTTAATCAGCCCCTTGAAACTGAATGGCGAACCATTTTTGAGAATCAGCGACCGCATCTGCCGGTCATACAGTTCAGGGTGCTTTTCAAATACATCTGTCACCTTGACCGCCATGGGACTATCCAGAAACGTCATAATGTGCGGAATACGATCTTCCAGCAGCAATTCATTGAGGAAATACAAGACCTCCTGGCTGCGTTCAATCGAAAAACTCGGAACGACCAAATTACCGCCTGCTTTCCATGTTTCATTGACTGCCTGGGCGAGCTGGTCCTTGGTGTTTTCCGTGTTTTCGTGCTCCCGATCACCATAGGTTGATTCCATCATAACATAATCGGCCTGTTCGAAAATAGCCGGGTCACGAATGATGGGTTTATTGTTGCGGCCGAGGTCTCCGGTAAACAGTATCGTTCTCGACTGGCCGTTCAGGTGCAGAATCACTTTGATAATCGAGGCCCCCAGGATGTGCCCCGCTTCGTGAAAACTGACTTCAATGCCTTCCTGCGGCGAAAATACCTGGGTAAAAGGAACAGCCTGAAAACAACCAAAGCTCTTCTCGGCATCTTCCATGGTGTAAAGCGGTTCGATAGGCCGCGGACTTTCGCGTCCTTCTTTTTTATGACGCTTGCGTTTGAAGGCCGCGTCTTCTTCCTGCAGCTTGCCCGAATCCATCAGCACGATTTTTGCGATTTCCGCCGTTGCGGGAGTGCAATACACCTTGCCTTTGAATCCTTCCTTGACCAGCTTGGGAATCAGGCCGCAATGGTCCAGATGAGCATGCGTCAGAAGCACCGCATCCAGGTCCGCCGGGGCAAATCCGAAATCTTCCCAGTTGCGGGACTGAAATTCACGTTCCTGATATAATCCGCAGTCAACCAGCACCCGGGAACCGTTGAACTCCAGCAAATGCCGTGAACCAGTTACATTCTGTACCGCGCCGAGAAACTTGATTTTAAAATCCATGCTGTCTCATTTCATAAAATTGTCGTCGGTCGTTTAATAGGCCGGATTCTGGGATTGCGGCTGAGGTTCAACCACGCCGGAAACCGCAGCGGAAGTCATCAATTCCGGCTTCACAAAGATATAATACAGCTTGCCTTCTTCATAGACCTGTCCGGCCATCTTGCCGGCCTGGTCGCCGGATCCCATATACACATCACAGCGCCCCGGGGCACGAATCGCCCCGCCGGTGTCCTGATCCAGGGCAAACCCGGTATAAGGACGCTTGGAAATCTCCATGCCCACCGGTCTTGGCAGATTGGTCTTAACCACAGCAATGCCGCCTCGCGGATAAATGGACTTGTCGGTGGCAATCGTCCGCATAGGCGTGACCGGCTCATTCAGACTGCCGCGCGGGTCGCCGGAATCCATCTGGAAAAATACGAACCGCGGATTGCGATAGATATAATGGTCCACCATATTCGGATTGGCTTTGAAATAATCAATCATCCGCTGAAGACTAAGGCCGTCTTTGGGCAAGACCCCGTCGTTAATCAGCTCCTGGCCAATGCTTTTGTATTCATGGCCGTTGTTTGCAGTATAACCAACCGTGACCAGGCTGCCATCCGCCATCCGGATTTTGGCCGACCCCTGTACATGAGCAATATACACCTCAAACGGATCGGATAAATAAATCAGCTCCGTCCCATTAAGCTGGCCGCTCTGTTCCAATTCGCGACGTGCCGGATATTGTGTAAACGTTCCATCCGACATTTTTCGCCCAAGAATGGTGCCGTCTTCTCCTTTAACCAGGTCCTGCGGCTGCTTGTAAAGCGGGTACCGGTAAACCGCTGTCGGGGTCATCGAACCGTTAAAGATCGGTGTGTAGTAACCGGTAAACAACACCGTGCCCATGTCGTCACAGCCGACTGACTGATAAAATTCAAATTGCTCTTTGATGGCCGCAGCCAGAGGACGGCCTGCAAGCCCCTGATCCAGCAATTTTGCCAGAGCCTGCAGGCTGGCCACGGAACGCTCATGGGTAATATCACCGCAGGGGAAATATTTTTTGCTGCTGCTTTTATTCAAATAACGCAGACTGTTGTCAATCGAGCGACGCAAATCCAGCGTTTCGTAACAGGCAAATGTGATATCCGGAATCATGGCCGGGTCGGTAATCTTGCGAAGGGCATATTGTCCCGGCGGCAACTGCCTGTCATATTGGGGTTTTACCACCTTGACTTGCTTTTTACATCCTGCAAAAGTCAACGCCACTGCCGCTGCCAGAAGCAGCCGAACCGCTAACGAACGACGCATAGATATCTCCATAAACAAAAAAAGACTTTCCTGACCGGCTTTTCCGTAAGCCTTGGACCAGAAATAACTAAGACATTATGGCGAAAAAATTCAAAGAAGTCAACCCGGTTTGTCTATATTCTCTATTATCGGAGTGTATGTGTGAAAAGTTGAAAATTGGTCAATCGCAACACTGATACAACAAACGATTGTTGTCAGTCGACCTCATGCGGCAAATCGGATTTATCAGAATCCGCTTCTGGAGCGGCATTCACCGGAACACGATATTCCCCATCCAGCCATTTGCCTAAATCAATCAACCGGCATCGTTCAGAACAAAAGGGGAAACAACTGGATCGCCTATTCTGTGGTGGACAGACAGGTTTTTTACATATTGGACATTCAAACGCCATAATTTAACGCTAATTTCTGCTATTTGGAAGGAGGGCTATCCGGTCCATCTTCAATCTCATACAAATCTTCCAGGTCCGGATCGGTTTCCAGATGATCATACTCCCCCTCTTCAATCTCTTCTTCGTCTTCTACCTCTTCCTCATCCTCCGGTTCCTCTAATTCCTCAACCTCTTCGTCTTCGTCTTTTACACGAGTTTTGGATGCAGTACGATACGATTTCTCCTGCAAGGTTACCTGACCTTTTTCCAGTTTGGCCGCATAATCCACGCAATACCGTGCCCACGGACACGCCTCCAGGCGAGGAATGGGAATCGGCTTTCCCGTGCCTTCGCAAATGCCGTAAGTCCCCTCTTGGATGCGTTTTAACGCAGCAAGTATCTCGGCAACAATTTTGCGTTCCCCACTCATCAGGCCCAGGGCGAAATCCTGTTCAAACGTATCCGAACCGAGGTCGGCCATGTGAATCGGCATGGTGGATAAATTACCCGAGGAATCCGCACTGTTTTTGCGGAGAGCTTCAGACTCAATGGAATCCACATCCCCTCGTAACTGGTGCAGCTTTTCCAGAAGCATCTGGCGAAAATACTCCAGTTTCTCCGGGCTGAGATAGGTTTTCGTGGATCCCTGAACTGCTTTTGGAACAGATGACAGGATCGTTTTTTTCGGGGATGAAACCTCAGTATTATTATTTGAGTACTTGGTGTTATTGCCGGCCTTTTTGGCAATGCTGACTTTGCGTCCCGTTTTGGCCGCTGATTTTGCCGTGCTTTTGGCTGTTTTGGCAACCGTTTTTGGCACTGCTTTTTTTGCCGTTGTTTTTTTTGCCGGTTTTTTCATTTTTACCACCTTATATACGCATTATCGAGCCCTGCTGCACTGGAAATACAAGGTTATCTTTTCCATTGTCGGCAATCTGAGAAGCCAAAAATATACTTTCTTGCAAAAAAATAGCAAGCAAAAAACAGTATCTTTAACTTCTTTTAAATAAAAGACTTATTGTTATTGCTGTGAGTCTGACCGGCCGGAAAATCGCCCGGATGGCACGAAAAACGGCGTATTTCCGATAACTCCGCGATGGCCTTCGACGCCAAAGTACGACTTAAGCCTATCATTATCAATGACTTGCAGCAGATTGCCAACTTCATATCGGCCCGCCCCGCCCAGCAGCAGCACCCGGTCACAATACTGGCAAGAAAGGTTAATATCGTGTGTTACGGCTAAAATCGTCTTATTCTGGTCTTTTTGCAGGGATTTCAGGAGGTCAAATATATAAACCTGATGTTTAATGTCCAGATGATTGGTCGGCTCATCGAGCAGTAAAATCGGGGTATTCTGGGCCAGTGCCCGAGCGATGAACACCCGCTGGCGTTCCCCGCCGCTTAGTTCATTCAGTTTTCGATGGGCCAGGTGGGAAATTTGGGTCTGCTCCATCGCCTCCCGAATCATGGTCTTGTCGTTTTCATCTTCAAACAAAACAAAACCTTCCCGCCCGACCCGCGCCATCGAAACCGTTTCCAGCACCGTGAATCCAAAGGCCGGGATATACTCCTGACACACCATGGCAATCTGTCGCGACAGGTCACGAATTTTATACACACTTAACCGCTTGCCGAGAAGTCTGATTGAGCCTTTCTGAGGCGCCAGCAGTCCAGCTAAAAGCCGAATCAGCGTGCTTTTGCCCGCTCCATTGGGCCCGAGAATGCTCCAGAAGCTCCCCTGATCGACCGCCACAGTCAAATCCGACAGCACGGGCAATTGGTTGTAATGAAATGCGAGGTTGTCGATTTCAATGACCGCCATTTAATCTCCCAAATGAAGCTTCTTGCCGAAACGCACCAGCAAATACAGGAAGAAAGGACCGCCCGCCAGCGCCGTAACGACCCCTACCGGCATCACCGCAGGCGGCACCACAATCCGCGACACTGTATCTGCGACAATTACAAACGCCGCCCCCACCAGTGCACTGACCGGAATCAGCAGACGATGATCCGGCCCGATCAGAAGACGCACCCCATGCGGTACAATCAATCCCACAAACCCTACCAGCCCGCTCAAACTGACCGCCACCGCGGTAATCAGTGCAGACACGGCAAAACATCCTTGATACAGCCATCGCACATTCACACCCGACAGCCGGGCTTCCTCCGGGCTGAAACTAATCAGATTCAGCCAGACCGAAAACCGCGTACATATAATGACTCCCGCCGCAACAAGACCGGCACTAATCCACAGCAGGGACGTATTGTCAATCGCCGAAATATTGCCCATCAGCCAGAAGATGGTGGTCTGGACCTGACTGGCCGCAGCGATGGAATTCAAAAACATAATCACCGCCGATAGAAATGCATTCACGACCACGCCGGCCAGAAGCAATCCCGCCATGCCGCCCTTATACCCTCGCCCCCCAAGAAGCCAGACAATCCACACCGTACCCAGTGCACAGGCAAAAGATAACAGCGTAATCGAAGATATTCCAAGCACAGTCGCCCCCAGACCGCCAATCACCGCCAGCATCGTCCCCAAACCCGCTCCGCTGGAAATTCCCAACAGGTATGGGTCGGCCAGCGGATTACGTAAAATGGCCTGCAGCACCGTCCCTGCACAAGCCAGCGCCGCCCCGACAATCCCGGCCAGAAAAATCCGCGGCAGTCGAAACTGCACATAGATGATATAGTCCTGATTAAATCCGCCATCAGTTTGTCCAATAATCCCACCCCATACCCGCGAGAAATCAACTTTCTCGGATCCAAACAGGGAACATATCGCCGCCGCCGCCAGCAATCCTGTGAGGCTGACTAAAATGTATTTCCACATGGTGCTGGAAGTCAGCGTTTTAATCATCAGTTAAATTTCTCCTGCGGCCAGAGACACTTGGCGACTTCTTTCAAGCCTTGTTCAATACGAGGTCCCAGCCGACTGACCAGGTCGCCATCCAGAACATAAATGCGTTTATCCTGCACCGCCGGCAGACTCGGGTATCGCCCGTAAAATTCATCGATCGTATGGGACAGCCGTTCGAAATCGGCCTGCGTATCGGCCGGCTCAATAATAATATCCGGCGCCGTGGCCAGCAATGTTTCCTGGCTGATGGGCGGATACTGATGAATGGTTTTACCAATCGCGTTCCGGCCGCCGCAGGTGCGAATCATCTCATCGACAAACGTATCCACCCCGGCCACCCGCAATGGTTCCCGCTGGATGACCCACAGGACCCGCGGTTCAGCCCGGCCTGCAAATCGATGTCTGAGATTCTCCTGGGTTTCCTGAATCCTCCGCATCAACTGGCCGGCTTCCCGGGGACGATTCACGGATTGCCCCAGGGTTTGAATTCCGCTGTACAACTCCGGAAAGGATTCAATATTCAGCGATAATGCCTGGCATCCCATTTTTCTCAGCCGTCCGGCCAGACCCGCCTGCTGGTCAAAACCCATTGCTACAACCAGTGTCGGCTGTACGGCAATAATCGCTTCCATATCCGGCTGCCAGAA
>CAZKAI010000051.1:27553-31188 GCA_964550565.1 uncultured Pirellulales bacterium
GGATACTTCTGGCGATCCGCAAGCAGCTGCACGACCTCGGTTTCCGTCAGCGGCTGTCCAGCCTTAACAGCCGCAATACAGGCCGCCCGCTCGAGGATTTCCTTGAGCAGGTCTTCCGGCTGGTCGGACGTCGCAGTAGAAGCCAGCGTATCCAGCAGATTCCGGACAAATTCCCCCGGTTCCGCTTTTTCCAACAGGACCGGAAAGGCCTGAATCGCAATAGTCCCCGGCCCGAACATACTCAGCTCAATACCCAGCTTGTCGAATAAAGCCGCGTTATGCTCCATCGTTTCTTCCTGCTGCGGTGTGACCTGAATCACAACCGGCGTCAGAAATCGCTGTGCGGCCAGTCTGCCCTGCCGGATTTTCTCGCACAGCTTTTCAAACAAAATTCGTTCATGCAATGCATGCTGGTCAATGACCTCAAACCCCTGTTCAGTTGCCAGCAGCAGGTAGCTATTCTGGACCTGCAGATATTTCTGCGGAGCAATCGGCAGTTCGATATCCCGATAGGCCGGGATTGTATCCGGAGCGATTGTCTCGGATGGAGTTCGCTGGGGCTCTCCAAACAACGGCTCGTGCCGCTGCGATTTAAACTCGAATGTCTTTTGCGAACTTGCCGGCTTTTTAAAGAAATCCTCGACCGCATCCAGAATTCGCTGACGCCGGGCAAACTCCCCTTCCGCCCCAGCTTCCGGCAAAGGACCGAATTCCATCGACGGCGGCATCTTCCCGCCGACATCCAGATTGGTACTGAGCAGTTTATCCCGCAGCGCCGCCAGAACCTGCGAATGCACCAGGTTGGAATTTTCAAAACGCACCTCGACCTTGGTCGGGTGAACATTGACATCGTATTGTTCCGGCGGCATATCCAGGAACAAAAACACCGCCGGATAGCGGTTGGGCTCCATCAGGCCCTGATAAGCCTGCCGCACGGCATGCTGGATGAATTTATCCCGGATGAATCGCCAATTGAGAAAGACATATTGATATGTGCTGCTGGTACGCGCCGCGGCGGGTTTGCCGATGAGGCCGGAAATCTCCATCCCCTTTTCCTGTTTGCGAATAGGCATCATGGTCTCGGCCAGCTCCTTGCCAAACAAAATCCCCACCCGCTCGGTCAGCGTCTGTCCGCCGAGCAGGCGATAGGTTTCCCGGGTATTGTGAATCAGCGTCAAATCCAGCGACAAATTTGCCAGGGCAATGCGTGTAAAATGCTCGATGATATGCGTCATTTCGGTGTTTGCGGTGCGAAGGAATTTCCGCCGGGCTGGCAGCTTATAAAACAGGTTCCGCACATCTACTGTTGTCCCGATATCGGCACTGGCCGGGCGGACGGGTTCCCTCTGGCCGCAATCGCAATTGAACAGATTGGCCTGGATGGAATCGGCCGTACGGCTGATGAGTGTCACCTGGGCTACAGAGGCAATACTGGCCAGAGCCTCCCCGCGAAAGCCCATCGTCCGGATGACATGCAGGTCGTCGGCCTGTCGGACCTTGCTGGTCGCATGAGGCTCCAGCGCCAACTGCAAATCTTCGGCATCCATCCCGCAGCCGTTGTCGGTTACAGCGATGCGTTTGCGCCCGCCGTCTTCGACCAGAACCGTAATCCGTGTCGCCCCGGCATCGATGCTGTTTTCCAGCAGTTCCTTGACAATACTGGCAGGCCGCTCGATGACTTCTCCGGCCGCAATCATATTAATCATATTGTCATCGAGAACGGCAATCCTGCCCATAATTACACTTCCCTGCCTGTGAAAGGCATTTACAGAAGAAGGCTCTTGCCGGTCATCTCTGCCGGTTTGGGCAATCCCATCACCTCCAGAAACGTCGGTACCACATCGGCCAGCTTGCCGCCGGACGCCATTTTTCTGGATTTGAAGGCCTCATCAAACACAATGAACGGCACTTCACCAACCGTATGGGCCGTGTGAGGCATATTGTTTTCAAAATCCCACATCTTTTCAAAGTTGCCGTGGTCGGCGAGAATCACGGCGCTGCCGCCCAACGCCTTGACCTTATCCAGAATCCGGCCGACACAGTGATCCACCGTTTGGGCCGCTGTCACTGCCGCTTCAAGAACGCCGGTATGCCCCACCATATCCGGATTGGCAAAGTTGCAGATGACCACATCAAACTGATTGGCATCCAGCTTTTCACATATCACATCGCAGACTTCGTTGGCGCTCATTTCCGGCTTCATATCATAGGTCTTGACCCGCGGCGAAGGAACGATCTGGCGTTCTTCTCCTTCGAACGGCTCTTCGCGGCCGCCATTGAAGAAAAACGTCACATGGGCGTATTTTTCCGTCTCGGCACAGCGAAACTGTTTAAGCCCCAGGTTGCTCAGATATTCGCCCGCAATATTGGGCATCTTGCGAATTGGCGGAAATGCCACCGGCGTTTGAATCTTTGAATCATATTCAGTCATGCAGACATACTGCGCCGTCCTGGGCTGAATATGCCGCGCAAAACCGGTAAATTCCGCATCCACAAACGCCCGCGTCAATTCGCGAGGGCGGTCGCCGCGGAAGTTGAAGAATATCACGCTGTCGCCGTCCTGCACCAGGGCAATCGGTTTGCCGGCAGCATTGGCAACATAGGTCGGTTCGATGAATTCATCGGTGATGTTTTTGGCATAGCTTTCCTGCATCGCCGAAAGAATAGACTTGGCAGCGTGGCCGGCGCCTTCAGTCAGGCACTTATACGCCACCTCAACGCGCTCCCAGCGTTTATCCCGATCCATCGCATAAAACCGCCCCATCACGGTAGCGATCTTTCCAACGCCGATTTCGGCCATTTTCTTTTCGATATCGGCGATATACCCCGCGCCGCTGGTCGGAGGCGAATCACGCCCGTCAGTAAACGCATGAAGATACACATCCTTAAGGCCGTTGCGTTTGCACATTTCCAGCAGGCCGTACAAATGCCCCAGCAGCGAATGCACGCCGATATCGCTGCAAAGCCCGAACAGGTGCAGCTTTTTGCCGTTATCTTTGGCACTGCGAATCGCAGCCAGCAGGGTTTCATTCTCGAAAAACTCCCCATCGCGGATCGCCACGGTAATCCGGACCGAATCCTGATAGACCACACGCCCGGCCCCGATATTCTGGTGCCCGACCTCGCTGTTGCCCATGGTTCCCTGCGGCAAGCCGACATCTTCGCCGTAGGTCCGAATCAGGCAGTTCGGATAATTATTCATCAGCATCGTATCGGTCGGCACATTGGCCACTTTAATCGCATTAAATTTATCTTCTGCCGGGTTGGGATTCCATCCCCATCCATCCCGGATAATCATTACACAGGGTCTGGTTCTCAGTTTGACTTTGGATTCAGACATAGATAACCTTTCTCAATCTGGATTTATACCCATTCCGGTCGATAATAACCAACCTTCTTTCTTATACGCTTAAAAGTCAGGACATACTAAGAGAAACGGGGGGTAAAGTCAATGTTTTAGGCCTGCAACTGGGTCAAATCCGGCCTGAAATATTCCTCAACAGGTTTTTCTTGCCTTTTCTGGAGACGGATTATATATTTATTTACCCAACTTTGCACCGCGGGGTGTAGCTCAGCTTGGCTAGAGCGCCTGGTTTGGGTCCAGGAGGCCGCTGGTTCGAATCCAGTCACCCCGA
>CAZKAI010000052.1:0-30711 GCA_964550565.1 uncultured Pirellulales bacterium
GCAATATGCCTGGCTCAAAGCATATTATTATGGCAAATAAGGTATTTTGATAATCGTACAACTAATCTGTGATAATTGTGTTTAGCAGGCTTTAATACATGAAAATGAATAAAAGAAAAGTCATTGCCCTTGTTCTGTTTGCGATTATTATAATCACAGGTTTCATTGCGGGCAGGAGAATGATTGCTTTCTTAACGACTGTAGAGACGGCTGAGAATGTCAAAGATGTAAAAGGACTTCCAGACTGGCTCAGTTTCTTGCCAGGTTCAGCCCAAAATATATCTTATTGGAGAGCACCTACATATCGCACAACGTATGAATACGAAGTCAGTGAAAAGGATTTTTTAGAATGGGCAAAAGAAAACGATATCCAATTGGCCTCTATTGACGGTCCCATACAGGTTTTCCGCTATTCAGGTCACACAACGTCCTATCCTGATGCCGATGATCCCAATCAACTGTCTGAATATGATTCAAAGAGGATGGCGACTGTAAAGGAGGGGTATGAATACCATACCATCCAGGATAACGGTGGAGGTTTACATCTAGTCTATGATTCTAAAAATCATAAAGCTTACTATGATTACTCATTTAGATGATGCGATCACTTGAGGGGACAATTGTAATTGGATCTTAATGGAGAAAAACATGTTCTTTAAACGAACAGATGGGAAAACCAAGTTGCGTCGTAAATGCTTATACGCCTTTATAATAGTTGCCTTAATCTTATTGGTGATACATTTACATTTGACCTACAGAATCCATCGATTTACAGTCAGTATATGTGAAAATACCATTAAGGGGCAAAGTCTCAAGAATCCTGATATTGTTTCGATCCACGACACTCTTCTTGATGGTATGAAAAATGACTTGATATCAGGATATCGTATTTCGGTTGTTCCGTACGATGCATGTGAATTCGAATTCCCGAAGGTGACTCATTCAGCATTTATCTCAACGAAATCCCAAGAGAGAGCATTGCGAATACGATATGACCCATTCAGGAATCAATTTCATATTGTTGGATGGTGGACGGTTCGATAAGCATAAATGCTCTTGGGACTTGAAAACCCACTGCCGGAGGTGGGACTTGAACCCACACGGGGAGTGAACCCCTCAGGATTTTGAATCCTGCGCGTCTGCCAGTTCCGCCACTCCGGCCGAAAGTAAGGTGCTTACCATATCCGAAAAAGCCCGGCCGGTCAAGACAAATCTCCTGCCGGATTGTCCAGAAATACGATATCTTCGGGGACCGCGGCGACATCCCGGCGGTCCGGCCCCAGCAGCGACCGGATTTCCCGGCTGTGCTTGCCGGCCAGCATCTTCAATTCGTCGCTGGACAGGCTGGCGACCGCCTTGGCGGCGTCGTTGACCATGACCACCGCCCCGACTTCAAAGGTGCCCTCTATTTTGCGGATGCCGCTGGGCAGGAGGCTTTTGTGGTTTCGCAGGGCCTTCATGGCGCCGTCGTCCACCCAGATGGTGCCTTCGGCGGCGTTATTCAGAATCCAGCGGGTCCGGTTTGACAGTTTTTCCTTGGGCATGAACAGGGTGCCGAGGTCTTCGCCGTCCAGTAATCGACGGATGACGTCTTTTTCGCGTCCGTGGGCCAGCAGGACCCTGCAGCCGGCATAGGCGGCGATCCTGGCGGCCATGATTTTGGTTTTCATGCCGCCGGTGGAGTATATGGAGCCTTTGTCGCCGGCGGCTTTGACGATTTTGTCGGAAATTTCATTGACCAGTTTGATGGGCTGGGCATCCGGATGCTCTTTGGGATTTTTATCGTAGAGGGCGTCGATATCGGTCAGAAGAATCAGGACGTCGGCGTCAATCTTGCTGGCAACCAGGGCACTGAGGCGGTCGTTGTCGCCGAAGGCCGTGCCGATTTCCGCGGTCGAGACGCTGTCGTTTTCGTTGATGATGGGGATGACGCCCATCTTGAGCAGGGATTCGATGGCGTTTTTCAGATTAAGGTAGCTTTTGCGGTTTTTGAGGACTTCCGAGGTCAGCAGGACCTGGGCGACGATGAGTCCCTGTTCGGCGAAGGCATCGTGGTATTCATGCATCAGCAGGGGCTGGCCGATGGCGGCACAGGCCTGGCGGTACTGCATTTCAGTGATGGGGCCGGGCAGGCCGAGGCGTTTGGCTCCCATGCCGATGGCGCCGCTGGTGACAAGGATGGCTTGTTTGTCCTGTCGATGCAATTGGGCAATTTGTCCGGCCAGATTGCGGATATAATCCATATCGATGCCGCTGCCTTTGGTCAGGGTGTTGGTTCCGACTTTGACGACGACACGTTTTGCGCTGCTGAAGTTTCTCATTGTTAGAAAGTCCAGTGTGTATCCAGTTTTTTATGGGTATAAGCTTTGGCGGCGGGGCCGCTGTAATTATCGACGATGTGGCCTTTGCCGGCCAGGAGCCATTTATAGATGACCAGGCCTTCCAGCCCGACCGGTCCACGGGCGTGAAGTTTATGGGTGCTGATGCCGACTTCGGCGCCCAGTCCGTAGCGGAAGCCATCGGCAAAGCGTGTGCTGGCGTTCCAAAAGACATCCGCCGAATCGACCCGGCTGAGAAAACAGCTTGCGGCCTGTTTATCTTCGGTCACGATAGCATCAGTGTGGCCGGAACCGTAGTGATTAATATGGTCGATGGCCTCGCTTAGGCTGCGGACGACCCGAATTGACAGGATATAATCGAGATACTCGGTTTTCCAGTCGTCTTCGGTGGCGGGTTTGCAGTCGATGATCTTGCGGGTCTGTTCGCAGCCGCGGAGTTCGGTTTTCTTTTCATCCATGGCGGCCTTGAGCAGCGGCAGGAAAGCGGCGGCGATATCCTGATGCACCAGCAGGGTCTCTGCGGCGTTGCAGACGGCGGCGTATTGGCATTTGGAGTCCACGGTGACTTTGACGGCCATGTCGATATTGGCGGCCTTGTCGATATAGACGTGGCAGATGCCATCGGCGTGTCCCATGACGGGAATGCGGGTGTTGTCCATGATGTGCCGGACGAAGGCGTTGCTGCCGCGGGGGATAATCAGGTTGATAGAGTCGTCCAGTTTGAGCATGGCTGTGACATCATCGCGGGTTTCCAGCAGACCCAGCCAGCCGGCCGGCATTCCAGCCTGAATGGTCGCATTGGAGATGATCTCGGCCAGAATCTTATTGGTCTGGGCCGCTTCGGAACCGCCTTTGAGCAGAACGGCGTTGCCGCTTTTGAGGCATAGGGAGGAAATCTGCACGAGGGCGTCCGGGCGGGATTCAAAAATGACGCCGATGACACCGATGGGGCAACTGACCTGATAGAGTTCCAGTCCGTTGTCCAGTTCCATGGCCGACAGGGTCTTTCCAACGGGGTCGTTGAGCTTAATCAGACTTTCCAGACCTTTGCAGACCTCGTCGATCTTGGCGGCGTCAAATTTCAGGCGTTTGAGCAGCGGCGTTGCCAGGCCCGCCATCTGGGCGGCTGCCATGTCTTCGGTATTGGCGGCGATGATTCTGTCCTGATGGCTTTTCAGGTTTGTGCGGATGGCCTCCAGTGCGGCGTTTTTTCGCTGACTGTCCATCGCGGCAAGCTCAATGGATGCCTTTTTTGCTCCGGCGGCTATGTCGCAAATATCCATGTTTCCCGTATCCTGTCTGTCGTATCCGTTATATGGCGGCTAAGTATATCCATAGGAATGAGTTAGGCACTTTTGTGCCGTCATTTCCGATGCTCGGCGGATATTATATCCGGAATGGGCCCGCTTTCCACTTTTTTTGCGGCTTGATTGCGGATGGATAAACAAATCCGCCCGAGCCAGCCGACGGAATCAATTCAGGAATAAATCGCCATCTCCCGAGGGGACGGTGTGTTCGGTAGCTTTCTTGCCGGTGGCGGCGCTTTTTACCGGATTGGGGAATTTAAACACAGCAGAAGGATTGCCTATGGGATTGTAGACGGCCAGACCTTTTTCAAACGTGCGGGTATAGCAGCCGTTGTCCTCTTTTTTGCCTTTGGCAGTAGGTTTGCCCATCTTGGTGTCCCAGAACGGATACCAGTCATGCAGATGGTCCGGAGTGAGCAGGGGATTGGGATCCGAAAACAGACAATATCCATCCGAGACCGTCATGGACAGCGTGGTCGTAGCACGCATTAAGTTCATGTCTTGTCTGGAGTTATGATACCATGTTTCCAGGCAGTTGATGGTTGGCTTCCGCAGATTTTCCCCGGCCCATTGCAGAGTATTGGCGATGCGTTCCCAGTCAGCGGAGGTTTTGCTGCGGGTGCACTCCATGAAATAGCCGTTGATATAGGGAGCGGACTGCGGTGCGGTGTTATCATTGGTGTTGCACAATATTAAGGCATTGGTGCCAACTGCTTTACGGATGATTTTGATCAGTTCCAGCCGGTCGGCGTCGTCCCGCCACCAATCGAGCATGATGCCATCGTAGACGCCGGAGTCAATAACGGCTTTGGCCTGTTTGGCGATGTGTTCACGAAATTCCGGATTTGTATAATCCAATAATAAATGGCCGCCTTCGGTCCATCCCACCAGCGGAATGCCGTTGGGATCGCGTCTTAACCAGGTATGATCCTGCGGCAGGTAGGAAGTTGGGGCGTCATAGTAGCGGATTTCAGCCAGAATAATGAGATTGGGATTTTTTTGGAGGAGGTTGGTACGCCGCTGCAGGGCTGCCTGAACGCTGTCGGCGTCCAGGTTGTCAGCAAGGCCCAGATGGGAATTGTTCCATTTCAAACCCAAATGGTCCGGCATACAGAAAATCAGGTCGTGTCGGGCGATGGTTGTGTCGGCATCCTCATTTTTGATGCTGTCACAGGGGCTCCATGCCTGAAATACGGAGGGGAAATCCCTGTTTTTAACACGCTGAAGTATTGTTTTGTTATTGTTATTGGGTTCGTTTTGTTCTTGTGCGAATCCAAAGTTGGAAACAACCATTACCGCTAAAAGCCATGTCTTAATCATAATAGGTATTATTCCATTCCTTAAAACAGCACTTAAATTTAGAAGTAGTATTTCTACCGGAAAAAACAAAAAAGACAAGATTATTTCATTTTACAAAAAATTCTCGAACCTAAATCCTAAATAGTAGTAAATATTACTTGATAGGAAATACTAATTAGGTATTATAAGAGAATGGATAACGAACAGATAAGTATCAAAGTAAAAGATTTTGAAAGGCGATGCAGAGAGTCTGGATTAAAACTGACCCCGCAACGGTCTGCTATCTATAAAGCCTTGATTAATACGGACATGCATCCTACTGCTGAAGATATTTATCGTGAGGTCCGCAAGGAAATGCCTGCTATTTCGCTGGATACGGTTAATCGAACGCTGCTGACGCTGGCCGAGATTGGGGCGGCATTTGTCGTCGAAGGTACCGGGCAGCCAAGGCGGTTTGATGGCGGCTTGGAAGATCACCAACATTTTTTATGTATTAAATGTGGTAAAGTTATTGACTTTCACCATCCGCCGTTTGACAATATTGAACTGCCGCATGAAATTGAAGGGAAGTTTAAAGTCCTGAGAAAAACAGTCTATTTGGAAGGACTTTGTGAGACATGTCAAAATCAGTCACTACATAATCAAACTGTTTAATTAACCATAATTTAAGGAAAGTGAGGTTACACAATGGGTTTGAAGGGAACCAAAACGGAAAAAAATCTCTTAACCGCTTTTGCCGGGGAATCCCAGGCTCGAAATCGCTACACGTATTTTGCAGGCCAGGCGAAAAAGGAAGGCTTTGAGCAGATAGCGGCGATTTTCGAAGAAACCGCAAATCAGGAGAAGGAACATGCCAAGAGACTGTTCAAGTTTCTCGAAGGCGGCGAAGTAGAAATTTGTGCGGCCTTTCCGGCTGGGGTCATTGGAACCACGACGCAGAATCTTGAGGAAGCAGCGGCGGGGGAAGATTATGAAACCAAAACGATGTATCCGGATTTTGCGAAAATTGCGGATGGAGAAGGGTTTGCGGAAGTTGCGGCCGTGTTCCGCAAGATTGCAGTTGCTGAGGCACGGCATCGGGATCGCTATCTGGCCCTGAAAAAGAATGTGGATACCAACAAGGTATTCAAAAAAGACCAGGCAGTTCGCTGGGTATGTCGCAATTGCGGTTATGTCCATGAAGGTCCCGAGGCGCTGAAGGTTTGCCCGGCCTGTGCACATCCCCAGGCTCATTTTGAATTGGAAGCGACAAATTACTAATATTGTTGATATTGCCAGCTTTAAATTATACTGGCAGACGCTTCTGGAGAGGAGGCCGGGTCCGAACTTAACAAAAGGCGGACCCGGCACCCAGGAGTGTTATAGTTAAAAAAGCATGAATTTGGGTTCGTTTGGTAAACAGGAGCTGACAAGAAATTATTGGTATATAGTTATGTTAAAATGGATAAAAATTCTGGGGATAACATTTACGGCGGTCCTGATAGGCTTGACTGGCTGCCAAAGGAGTACAAACATGGAAGAAAGAAAAGGAATTGTGACGTTTAAGGGTGGTCCGCTGACACTGGCTGGGCCGGAACTGAAACTGGGTCAAAAGGCACCTGAAGCAGTCGTTACGGGAAATGACCTGTCGGATGTTGCCATATCATCATTTGCGGGTAAAGTGGTGGTACTTTCTACGGTCCCGTCTCTGGACACCCCGGTATGCGACATTCAGACTCGTAAATTTAATGAAAAAGCAGGGGCTTTGGGGGATGTGGTGATTTTGACCATTAGTATGGATTTGCCGTTTGCCCAAAAACGCTGGTGCGGTGCGGCCAGTGTGGACAAGGTCAAAACGTTCAGTGATTACAAAGATGCCAAATTCGCAAAGGCCTATGGGCTTTTGATAAAAGAGCTGCATTTGCTGGCTCGTTCGGTCATTGTGCTTGATAAACAGCAAACGATTCGGTATATTCAAATCGTGCCGGAAGTGGCCACCGAGCCGGACTATGATTCGGTCTTAAAAGCGGTGCAGCAGGTGCTATAGAATCAGCTTTGGTGCCCCCCTGGGCCGCACAAGCGAAAGAAAGGAACAACGAGGATGCGTGCGTTAACAAAAAACGTCTATTCCGTGGGCGTACAGGACTGGGATCGTCGGTTATTTGACGAACTGATTCCGTTGCCGGACGGAACCAGCTATAATGCCTACCTGATTAAAGGCTCTGAAAAAACAGCCCTTATAGATGCCGTTGACCCGGCGAAAATCCAGGACCTGATCAGCCATCTGGTTGGGGCCGGGGTTGACAAGCTCGATTATGTCATCAGTCATCATGCCGAACAAGACCATTCCGGGGGCATTGTGGATGTGCTGATGATGTATCCAGACGCCAAGATTGTAACCAATGCCAAGTGCAAAGGGCTTCTCCTGGAGCATCTGGATGTTGATGAAGAGCAATTCATTGAAGTGACGGAAGGCCAGACATTGTCGCTGGGCGACAAGACACTCCAATTTATCATTACCCCGTGGGTGCACTGGCCTGAGACGATGTGTACGTATCTGAAGGAAGACAAGGTTCTGTTCAGTTGTGATTTCTTTGGTTCGCATCAGGCCACCAGTTCTGTTTTTGTCGAAAATGAGGCCAAGGTTTATGAGGCGGCCAAACGCTACTTTGCTGAGATTATGATGCCGTTCCGCAGTGCGATAGCGGGCAACCTCAAGAAGCTGGAGCCGCTTGAGATTGCGATGATTGCCCCCAGTCACGGTCCGGTGTATCCGCGTCCGGCGCTGATTATGGATGCCTATAAAGACTGGATCAGTGAGCGGGTTGAGAATAAAGTAATCATTGCCTATGTATCCATGCATGACAGTACCCGCCGGATGGTGGAATACCTGGTGGATTCGCTGATGGACAAAGGCGTGGGTGTCAAGCAGTATAATCTGACGGGGATTGATCTGGGGCATCTGGCAATTGACCTGGTTGATGCGGCCACAGTCATTCTGGCGGCTCCGACGGTTCTGGTCGGGCCTCATCCAACGGCGGCTTACGCTGCATTTGTAGTGAATGCTCTGAAGCCCAAGACCAAATTTGCCGGGATCATCGGTTCGTATGGCTGGGGCAGTAAGCTGGTTGAAACATTGGCCGGCATGCTGGGCAATCTCAAGGCTGAAATTCTGGAGCCGGTGATGGTCAAGGGGCAACCCAAGCCTGAAGATTTCGAGAAACTTGAAGCTCTGGCCGAAACTATCAAGTCCAAACATCAAGGATTGAACATCCTCTCATGTAAATAGAGTGAAAACGATAACTCAAGGACTCGCCGAAGGCGACGGAGAAAACGAAAGGATTAGATTATGGCAGCGAAACTGGAAGTGTATAAATGTACGTTGTGCGGCAATATCGTGATGGTCATGCATGGCGGCGACGGGGAACTGGTCTGCTGCGGCCAGCCGATGAAGCTGATGGCAGAGAACACCTCGGATGGGGCCAAAGAAAAACATGTCCCCGTGATTGAAAAGATTCAGGGCGGGTACAAAGTCAAGGTCGGTTCAGTCGCTCACCCGATGGAAGAAAAGCACTACATTGAATGGATTGAACTGCTGGCCGACGGCAAGAGCTATGTGCAGTTCCTGAGTCCCGGCCAGGCTCCGGAAGCGACCTTTATGGTGACGGCAGACAAAGTGGTCGCACGAGAATACTGCAACCTCCACGGCTTCTGGAAAGCCTAAGCCGTTGGCGCTATTGTGAGCAGTACCAATATCAACAGCAAACCTGATTGAGGAATGAGCCTATGTTGAAAAAAAGCATAGAAAAAGCATTTAATGAGCAGATCAATGCCGAGACGTATTCGGCCTATCTGTACTGGTCGATGTCGGCGTGGTGTGAGAAAAACAATCTGGCGGGGTTCGCCAACTGGATGCGTATTCAGGCTCAGGAAGAAATGAGCCATGCGATGAAGTTTTATACGCATGTTCTGGAACGCGGCGGCGATGTGAAGCTGACGGCGATAGACGGTCCTGAGACCGAATGGAAAGATATCGAAGCCGTGTTTGCCGCGACGCTCAAGCATGAAAACTATGTGACCGAGCGGATCAATATGCTGGTTGATCTGGCTATCAAGGAAAAGGATCACGCCGGCAATCAATTCCTGCAGTGGTTTGTCAATGAGCAGGTGGAAGAAGAGAAAAATGCCGAACAGATTCTGGGTCAACTGAGAATTATGGGCAAGCAGCCCGGCGCGGCCCTGTATATGCTGGATAAGGAAATGGCGGCCCGTGTTTATACGCCTCCTGCGGCACCCGCGGATTAATACCCTGCTTTTGCGGATTGAATTCAGGCAATGAGAAAACAGGTCTTCCTGTAACCGTGCAGTTCATAACAAAGGTTGTTATAAAACATTAACCCAAGTTTAAGGAGACAGCGGATGGCAATCACGTTCAACGTCGATGAAATTTTTGAAATGGCCGAGGAGATTGAACGCAACGGGGCACGCTTTTATCGCGAAGCTGCCAACAACAGCAGTGATGCGGAGGCGCGCAGGCTGTTTCTGGAAATGGCTGCCATGGAAGACGGGCATGAGAAGATATTTGCGAATATGCGCCGGGAGCTGACGGCGGAGATGAAAGAGCCGGTGACTTACGATCCGGACAACCAGGTTGCCCATTATCTTCAGACGATGGCGGACTTCCACGGAATGGAAGGGAAGGCTTCTCCCAACCAGAAATTCACCGGTAAAGAATCCCCTGACGAGGTGCTGCGAGCGGCCCTGCAGGCGGAAAAGAATTCCATCGCCTTTTATGTCGGTATTAAAGACTTTGTGCCGGATAAAAAGGGCAAGGATAAAATTCAGGGGATTATTATTGAAGAAATGATGCATGTGTCAACGATTGGCGGCAAGCTGCAGGCCATGAAGAAATAAGTCAGAAATGCCGCAGGCAGTGCGATGCTGAATGACAGATAAAATCTTTCGGTTTTCATTCCGTGTCGCACAGCCTGCGAACAGAAAGAATTACATCGGCGATGGGCGTATCTAAAAAAACTTTTTTTCGCAAGCAGCCCGCAATGCGAAAACTTCTGATCGGGCTGATACCCTGCATTGCAGGGGGGGTGTATTTTTTTGGCTGGCGGTCTCTTGCGGCATTAGTGTTTTGCTGTGCCGTGGGTTTTTTATGTGAATGGCTGTTTTGCCGCTGGCGCAAGGAACCGGTCAGCGAGGCGGTGTTCGTGACAGCGGTGCTGTTCGGGCTGGTGATGCCGCCGGGAGTGGGCTGGCATGTGATGGCCATCGGGATGGCGTTTGCGGTTTTATTTTCCAAAGAGATGTTCGGGGGCTTTGGGAAGAATATTTTCAATCCTGCGATTGCCGGCCGGTGTTTTGTGTATATCTGCTTTCCCATTGCACTGACGGGGACATGGTATCCGCCTGCGGAAGGACCTCTGGGGGCTTTGGGGCGATGGAGTACGATGACCGATGCCAACGGCGTTTCAACTCGGACGACTGCAACTCCGCTGGCCCATGCCAAGGCGGGCCGGCTGGAACCGGTCTGGACAACGGATTCTGATGTGGTTTCGGTTGTGCCGGTAACTGTATCCGAGGACCAGCATATCAAGGTTAATGTCTGGCAATATTGGAAGGCATTATTTCTTGGCGGAATTCCGGGCACCATGGGTGTGACCAGTGCGGGCTTGATTCTGCTGGGCGGGATTTATCTTTGGATTACCAAAATCGCCAATCGGACGATCATTGTGACGATGCTTGTTGCGTATCCGCTGCTCAGTGAGATATTTTATCAATTCGGAGTCAGGCCGGTACCACAGGGAATCTCGGCGATGCTGGGGGGAGGGTATCTGCTGGCGGCGTTCTTTATGGCGACCGATCCGGTGAGTTCCCCTCGTACGGAGCAGGCCAAGGTTGCCTATTGCCTGATCATCTGTATCTGTACACTGGTTATCCGTAACTTCTCGATATTCAACGGCGGCCTGATGTTCAGCATCCTGATTGGCAATATGTTTGCTCCGATTCTGGATTATGCAGTCAAGGCCTACTGGCCCAAAAAGCCGGCGCCGATGGCAGTCAAGGGGGGCAAATGAAAGAGTCCCGCTACTTTGCCGTTGTCTATATGTTCGGCCTGACAGCGATTTGCAGCACGCTGCTGATCGGGCTGGCGCGTTTGACAGACGCAAGGATTAAATCGAATGCCCAGATCGCCTTTGAGCGGGCGGCGCTGGCCGTATTTCCGGCCGTTCAGGTTCAGTCTGATGCAGAAGTTCATGCAGTTTTTACAAAAGATTTTGCGGTTCCCGGGACGCCCGGGGATGCGTATGAATATCGCCCGGGGGGACAGCTTGCCGGGTATGCGCTGCCTTTTGAAGGGCAGGGTTTCTGGGCTCCGATTCGGGGTGTGATTGGGATTGGAACGGATTCCCGGACGGTTACGGGAGTCTGGTTTTATGAACAGGCTGAGACGCCGGGACTGGGGGCCAGAATCGTTGAGCCGTTTTTCTATGAGCAATTTGCGGGAAAACAATTCTCTGATGGAACCAGGCCGATTCGCATTCGGCCTCCGGCGGAAGCGACCGAAAAAGATATTCAGGCGATTACCGGAGCGACACAGACCTGTGTTCGGCTGGAAAAGCTGCTCAACGAAGCGGTAACACAGTGGCGTCAGAGAAAAGAGGCAACACAGCCATGAATGGACAGACGGCAACTAAAACAACCAACCAGATTATCCTGGACGGCCTGTGGCGCGATAATCCGATCTTTCGCCAGATACTCGGAATCTGCAGCACGCTGGCGGTGACGAATAATGTGACCAATACGGCGGTGATGTGTATTTCGCTGTCGCTGGTGACGGCGTTAAGCTGTGCGACGGTGTCGGCGTTGAAAGAATGGACGCCCAAGACAGTGCGGATGATGGTGCAGGTTTTGATCATCGCATTTTATGTCATTATTGTGGATATTCTGCTGCGGGCGTATTGGCCGGATATGAGCCGCAATCTCGGGCCGTATGTGGGCTTGATTATCACTAACTGCATTGTCATGGGACGCTGTGAGGCGTTTGCCCAGTCCAATCGTCCATGGGCGTCGTTTCTGGATGGTTTGTTCTGCGGGCTGGGGTATTCGGTGATTCTGCTGGTGATTGCGGCGATTCGGGAAGTGATGGGATTGGGGACGCTTGCGGGGTATCCGCTGCCGTATTTTTCGACGCAGTGGGATAAATGGGTGATTATGGTGATGCCGCCGGGGGCGTTCTTTGTGCTGGCCTGCCTGCTGTGGGTGTGTCGGTCGATTGGAATCAAGGGGAAAAAGGCATGATCTTACTGGCAGTAGATCCAAGCAGTATCGGAGCTGAAGTCTGGATGGCGGTGGTGACCTGCTTTGCCGCCATCTTTACGCAGAATATTCTGTTGAGCTATTTTCTGGGGATGTGTTCGTTCATCTCGGTGTCCAGGGAAGTCAAGACGGCAGTCGGGCTGGGGGCGGCGGTGGTCTTTGTGATAACGGCGACGACTATTTTGAACTGGATGGCATACTGGTGGGTGCTGGTGCCGCTGAATCTGGAATTTTATAAGTATATCCTGTTCATTATTATTATTGCGGCGTTTGTCCAGTTGATTGAAATGATTATTGATCGCTATAGTCCGGCCCTGTATCAGAGCCTGGGGATATTTCTGCCGCTGATTACGGTTAATTGTGCCATTCTGGGGGCGGTGCTGTGGATGGTGATTCGAGACTATTCGCTGATTGTGACGGTGGGTTTTGGCTTCGGAAGCGGGGTGGGATGGATGATGGCGATTGTGGCGATGGCGGGGATTCGCCAGCGGATTGACGAGTCGAAGATTCCTGCCGGGCTGCGCGGGCCGGGAATTACGCTGATTATTGCGGGTATTATGGCACTGGCATTCGTGGGCTTTACAGGGGTACTGCAATAAATGATGGAATTTATCTTTTCAGTGTTGCTTCTGAGCGGAATTGCGGCGGGGCTGGCGATGATTCTGGTAATCAGCGAAAAGGTGATCCAGAATTACGGACCATGCAAAATTACGCTGAATAAGGGCAAAAAGGAATTGACTGTTGAAGGGGGCAAACCGCTGCTGACGACGCTCAAAGAGCAGAAGATATTTTTGCCGAGTGCCTGCGGCGGGCGGGGGACCTGTGGGGTATGCAAGTGCAAGGTGCTGGAGGGGGCCGGGCCGCTGCTGCCGACGGAAACGCCTTATATGGACGACAAGGAGCGAAAAGAAGGCGTTCGGCTGGCCTGTCAGGTCAAGGTGCGAAATGACATGGAAGTTGAAATCCCGGCGTTTCTGTTTGCCATACAGCAGTACCAGGCAAAACTGGCGGCGGTGGAGGAGTTGACATACGATATGAAGCGTTTCCGGTTTGAGCTGCTTGGGCCGGACACGATGGATTTTGTAGCCGGACAGTATGTGCAGATTACGTGTCCTGCGTATAAGAAAGGGGTTGATGAGGTCAGCCGGGCGTATTCAATTGCGTCGGATCCGAAGGATACTCATTTTGTGGAATTGATTGTGCGCCGGGTGCCCAACGGGATTTGCACAACGTGGATGTTTGATTATCTGAAGGTGGGCCAGCCGGTTCAGTTGACCGGGCCGTATGGCGAGTTCAAAATGAGCGATACGCAGGCGCCGATGATTTTCATTGCCGGCGGCAGCGGGATGGCGCCGTTTGTGTCGATTCTGCATCAGATGCATCATGCCGGCTCGACGCGGAAAGCGGACTATTTCTTTGGCGGCAATTCGGTCAGGGATTTGTGTCTTGGACAGCAGATGGCCGAATTTGAAAAAGCGATTCCGTCGTTTACGTTTAATCCGGTCGTGGCTCGTCCGCAGCCGGAGGATAACTGGACCGGCCAGACGGGACTTGTGACGGAGGCGGTTAAGCGCCAGTATTCGGATTTGAGCGGACACGAAGGGTATCTTTGCGGCAGTCCGGGCATGATTGATGCGTCGATCAAGGTACTTGTCGGCCTGGGGATGCCGCAGGACAAGGTGTATTATGACAAATTTGCATAAGGTGCGAATATGAAACAGTCGCCGCAGGATAAAAATCTGGAAGGGATGCTGCGTTCAGGCCGTCTGGTTGCCGGCGGTTTTCTGGGAACGGACACAAGAAGCTTTGAGGAAATCATTGCCGAGGATGCGGCAGTATTGCAGCGGCTTGGGTATAATGCTTCGCAGGTGGCGGCCAGGATGCAGGATTTACGGGATTTGGCCCGCCCGGCGCTGGGGACGTGGATTCAGGCAAGTGAAGTGCTGGAGGTTAAAAGCGAGGATTATAAAGGGGTGATTGTCTGTCCCTGGCCGCATGAGGGACGGTATGAAAAACGGATTACGACGGCTCAGCGGCTGGATACGGGACAATCCATCAGTTGGTCGGACCTGAATATTCATTTTGTCCGAGATCATGGATTTTTTGAGGGCAGGGGGGCTTTTTTCCGGATTGAGCCGGAGGAATTGATCAAAGTGATTTTCAATGGGTAAATCGCTTGACCCTGTACGAAATCCCCTGTAAAAATAGAACTGGAAAAGGTGACAAACTGGAACCCTTATATAAGAATCAGGAGTAAGCCATGAAAAAGTACAAATGTATGCTGTGCGGCTATATCTATGACCCCGCCAAGGGCGATCCGGATAACGGTGTGGATCCGGGAACGGCCTTTGAAGATATTCCGGACGGCTGGGTGTGCCCGGATTGTGGTGCGGGCAAAGAGGAATTTGAAGCCATATAAGCGGGTTAATAACCCTCGGTTTATCCCGAGGGTTTTTTTGTAGGCGCAATTATGAAACGAGTCGAAGCGACAGCGGAAAAGCAGGACTTCTTGTGTGCCGAGACGCCGGCAGGGCCGGTGTCACTGGTGGTGTTTGGGGCCAGCGGGGACCTGGCTTGCCGGAAACTGTATCCAAGCCTGTATGAACTGTATCGGCGGGAACTGATGCCGTCGGGATTTTATGTGCTGGGTTGCGGACGAAGCGAGCTGTCGGATGACCGTTTTCGGGATATGGTGGAAGAGGCGCTCGAAAATGCAGGGATTGAGAACGCGCAGAACTTTCACGATTTTCTCGGCCGGTTTTATTACGAATCCGGCCATTATGATGATACTGCTTTTTATACCCGAATTCGTGAAAAGTGTGTTACGCTGGATAATCACTACAATCTGGACGGGTGTCGGATATTTTATTTATCGCTGCCGCCATTTCTTTATACGACTGTGACGGAAAAACTCCGTGAGGTGCAGTTGGCTTGTCCTGCGGCGACGGGGCGTATGCAGACGATTCGACTGATTGTGGAAAAGCCGTTCGGTACTGATTTACGGACGGCCAAAGATCTTGATGATCATTTGCACCGGTGTTTTGATGAGTCGCAGATTTATCGCATTGACCATTATCTGGGTAAGGAAACCATTCAGAACCTGATGGTGTTTCGGTTTGCCAACAGCATTTTCGAGCCGCTGTGGAATCGCAATTTTATTGACCATGTCCAAATCACCATTGCTGAAAGTGTCGGTGTTGAGCACCGGGCGGGGTATTATGACCAAAGCGGGGCGCTGCGGGATATGTTTCAGAACCATCTGCTGCAGATGGTGGCGCTGGTGGCGATGGAGCCCCCGGCGGCATTCGAAGCCGACTCGGTACGGGATGAAAAGGCCAAGCTGCTGCGGAGTATTCGACCGTTCACGCCGGACCGGATTCCTCTGGAGGTGGTGGCCGGGCAATACGGTCCGGGGACTGTTGGGTCTCAGCATTATCCCGGTTATCGGGATGAAGCGGAAGTAAATCCCTTGTCTCAGACAGAGACTTTTGTTGCAGCGAAGCTTACGGTCGATAACTGGCGATGGAAAGATGTGCCGTTTTATCTGCGGACGGGCAAGCGGCTGGCGCGGAAACTGACGGAAATCGTTATTGTCTTTAAGCATATTCCGCATTCGATGTTTGCCAATGCCGGGCTGGATGAGTTTGAGCCGAACCGCCTGCGTTTTCAGATTCAGCCGGATGAGGGGATATATCTGAGTCTGCAGGCCAAGCGGCCCGGGTCCAAGCTGTGCATGAGCGGGCTGAAACTGGCGGTGGATTATCAGAAATTGTTTGAGATGAAGATGCCGGAGGCTTATCAACGGCTGCTTTTGGATTGTATGACGGGGGACCAGATGTTGTTTACCCGGCAGGATAGTATAATGCTGTCCTGGCAGTTGATTCAGCCCATATTTGATTATTGGGCAGAAAATCACAAAAACTTGTGTATGTATCCGGCGGGGGCCTCTTTTGTTTCATGTGCTGAGGAAATAATGGAAAAAGAAGGCAGAAAATGGACGTTATTGTAAATTAATCTATAAGTTCTTTTTTTCACAAAAGTTATTAAAAGAATAACCGCATCTTCTTTTGCAGCTTTCTAAATTTCACACCTAAAAGATTCATCACAGATTAAAATTATTGTGAAAATCAAGGCAATAAAACTTGCGTTTGTAAACTTTAATAATATAATTATGCCAAGAATGTTCTTTATTGTTCTGTTTTTGTGAAAAAGACACCAAAAAGTAGCCAGATGAGAGATAATTTGGGCAGGGCCTGACCATGGTAATGAATAGAAAATGTATCATTCGGCTTTCGCGGTATAAGAACGCACTGAAAAGACTGAAGTCTTTAGGATTTGTGAAGGTCTTTTCGGGCAATCTTGCAGATGCGGCTGGCGTAACTTCGTCCCAGGTTCGCAAGGATTTCTCCCTGTTTGGGATTACCGGCAATCGGCGGGGCGGCTACCGCGTGGATGAACTGATTGAGCGAATCAGCCATATTCTGGGAAAAAATGAGCTCCAGAAGGTGGTTATCGTCGGCATGGGCAACATCGGCAAGGCACTGATGCGATACCGCGGTTTCGAGGCAGGCGGAATTAAGGTACTGGCGGGATTTGATATTGACCCGGCCAAGTACAACAAGCTGGCTGAAATTCCCATTTTGCCGCTGGAAGATTTCCGGGAATTTATCCAGTCGCAGAGCGTAAGGATTGCGATTCTGGCGGTTCCGGATGTGTCGGCTCATCATGTGTCGGAATTGATTATTTCGGCGGGGATCAAGGGAATTCTCAACTTTGCCCCGATTCAGCTTCGCGGCGCTGATGACGTGGTTGTCAGCAGTATTAATCTTGAAGTCGAGCTGGAAAATCTGATTTATTTTGTGAATGCAGGCGCAAAAGCGGAACCTGAAATCGAGGCATGAAAATCCATCGGTTGAAAACCCGAATTCTGCTGGCTTTTTTGGCGATTATCTTTGTGCTCGGAGTCAGTATATTCGCCCTGGGCTTTTACGTGATCAAAGAGGATATTTATGCACGTGCAAAGCGACAGGTGGGACATTATCTCGACAGTGCGCGGACGGTTTACAGCTCGGAAATCGAGCGTATCGGCAGTGCTCTTGAATTGGTAGATTTGAACAGCGACCTGGCGGTTTTGCAGCAGAAGATCAGTCTGGATTATTTGTATCGGGTGGATGTCGAGCAGGGCAAGACAAGCCCGAGTGAAATTGTCCGTGCTTGTATTGAGCAGGGTAAAACCGTCGGCGGGACGCGGATTGCCGGAGGGGATGAAATCGCCCGTATGAGCCCGGAGGTTCAGGCGCGGTGCAGGATTGGGATTCAGGAAACACCCAAGGCTCGCCCCAGCAATTTAAAAGTGCTGAATTCGGCCATGGTTAAGGAATACGCGGTGCCGCTGATGAATGCCGACGGCGGACTTGCCGGAGTAGTCTATGGCGGACGAGTGGCCAACCAGGATTATTACCTGGTGGACCGTATTCGCAGCCTGGTTTTCGGCCAGGAGATGTACGACAAATGGCCGGTTGGGACGGTGACGGTTTTCCTGGATGATGTGCGGATTGCGACCAATGTAGTGGATGAACGCGGTCAGCGTGCGATTGGCACTCGTGTCAGTCACGAGGTCTATAAGCAGGTGGTTGAGAATGGCGTTCAGTGGCACGACCGGGCGTTTGTGGTCAATCACTGGTATATGACCGCGTATGAGCCGATCCGCAATATTCAGGGGACGATTATCGGCATCCTGTATGTCGGCATTCTGGAAGCGCCGTTTAATGCGATGGCGGCGCGGGCGCTGGCGGCATTTGTAGCGGTCATCCTGCTGACGTGTTTATCGGCGATGATGTTTGCGGTGTGGCTTGCCGATTCGGTCAGCCGGCCGCTGACGCATCTGCGGGATGCGACCCATAAGCTGACTCATGGCGAGTTGGGACATGAGGTGGAGTCGCAGGGGACGATTATGGAGTTAAACGAACTGGCGGTATCGTTTAACGAGATGAGTCTGAAGCTGGAAGAGCGGGAAAAAAGTCTGAAAGTAACCAACGATAAGCTCGAAGATTTGAATAAGAGTTATCTGGATTTGCTGGGATTTGTGGCACATGAATTGAAAGGGATTTTGTCATCGGCGATGATGAATGCCTATTCGATTCGAGACGGCTTTTTAGGCATGATTAATTTCAAGCAGAAGCGGGCCGTGGATTCGATTTGCCGCAACCTGGATTACCTGGCGGCGACGGTCAAGAAGTTTCTGAATCTGAGCCGGATTGAACGCGGCAACCTCGAAATCAACCGGACCGAGTTTAGTTTGTGGAAAGATGTGTTCGAGCCGGCGGTTCAGACCTTTGCCAAGCAGATATCCGACCGCGGCATGACGCTGGTCAGCCAGATGGACCCAGCCATCCGGGTGAATGCCGACCAGGATTTGCTTCAGATTGTGGCCAACAACCTGATTAACAATGCGGCCAAGTACGGGATTGATCAGGGCCAGATTATCGTGACGGCCCGACAGGATGAAAAGTACGTGACTGTGGATGTGTATAACGACGGTCGCCCGATAACCGCTGAGCAGGCGTCGATGCTGTTTAAGAAATTTTCGCGGCTGGACGTGCCGGAAAAGAAACTGGTCAAAGGCAGCGGGCTGGGTCTTTATATAACCCGGCAGATTGTCGAAAGCCACGGCGGGACAATCAAAGTGGAACCGAAAGAAAATGGGAATTCATTTATTTTTACTATAGAAAGGGATAAATCGTGGTAACGCCAATGGATATTATCAAGCGTAAACGCGCTCAGGCGGTGGCTCGGATTATCAGCAAAGGCTATCTGTCCACCAAGCGGGTGTATGTAGGTATGGCGACCTGTGAGATTGCGGCCGGATCCAAAGAGGTGATGGACGTATTTCGTCAGGCCATCGCCAATGGTCTGACTGATGTCTATCTGAGTCAGAAAGGCTGTGCCGGCCGGTGCAATCTGGAACCGACGGTGGAAGTGGTTGAAGAAGGCAAGATTCCGTACAAATACGGCAAAGTCACGCCGCAGCGGGCCAAGGACATCATCGAAAAGCATCTGAAAAAAGGTGAAGTGATCCGGGAGTGGCTGATCTAAGCCGATTGCTCAGAAAATGCCTGAAAGGCGAAATTAAGGATAGGACCGGCCGGAATATGACGGGGTGATTACGATAACCGGAATGGTCCTGACAGATGAGAATAGAAAGGAAAACAACTGTGCCCAAGATTCAGTTTAAGATTACACTGTGCGACGCGCCGAGCTGCATTCAGAAGCAGTCCAAGCAGATTCGTCAGGCGCTGGATAAAGAACTGGAAAAACAAGGTCTGAAAGAGAAAGCCAGCATCCATTTAAGCGGCTGTCTCGGTATGTGCGCCAAAGGCCCCATTATGATTGTCAACCCGGGGTATGTAATGTATGGCAATGTGACCGAAGGCGATGTCGCGGAAATTGTCGAATCGCACCTGAAGCACAACAAACCGGTGGCTCGCCTGGTCATCGGGGAAGACCACCTGTACAACCGGTTTTTCCGCATCTTCGGCGATGTGGACTTCTTCGGCAAGCAGATGCGCATCGCGCTTCGCAACTGCGGTATCATTGATCCTGAAAATATCGACGACTACCTGTCGCTTCGCGGCTATGAAGCACTGGCCAAGGCGCTGACAGAGATGACGCCCGAACAGGTTGTCGCTGAAATCAAGAAAAGCGGTCTTCGCGGACGCGGCGGGGCCGGTTTCCCGACGGGAATGAAATGGGAGTTCACCGCCAAGCAGCCCGGGCCGGAAAAATATGTGATCTGCAACGCCGATGAAGGCGATCCGGGTGCATTTATGGACCGCAGCGCGATCGAAGGCGACCCGCATACGGTCATTGAGGGGATGGTCATCGGCGGCTATGCCATCGGTTCCAGCAAGGGTATCGTTTATATTCGCGCCGAGTACCCGCTGGCCATCAAGCGCCTTGAAAAAGCGATTGCCGCGGCCCGGGAAAACGGTTTCCTTGGCACGAACATTTTAGGGTCGAATTTCTCCTATGATATTGAAATTCGGCTGGGTGCCGGCGCCTTTGTGTGCGGCGAAGAAACCGCGTTAATTCATTCGATTGAAGGGTCCCGCGGAATGCCGCGGCCTCGTCCTCCATTCCCGTCGGTCAGCGGTCTGTTCGGCAAGCCCACCCTGATCAATAACGTGGAAACCTGGGCCAATATTCCGGTGATTCTGCTTGACGGCGGCGCCTGGTTTTCGGGTGTTGGAACAGCCACCAGCAAGGGAACCAAGGTGTTTGCACTGGCCGGCAAGGTTCGCAATACCGGTCTTGTCGAAGTGCCGATGGGAACGACGCTGCGTGAAATCGTGTTTGATATCGGCGGCGGTATTCCCAATGAACGAAAATTCAAGGCCATTCAAACCGGTGGTCCCTCCGGCGGATGTCTGCCTGAACAGTATCTGGATACCCCCATCGATTATGAATCGCTGGCCAAGGCCGGCTCGATTATGGGCTCCGGCGGCATGATTGTCATCGACGAAGATTCCTGCATGGTCAATCTTGCCAAGTTCTTTATCGAATTTACTCAGGATGAATCCTGCGGCAAATGTACACCCTGCCGTGAAGGGACCAAGCGGATGCTGGAGATTCTGACCCGGATCACCGAAGGCAAGGGGCAGGCTGGCGATATTGAAAAGCTGGAACGTCTGGGTACGATGATTAAAAAATCCTCGCTGTGCGGTCTGGGACAGTCGGCCCCCAATCCGATCCTGAGCACCATCAAGAATTTCCGAGAGGAATACGAAGAGCATATTCATCACAAGAAATGTCGTGCCGGTGTCTGTTCGTCGCTGCTCAGCTACACCATCAATGACAAGTGTGTCGGCTGCGGCGCGTGCAAACGGGTTTGCCCGGTTGACGCCATCGAGGGGACACGCAAAGAAAAGCATCGGATTGATCAGAACAAGTGTATCAAGTGCGGTCAGTGTTATCAAACCTGTAAGTTCAGCGCGATCACACGTGCCTAAAAGGATTATAAGCTATGGAAAAATTGATTACGATTTATATTAACGGCAGAGAATACAAGGTAGAGCCGAACCAGACGATTATGCAGGCGGCGGACAAGCTGGGTTTCCATATTCCGCGTCTGTGCTATCACCCCAAGCTGTCGATTGAGGGTGCCTGTCGAGTCTGTATTGTCGAAGTGGAAGGCGCAAAAAGTTTCGTTGCATCGTGTGCCTATCCGGTCAATGATGGGATGAAGATTCACACCAATACACAGGAGCTGCGTCGGGCCCGGCGCGACATCGTGGAACTGCTGGTGGACAACCACCCGATGGATTGCCATACCTGCGAACGTGACGGCAACTGCGAACTGCAGCGGCTGGCCGCGTCCATGGGGATTCGCGCCCGGCACTTTGAAGGTGAACGCAAGCAGTATGGCGTGGATGTGTCCGGCCAGGCCATCATACGCAATCCCGATAAATGCATCCTGTGCGGACGCTGCGTTCGTATGTGTTCGGAAGTACAGCAGGTTCACAACCTGACACAGGCTCATCGCGGCTTTAATACCGTGGTGATGCCGGCCTATAACATGCCGATGGCCGAAAGTGTCTGTACCGCCTGCGGTCAGTGCATTAATGTCTGCCCGACGGCGTCGTTCCTGGAGAAAAATTATACTCAGGAATTATTTGAAAAGCTCAATGACCCGAACCTGATTAAAGTAGCACAGTTTGCCCCCTCCGTCCGTGCGGCCATTGGTGAAGCCTTTGGTATAGAAGCCGGCGCGAATATGGAAGGGCAGCTTGTTGCGGCGCTTCGCAAGCTGGGTTTTGATTATGTATTTGATACCCAGTTTTCCGCCGACCTGACCATCATGGAAGAGGCAACGGAGTTTCTGGAACGGGTGCAGAACAAAGGCAAGCTGCCGATGATTACCTCCTGCTCCAGCGCCTGGATGAAGTGTCTTGAGCAGTTTTATCCGGACCTGATTGAAAACGTGTCCACCTGTAAATCTCCCATGTCGATGCAGAGTGCGATTACCAAGACCTATTTTGCTCAGAAGCTCGGCGTGGATCCCAAGAAGATTCTCAGTGTAGCGGCGATGTGCTGCACGGCCAAGAAATACGAAGCAGCACGGCCGGAACTGGATGTCAACGGCATGCGGGCGACGGATATTTCCATCACCACACGCGAAATCGCATGGATGATAAAGTCTGCTGGTATTGACTTTATCAACCTCAAGCCCGAAGAACAGGATCATCCGATCGGCATGTCCAGCGGTGCCGGCGTGATTTTCGGTACCACCGGCGGTGTGATGGAAGCAGCCATCCGTACGGCCTATGAACTTTATACCGGCCAGACGCTGGTTGATATCGAAGTGGAAGCTATCCGCGGCCTCAAGGGCATCAAGGAAGGCAAGCTGGTCATGGACGGCCAGGAAATTCGCGTTGCTGTGGCTCATGGTCTGGGCAACGCCTGCAAACTGCTCGATGAGGTTCGCAAGGATCCCAGCCGGTATCATTTCATCGAAATCATGGGATGTCCCGGCGGATGTGTCGGCGGCGGCGGCCAGCCGTATGCCGGTGCCAATTCGATTCCGCTGGATGAGGAAGCACTCAAGAAGCGGGCACAGGCGCTGTATGATGAAGACCGGTCCAAGACCATTCGCCGCAGTCATGACAACCCCGATGTTCAGAAGCTGTATAAAGAGTTCCTGCAGCGGCCGGGCAGCCATATTGCTCATGAACTGCTGCACACTCACTATAAACAGAAATTCCCGAAAGGGATTATCCCAAAAGATACCCTCAAGTAAGACGGAGTACTACGATGCCAGAAATTACACAGGAAAAAATGGATGAACTGAAGGCGTTTATCGCTGATTGTTCGCAAAAAGAATACCCGGATTCCTATCTGATTGCGGTTCTTCACAAGGTGCAGGGTTTGTTTGGGTACCTGCCCCGTGAAGTGATGGACCAGGTTGCAGATCTAATGCAGATTCCCACGGCTCATATCTGGGGTGTGGCGACCTTTTACCACTATTTTAATCTAAAACCGATTGGCAAGCATACCATTAGCGTGTGTCTCGGTACGGCCTGTTATGTCAAAGGTGCCGCCGAGATACTGGAAGCTATCAAGCGGGAACTCGGAATCCAGGTCGGCCAGACTACCGAAGATATGATGTTCACCTTGCAGGAAGCCCGTTGTCTGGGTGCCTGCGGTATTGCTCCGGTGATTATGATTGACGACAAAATTTATGGTGAATTAGACGCCAAAAAGGTTGTTGCCGTGATTAATCAGTACCGTAAAGGAGCACAGGTAGCATAAAAATCAGTTTTTTGTACCGGAAGTTGCATTCTTTGTGAAAAATGACTTGAATTTCCGGGACAAAAGAACAAAATAGAGATAAGATGAGTCATAAGGCGGTCTGTGGGTAAAATGCCCGGGATCACAAAGAAAACAAAGATACAGGAGTACCGAGATGGCGAAGAAGATTTTGGTAATCGATGACGATCCGGATTTTGTGGAATCTGTAGTCAATCTGCTGGAAGCCAAGGGCTATCAGGTCGCCTCGGCTGCCAATGGTAAAGACGGTGTGGCCAAGGCGACAGCCAACAAGCCCAATCTGATTTTGCTGGATGTAATGATGAACACCAAGGATGAAGGGTTTAATGTAGCCCGTCAGTTGCAGGAATTACCCGAAGTTAAAGGGACACCCGTAATTATGGTCACCGGTGTCCGCAAGGAGATGAATCTGCCGTTTGGTTTTGAGCCGGATGAAACCTGGCTGCCGGTCAAACAAATCCTTGAAAAACCGGTCAAGCCCGAAATGCTGATGAAGGCCGTTACCGACGCGATTGGATAAGTGATTATTTGATCATGATTTAAAAGACAGCGGAGAGTATCTTTTCGCTGTCTTTTTTGTTTATCCGAGGGAAACATCCAGCGACATCATAATGGCAAAACCCAGCATGACTCCCATAGTAGCCAGGTCGGCGTTGCCTTCGCGCTGGGATTCAGGTATTACTTCCTCGACAACGACATAAATCATTGCACCGGCCGCAAAAGCGAGGGCATAAGGAAGCAGGGGGGCGACCATAGTGACTGCTAAGGCCCCCAATACTCCGGCGGCCGGTTCTACCATGCCTGAGAGCTGGCCAAACCAGAAGCTCTTGGTTCGGCTGAGGCCCTCTCGCCGCAGGGGGACGGCAACCGCTACGCCTTCGGGAAAGTTCTGCAGGCCGATACCCATAGCCAGGGCACAAGCGGCGGTAAAACTGGCTTCTGTGAGGCCGTATTTCAAAGCTCCGAAGGCGACACCGACAGCCAGACCTTCAGGGATATTGTGGATTGTGATTGCAAGGACCAGCAGGACGCTGCGTCGCCAGTGAGTATGAATGCCTTCGGCCTGGTCGGTTGGGTAGCCAAGATGCAAGTGGGGCATGACGAAATCGATCAGACGGAGAAAGGCTCCGCCCAGTAAAAAGCCAATCACGGCAGGTATCCAGGCGATTTGTCCCTGGTTTTCGGCCATTTCAATGGCGGGTGCCAGCAGGGACCAGAAGCTGGCGGCAATCATGACGCCGCCGGCAAATGCCAGCATGAAATCGAGAAATTTCCGGTTAATGGTTTTAAAGAAAAAGACCATGGACGCCCCGGCCGCAGTCAAGCCCCATGTAAAGAGGGTGGCAATAAAAGCCTGTGTAATCGGACTTAAATTTTCAAGCTGCTCCAGCATAGCGATATCCCTGTGTTATTGTTGCCGGGATTATAGTCTTACAGCAGCGAACGGACAAGCAAAAAAGCCAGCAAAATGGCCGACAGGCTGGCTGTCAGGGTCATGGGTTTAGGGCGTTCTTTCAAGGCGACCAGTCCAAGCAGAACGATAATCGGAAGATGCAGCATCACCAGGGATTTGACGTTGACGACTGCTCCGGCAATCGTTTTGGAATACTGGACGGCGAATTGCTGGGTTAAGAAGGCTCCGGTCGCAGCAAGGCCATACAACAGCAGAGGGGCGGCCATTCGCACCGTGAGCTTTTGAAATGCTTTGACGCGGTACGTTTCGCCGGCCATAAGGATGGCGCTGAATAAATTCCAGCAGGCAGTATATGCCAGGGCGCCCTGGGCGATACGATTGATCGCTACGCGGTCCAGAATGGTTGAGATGCCAAACAGGACCGCCGCGGCCAGAGACAATAACGTGTAAATCGATTTGCCGGCGGAGGATTTATCCCGGTTAGCGGCATACAGCGTCCAGCCCACAGCGGCCATGCTCAGCAGCATATAAATCACAGATTCGTTTTTCGGTGTTTCATGCCAGCCGAGCCATAGAGTCACCAGTGAAAAAACAGGTACTACGGCCTGCATGGGCATGACAATCGTGAGATTGCCAAACTGGATGGCTTCGGTGATCCAGATACTGCCTGCAAACGTAATCAGGGCTGTGGTCAGAATAACCAGCCAGAACATGCCATCCAGCGGGAAGCCAATCCCGCAGATAAACAGCATCGGCAGCAGGATGGCCGCACTAATGATGCGTGAGGCCAGTACCACAAGGCGGGAATGAATGCCGGTGCACAGCTTGCGGATAATCAATACCTTGGCGACTTCGCACAGCATTGCTGATAAACTGAATACAATCCAGAGGGGCATCGGCAGGCTATCGTCCTTTTCGCAGTTCACCTTGGGACTGGGCATGACGAATCCGAGTCAGAAGCTTGTGCAGATTCCTGGTGCTCAGATAATTGGCCAGCATTTTTGCATTCCGGCGGTCATGATATTGAAGCAGGGCAAGCTGGAGTTTCTTTTCGCCCTGACCGCGCGGGATGTGAATCGTCTTTTTCCGCGGTGACAGTCCCGAGACATACATGGCTGCCGACATTGTCAGGGGGACGGGCACAAAGTCCTGTACCTGACGTAATCGCCAGTTGCGGTTGACAAGATATTCGGTCAATTTAATCGCATCCTCGGGAGAGCAGCCGGGATGGGAACCAATAAAATAAGGGACCAGATACTGGTTTTGGCCGGCCTTGCGGGACATCTGTGTAAATTTATCTTCAAATTGTTCAAACACCTCGAAAGAGGGCTTGCCCATCAATTCCAGGACATGCGGACAATAATGCTCAGGGGCGACTTTCAGATGCCCGCCGGTAAAGTGGCGTGCCAGGAGCTGCATATATTCGGGCGACTGGAGCGCCAAATCATGACGGATGCCGGAAGCGACATAGGTGCGGAGTTTCTGTTTTTTTCCTCCCTGCCATGTCAGGACCGCGTCCATGAGTTTAAGCATTTGGCTATGGTTGGCCTTTAAGTTAGGGCATAATGAAGGAAACAGGCAGCTTGTGCGGATACAGGGGCCTGTTTTGGTACAGGTCATGCCGTACATGTTGGCTGTGGGCCCGCCGATATCGGTGATGGTGCCGCCAAAGCCTCGCTGATGAATTAACTGGTCTGCTTCATCAAGAATGGATTCAACCGAACGGCTGCGGATGGTTTTGCCCTGATGGAAAAATATCGAGCAGAAATTGCACCCGCCGAAACAGCCGCGATGGGTGGTGATGCTGAATTCCACAGGCTTGATGGCGGGGACGCCGCCCTGGGAATCATACATCGGATGACACCGACGTGTAAACGGCAGAGTGTAAAGAGCATCCAGTTCGTCTGCTTCCAGCGGCTGGGCCGGGGGATTGACCACAATCACACCCGCTCCCTGGTCTTGTATGATGGATTTGTCTCCGGGATGGGCGTGTTTTTGATAAGTCAGTTGCGCGTCCATGAACAGATGGCGGTCCTGCTCGATCTGTTCCAGTGAGGGCAGCCGTACTCCGTCCGCAGGGGCCGGAATATCCCGGACAATTCGGTAAGCGATGCCGGGAATATCAGTCATGTCTGCAATGGTTTTTCCTGCATCCAGACGTCGGGAGATTTCGGCAATAGCTCGCTCACCCATGCCATGGATAAGAATATCGGCTTTGGCATCGACAAGGATCGAGCGTTTGATTTTGTCTTCGATAAAATCGTAATGGACGAGCCGACGAAGACTGGCTTCCAGACCACCCAGAATGATGGGAATATTTTTGAAAGCTTCTCTGGCGCGGGCTGAATAAACCAGCAACGGGCGGTCCGGCCGTAAACCGAGCCTGCCGCCGGGGCTATACACGTCTTCTGAACGTCGGTGTCCCATGGAGGCATAGTTATTCAGTCGAGAATCAATACAGCCGGAGGTAATCCCCCAAAACAGACGGGGTGGGCCGAAAATCCGGAAGCTGTCGGCCGAATGCCAGTCCGGCTGAGCAAGAATGGCGACGCGATACCCCTGTTTTTGCAGATATCGGCCAATCAGAGCGACTCCAAACGAGGGATGATCGACGTAGGCATCACCGGTAATCAGGACAATATCCGGGCGATCCCAGTCGAGAGAGTGCATCTCTGCCTGCGTTGCAGGGAGCGGCATTATGGTACTATTTTTATTTTTCTGAGACATTTCAGAGTATTTTTATCCAGAGACGATAACCGGTTGACAAACAAAACATTATACTTTATTATCTGGCTTTCGTCGATAGCATGGAGCAGGAATTTGTGTATTGTCGCTAACGGCGAATCGGGCCCGTAGCTCAGCGGTAGAGCAGGGGACTCATAATCCCTTGGTCCAAGGTTCGAATCCTTGCGGGCCCATGTGATAAGTATAGGCGGGACAGTTACTTACGACTGCTCCGCCTTTTTGCTTTTAGGCCGTTTCAGGGGTACGTGCCAAAAATGGTTGGCAAAAGCACATAGCAAACTGAAAACATCGAAGGCGAACATCCTGCCCGGTACACTCTATATGCAATGCTCAGTACTGGTATAAAGTCTAGTTGGCCGGCAAATCTAAATCCGTTGACCAAAGACAATAATTTACGACTGCATCATGTATTTAATCGTCTCGTGAATGCCCGGATAAACCCATAATTACAGATCGTTATAGTTGTATATTGAGCAATAAATAAGAGCATATTTCTCCTATTTCTGTGCAAAATGACGCCAATCTGTCATTAAGTTATAGACGATAGAACGAATATGAGTCATATTGTCGTGGATAAAATACATGCTCTGTCTCCAAAGTGGGCATATATTATAGATTATAGGGGTAATGTGAAAGCTGCAAAACGATAGCTATTGGGTATAGAATTGATTTTCTGCCTGAATCTGAGGAATCATGATGAAAAGACTGATGTTCTGTCTTATTTGTACGTTGTTTTTCGGCATAACTGCCCATGCCGAAATTCTCGGCATCGAAGAGTTTAATTACAGTGACGGTGGTATTGCCGGCCAGGCAGGGGGCCAGTACTGGGATTGGAGCAATACATCCGGCGTCCACACGAGGACGGTTTCCGACTGGAACACGGTCTTTGGTTCCCCCGTCGTCCAGAACAAAGCTTTATTCATTGATTCCAGCGGTGCACGCCGCGAATACAACGGCCCGACAGAAGGGTCCTCGGAAGGTTCTGATGAGCGGCTGGGGGCATTTCGCGGGTCGGGGACGGTGTACTACGGGGTCACGATGACCGAACTGACCGAAAATTCCTGGTGCGGTTTCAGCAGTTATGACTTTGGTTCCGAACGCATCTTTTTCGGTCGGCCCGGAGGATCGCAATTTTTTGGTATTGAAATCTCCGGCTCGGGCAGGGCGTTAAGCACCATCCCGGTTATTGTGGGGCAGACCTATCGGCTGGTGTCGGCTCTGGATTTCGATGGCGACCAGCTTCGTTTGTGGGTCAATCCGGATAGCAGTGATTATGACCATGGTACCGCTGATAACTCTGCTGATGTGACCCTCGCTTATACCGGCAGCAACTGGAGCACGTCAGTGCGTCTGGCTGGTGGGGCGCAGAGTCTGTGGGATGACCTGGTTGTTTCCAATTCCTTTACGGACATTGCAGGTCCCGCGATCACCCATGCATTTCCTGCCAACGGGGCCGTCGAGGTGGCCGTTAATACGGAATTGACATGGCAATTAAGCGGCTCAGTGTCGGAAGTGAGCTATGCTGTCTATTTCGGTGAACAGCAATCTGCTGTGGCTGCCGGCGATAGTTCCGTCTTTGCCGCGAGCCAGTCTGCCCAAACGTTTTCCCCCGGTCTGCTGAAAACCTGGACGGTTTATTACTGGCGTGTGGATGTTGTCGTGGACGGGCAGACCTATCCCGGTCGCGTATTGCATTTTACGACGGCGCTGCCTTCATTTGACTGCCTGGCGCTGAATACAGACCTGAATGCGGATTGTGCCACGGACCTGTCGGATCTGCTTGTTTTTGCAGGACAGTGGTTGGGGGCCTGTACGGGGCCTTTGTGTGCGGATATTGATCAGGCCGGCGGTATAGACTTTAACGATTTCGCACGGCTTGCCGAGGACTGGCAAAAGGATGGCCCGGTGGTCGTTGTCAACGAGTTTCTGGCAAGTAATAATAAAGGCCTGACGGATGAAGACGGCGCTGCGTCGGACTGGATCGAGCTTAAAAATCTTTCGGATACAGCCGTCAATCTCAGTGGATGGTCTGTGACCGATGATCCGGATGAACTCTACAAATGGGCATTACCCAATGTCAGCATTGATGCCCACGGGTTTCTGCTGGTGTTTGCCTCAGACAAAAACCGTGTTGATCCGGCCGGACCGCTGCATGCCAACTTCCAGCTCAGCAAGGGCGGCGAATACCTGGCTCTGGTCAGACCGGACGGCAGCATTTCTCATGCATTTTCGCCGGAATATCCGCAGCAGTATCAGGATATTTCTTATGGATTGACGGTGTTTGGTGATTCCCAGCGATATGAATATGGTTATTTCAGCAGCCCGACGCCCCGGCAAGGCAACGGTCGGGGTTTTGTCGGTGTCGTTGAGGAGGAGGTGACATTTTCGATTGACAGTGGCGTATTTACTGAAGCGCAGATGTTGACGCTTTCGGTCAATAATCCCAATGCCGTGATTTACTATACCACCAATAATTCCGAGCCAACCGAGCAGTCTATCCGCTATACCAATCCCATTTCTATTTCGACCACAACCGTCGTACGGGCGCGAGCCTTCGAGCCGGGCAAAATTGCCGGCCCTGTCACCGGTGAGTATTATGTCTTTCTGGCACCGTCCGTACAGGGATTTAATTCGAATCTGCCGCTGCTGGTGATTGATAACTTCGGCGGGGGGGCATTAGGCGATGACAATCCCTCAACCTCGCATATATTTAAGCCGTCGGTTGTCGGTGTCTTTAACGTTCAATACGATGGACGCAGCCGTCTGACGAATGCCCCTCAGCTTCTGAGCCGGGCCGGTGCCAAGGTGCGGGGAATCAGTTCCTCGTCCTATCCGAAAAAAGGTTATGCAGTCGAACTCTGGGATGAAAGCGATGAGGACAAGTCTCTGGCTGTTCTGGATCTGCCTGCCGATTCCGATTGGGTTTTGTATGCCCCGTATTATTTTGACCGGGCGATGATCCGCAATTCGCTGA
>CAZKAI010000053.1:0-24771 GCA_964550565.1 uncultured Pirellulales bacterium
AGGATGAGAAACGAAAGCGGTTGTGGCTGATGCGTATGCCGCAGCCGGCAGCATGCACGGCGGGTTCATACGTGCGTTTGAATAACGAAAAGTGTTCGACGATGGTGTTTTCAACGAAATGGCCCGCCGGCGTCAGCGTTTTGCGGTCGCCGCCGTTGATTTTGATTCCGCCACAGCCGAACGTGCGAAGCAGACAGCCTGCGATACCATGATTTGAACCGCCTTCAACATGAATTCCATCCTTGCCGAAACGTTCAATCCGGCAATCTGCAATCCGACAGTTGTCCCCATTCCGTATCGAAACGGCACTGCCCCTGCCCTCCTGGAACGTCAGCCCCTGAAATGTCAGATGCGAACAATCCTTCATTTCGACCATAAAGGGGGCATTAAAGACAGAGAACGCAACCTGGGCCTGATTGGGATTAATACCCTCGGGAACAAACCAATAGAGCACACCGGTGGTTCTGTCGAGATACCATTCTCCCGGCACATCCATTTCGCAAAAGAGATTAAGACCAAAATACATCAGATGGTCTTTATATCCATAGGAATGATAGGGTTTCCGGAGATATATAGTCCGGACATCCTTGTCCACTTTATCTACTTTCTGGTACTCGTCGCTCCAGTCCCAATACCAGTAGCCGCCCAGCCGGACATCGCTTTCTTTTGCCCAGCGATCCTGTGTCGGGCTGGTATATTCAAAGATACCCTCCACTGTGCCGCGCTGGTTGGCGTAGGTTGGGGGCAGCGCGGTAGCGCCCTTGACCTGGCCGGCGGTGGTAAATCCCTGATTGGGCCAGCGCGACAGGGGCTGAAGCTGTCCGCTGCAATATAAATCGGGACGTTTTCCGATATCCGTCGGGTCGCCAAAGTCACGAATTCCCGCGGCCTTTAAATCGGTTTGATAAATCTTTCCTTTTACATCGGGACTCAACAACGCCAATTTTTCCTGATTGACAAGCGGCTGCCAGTTCTTTAATTTCAGACTGCCTGTAAAAACAGGTTTTTCACCATCGACAGCCCGATAAACAACAGGCGATTCTTTACCGCCGGAATCTTCGGCGGTGAACACAACCGGGGCCTCAAGATAATAGATTCCTCCTTTTATGTTCACGACCGCCGGTTTGCCGGGAGCTTGCTTTAATTGGGCCCGGACGGCCTCTTTAGTCCTTTCAAGGCTTAAAAAAGGCTTTTCCTTTGTCCCGGGATTGCTGTCGCTGCCGTCGGGTGCCAGATAAAATTCCACGGCATTGGACTGCGCCCATGAAATACAAACAAAAAACAGGATCATGCACACGCTGAAAAATGTTCTATGGAAAACACTCATCTCGATTCTCCTGAAATACGGTTTCAATCACATTATCCGTCAATTCTGTCTATCTATTTCAGTGTAAAAATGTCGTCAAAAAAGAGGATAATACATAAATTATGTTGCACTTATGAAATCATTCGGAACAAAACGTTTTAGTACCCGATTTCCACAAACCACGGACATACTTTTTTGTTTTCCATTTCAAGCCATACTTTCAAATGTCCACTTGCCTTGGGCAACTGAATATTCGGAACTGTTATTTTCAATTGTTCCTTTTTGAATGCACTGGACCATTTCCGGTCGTTAAAAACAATCTGTAAAACACCGTCTGTTTCCGTGGGGTTGTAGAGAAGGACCTCCACATGATACTCCAATTGACGAACAACTTTTACACACCAATAGGCGTCGTAATATTGCTCTGTCCCCCATTCTGCGGCCCCCTTCCTGTCTTCGTGAGTCAGAACCGTCGGATTTTCATATTGGCTGCCGATATAAATCTCAGGGGTTTCAAAGCCCCGAGTACTGCAGACATCCTTAAACCATGTCTCATATTCCGCTTTCATTTTTGCAGCAATGTCCGGGTGAATTCGGCTAAGGTCCTCTTTTTCATAAGGATCCTGACTCATATCATACAATTCAAACGTGAGTGTATCCTCCGGAAGATTGCATTCCGGTCCGGGTGTCCCTCCATTTAAGAGTTTATACCGTTGATTACGTACTGCAAAGCATCTGAATTTCTGAGGCTGATCTCCCCGGTGCCATTGGAAATACAGATTTCTATCCGGCCATGGGATGTCTTTATCCATTAATAACGGCATTAAACTCAGACCGTCAAATTCGACATGAGAGGGTTTGGTAATATCACAGGCATCCAGGATGGTCGGCATGATATCAATATGAGCAGCGATTTTATTAATTTGTTTGCCGGGTGTGAATTTATTCCCCCACTTGATAAAGCAGGGAACGCGAATACCGCCTTCATAAACATATCCCTTATCCTTGCGTAATCCTGCCGTATAACGATCCTGCGTTTGAAGTTCCGGACCATTATCACTGATAAATAATATCAGCGTATTTTCATCAAGATTCAGTTCTTTGAGTTTATCAAGAAGTCGTTTTAAATTATCATCAATATTGGTTATCATGCCGTACAGCCTTGCTGTCTTTTCTGACAGTCCCGCACAACGGTAGGGGTCGGCGTATTCATCACCTATTTGTAAAGGTGTATGAGGGGTATTGGTAGCCAGATAAACAAAAAACGGATTATTTCGGTTTTTCTCAATATACTTTATCGCCTCATTGGTATAGACATCCATGCAATACCCATGATATTTTTCAGGTTTTCCATTATGCAGTAAGACCGGATCAAAATAACTGTTATCCGCCGGACAGGACGGTTGCGTAATTCCACCGCCGCGATGCACGATGGCTTCCTCAAAACCCTGATCCATAGCCCGCATTGGATAATTATCCCCTAAATGCCATTTTCCGAAAATGCCCGTACGGTAACCTTCCTGCTGCAGAACTTCCGCCAGGGTTACTTCTTCCGGTGCCATCAGGGCACGGCCCTTCCATGTATCAACAACCCTGGTTCGAAAATGATACCGGCCGGTCATGAGACTGGCTCGCGTCGGTGCGCAGACGGGAGATGCATAATATTCAGTAAACTCCACGCTCGCTGAAGCAAACGCGTCAAGGTTCGGAGTGGAGATAGTCTTGTTTCCATGCCAACCGATATCGCCAAAGCCCTGGTCATCTGTCAGAATTATGATGATATTAGGTTTCCGGCCACGGTTATTACTTAAAGCGAGGCATTCCACTCTATTCAATGACGAAACAAAAGCGGCTGAAATACCCATTCGCCCTGCCGATTTTAGAAATTCCCTGCGCGTTTTAAGCATCATCGTTTACCCAACAGTAGAAAAAATGATTCTCTATTCAAACCAGTGATTTCGCTATATTTTAATCAGAAAATGCAACCTGACATCAAAAAACTGGAAGAACTATTGAAAAATCCTGACAGTGTCCCATATTTATACTGATCTTACTTCAAATTTTCCATTTCATCGCGGCTAAGTACAGCAGCATCAACCACTTGCTTCTTTTGCTCACGGAATAATCATACCCGTTGGGTATAGACAGCGAAATCCGCTCTTAAAATACTCCCCCGATATTACAAACAGACAGTTAAAGCATTGCGAGCGAAGGGAGTCGAACCCCCACATCCGTTAAGATACAAGGACCTAAACCTTGCGCGTCTGCCAATTCCGCCACGCTCGCTTTGTGTTAAAACAACTCGTCATTCGAGTCGTCGTCTTTATCTTTTGAATCTGTTTCATCCGACTCGGCCGGCTTTTGTTCCTCTTTGGCCGAAATCATCTCAATGCGTTTTTCCGCATCCTGCAAAATCCCCCGACAATAGCGTATCAGCTTCATGCCCTTCTCATATTGCTCAAGGCTTTCCTGCAGCGGCACCTGCCCCATTTCAATACGGGAGACAATCTGATTGAGCTGGTCAATCGCCTGCTCAAAACTCAATTCGTCAGCTTTTTTTTCGCTTTTTGCCATCTTTATGCACTCTGCGTTTTCTGTACAACGCTTTCAATCGTATTCTGTCGGGCCAGTTCCGTCTGAATTACATCGCCCGGATTCACATCCGCCGCCGCAGTGACCACCTTGCCGGTACGCTGATTGACGGTAATACTGTATCCCCGTTCCAGCACACCTCTGGGATTCAGAGCCTGTAATCTATTCTCCGCGGCGGTAATTTGCAACACCTTTTCCGAAAGTCTCTTATGAAAGGCATATCCTGCCCGTCCGGCCAACTGCTCAAGACGGTTCCGACTGGCCAGCAGAAATCGCTTCGGCTCAATCCGGACCATCGCCATCTGGGCCTGCTGAATCGCCTCGCCGGCTCGTTTGAGCTTCTGTTCCAGAGCATCTTCGAGGTTGACCACCACTTCATCCAGCCGCTGAATATTGTTTTCCAGAACCCTCCGTGGCTGCCGGAAAATAGCACTGGCCAGAATAGTCTGCAACTGCAATTTCAGATGCCGCAGCTCCCCTTTCACCACCTGCCCCAGCCGTTTTTCCGCAGATTCAAGACCTGCCAGAACCTCATTTATATCCGGAACCGCCAGCACACCCGCCTGTGTCGGCGTCGAAGCCCGTACATCCGCCACAAAATCCGCTATGGTAAAATCCACCTCATGCCCAACCGCACTAATAATCGGCAGTTCGGAATCATAAATCGCCCGGGCAACCGCTTCTTCATTGAATGCCCACAAGTCTTCCATGGAACCCCCGCCCCGCCCGACAATCAGGACATCCAATCTCAGCTTTTTTCGCATTTGATTGGCCTTGCGAATGGCCGCTGCAATTTTGGCCGAGGCACCTTCCCCCTGAACCGGCACATCAAACAGATATAACTCCACACAGGGCCAGCGTTTATAGATACTATTGCGAATATCTTCAATCGCCGCACCGCTGGCACTGGTAATCACTCCAATATGCATCGGATACCGCGGAAGAGGCTTTTTGTGGTCTTCTTCAAAAAGCCCCTCGGCCTGTAATTTCTGTTTCATCTGCTCAAAGGCAAGCTGCAACGCCCCCACCCCGGCCGGATCGAGTTTGTCGGCATAAAACTGGTACCGCCCTCCCTGAATATAAACCTCGACAGAACCGGTCGCCAATACGGCCATCCCATTTTCCGGCCGGAACTTCAGCGATTTGACCTTGCTGGCCCACATCACGCACGACAAAACGCTGCCAGCATCCTTGAGTGAAAAATAGCAATGGCCGCTGCTGTGCACCTTAAAGTCGCTGATTTGACCACTGATTATCAGCCTGGACGGCAGATGCTCCTCAATTGCCGCCGCAACCATATTGCTAACCTGAGAAACCGTATAGATTGTTAACTGACTTTTTGCCATTGGAGCCACGTATTATCGGACTATTACCGGCAGGCGCTACAATACCCGCCAAACCGCTGATTAATATACTGACGGATGCCCAAAAGAACAGAAGTAAACGACAAATAATTCGTGTAATGGGAACGATTTCCGAAATGCTTATCTACCTGAAAACACCCAACCTCTTATTAAATAAGAAGTTAAAAACAACGCGCCCGGAGAGATTCGAACTCCCGACCGACGGATTAGAAATCCGTTGCTCTATCCAGCTGAGCTACGGGCGCCTTAGATAGTTCGAATAACTGCCCCAAGGGACAGTTATCCAGATTAAAGAGGTATAATGTTATCGGCAAATACGATGATTGTCAATCGAAAAAGGCACTCCGAGATTTCAATTCCTCCTCGACCTTGCCCTGGCGACAAAAAGCCGTTCACTGCCGAACCAGCAGGGTTTTTGCTTGCAAATCCTCATCATATCACTATACTTCAAAGTTTCGTAAACAGGCACAATACAACAGGTTTCGAATTGTCAGGGAAAAATTATGCAATGGATTAAATGGATTCGTAAGAATCGTCAGACTGTCATGACCGTTGTTGTTATCGTCTTAATGGTCGCATTTGTGGGCGGTTATGGTCTCGAAGAGCTGCTGATGCGGATGGGGCAAACCGGCAAGCAAACCTTTGCCACCTATGGCGACGGCAAAAAAATCACCAATCAGGAGATGGCCATTTCCGCCCAGGAACTGGAAACACTCAAAGCTATTGGTGCCAACCAGCTCCTGTTTTCCAAGCAGACCCTCGTTGGAACGCCTGATGTTACGTCCATGATGCTGGGGTATCTGTTGTTTGGCGATTCGCAGATCGCCGGACGCTTGCGTCTCCAACTGCACGAGTATACAAAAAATGGCCAGGTACCGCTGACTGTTTCGCAGATTGATGAGTTTTTCACGCATGATATGGACCGCCCGGATGTCACCTGGATACTGTTGTCCAATGAAGCCAAAAACGCCGGGATTGTCGTCTCGAATGAGCAATCCGCCGCGGTGCTGCGTCAGGTTGTTTCTCAAATGTCGCAAAACCAGGGCGACCCGGGCGCCATTATCCGCTATATCTCCTCGCAGATCAAGGTCGAACCGGTTGAAATCATTCGCACCTTCGGCAAACTGCTGGCCGTGCTCAAATGGTCGGATACGGTCTGTGACAATGAAAATGTAACCACCGCTCAAATCCAGTCCACCGTCGGACGCATGATGGAACGCATCGATGTCGAGTGTGCCAAATTCCCCGCCGACTGGTTTGTTAATGCATCCGCTGCTCCCACAGAGGACCAGGTTAAAGCTCATTTCGATGCCTACAAAAACATCCTTCCCGGAGAAATCTCCGATCAGAATCCGTATGGATTCGGGTATATGCTGCCGCACCGGATTCAGATGGAATATTTTGTTATCCTATCGGACGACGTGAAAAACCAAATCGAAAAACCCAATGCCGAGGCCCTGGAAAGCTACTACAGTTCCAACATCGAACGCTATCGCACGCAAACTCCGGTAGATCCCAACAAGCCCGATGGTGAACAGATTACCACAACAAAGACCTTCGCTGAAGTTTCCAGCGATATCTATCGTACACTCGAACGGGAACGAACCCAGAAACTCATGCAGTTGATCATGAAGGACGCTAAAGACTGGCTGGATGAGAAAATGCTGACGCTGGACACTGAAAAAGCAACACTCGACCAGCTTCAGCAGGCCAGCGGTGATTATTCTCAGGTCGCCGCCCGAATTACGGAAAAATACAAAGTTCCAGTTGCCGTTGGCCGGACAGGACAATTAAGCCAGTCGGACTTTGCTGAGGATGACATCCTCAGTGGACTGCAGGTCCAGCCCGGCATGAACCTGCGTCTGGCTGATGTCGTCTTCGCGGTTTCCGCAGATTCTGTTCCGCAAAAGTCAAAAATTGCGGATTTTGTCCCCCGCATGTGGGAAAATGTCGGCCCCATGAACGGCGGCTATTATTCGCAAAAGGATTCCAAATATGTGGAAATGGCGGCGTTATGCCGGGTCATCGACATTCAGAAGGCCACCCCCGCCGAATCGGTGGATATTGAGTACAATATTGCCGGTGCCGTTTTGGACAAGGCCCAGGCGGACCAGAAAGTCTTCCAATTGAAAAAACAGGTCACCGAAGACCTGCAAAAACAGCTTGCCATGGCCGAAGCCGCGACTCGGGCTGAAGAATTCAAACAGCTCATCGCCGCCGGCGACTGGGACAAAGCCTTTGAGCAGTACAATGCCAAATACGCCCCAAAAGATCCCAACAAGGTCGGCGACAATGCGTTCAGGAAGCTGACGGTCACATCTTTGCCTCGGCAATTGCTGATTTCCGAAAGTGATCTTGCCAAAATGCGGCAGATCGCAGCCGGCAATCCAGCCTATCTGTCATATGTGAAAGATCGCGCCATCAATAATATACTCAATGGGAAATTCTTTGCCATCCTCGGTGACAAGGAAGAGTCCGGCGTAATTTCGGAAACATTTGAATTCAAACCCGGTATGGCCTGGTATGTGACCAAGAGCATCAAACGCCAGCCTGCCACGAAAGAGGATTATCTCGACCGCAAGAGCACCACGGCGATGCAGACCAACATGTCGGATACCGCCGGACTGGGACTGGTTCATTTCAATCCGCAGAATATCCGTAAACGCCTGAATTATACCCAGGTGGTAATCCCGGAACCCCAGGAAAGCACAGATACCCCGGCAGACCAGACTTCCGAGAAATAAGGAATTATCATGGCGTATCGAACCAAAGCTGATTTCCTGCTGTGGCTGGCGGTCGTTGGACTGGCCGGGTGGATTATCCCCGGCGGCGGCCACTTTCTGATTCAGCAGCCCAAGCGCGGCATCGTTATCTTTGTAACGATAACCCTGACCTTCTGCCTGGGCTTGTATATTGGTTCGATTGGCGTTATCGATTCGGTCGGCGGCTGGGCCTGGTACCTGGGTCAGATGATCGCAACGCCTGCGGTGCGGATTCTGGATGGAATGACCCGCGGCGGCGGCTATGTCACCCGCGGCAGACCCTGCGACCTCGGCCAGATTTATACTGCGGTGGCCGGCCTGCTGAATCTGCTGAGTATTATCAGTGCGATGTACATGGCCTATAGCGGTCGCGGCGAATTGATTGGTGAGGAGGATGAAAATGCCTGAGTGGAACACACTCCTCGCATCGTTTACCACCCCTGAACCGGTGGGCACCACGGCCCTGTCGATGATGCTGATGTTTCCCCTGCTGCTGGCCATTGCGATTATTTACAAGACCACCAAGCTGCGCGCCTTTTTCTGGAAAACCATGCTGCGGGAAACGGTAATCCTGTTCGGAGTGCTGAGCGGATTTATGATCCTGGCGATTGTCGTGCTCAACCTGGTAGTCTGGCTGATGACCAGCTAAAACCAGTACGGGCTATTCTTCTTCCGGTAAAGGCTCCAGCAGCCGTAATTCCACCAGGGCATTGCGTGCGGCACGCTGTTCGGCATCTTTTTTGGTAATCGACCAGGCACTTGGATAACGCCGATGATGAATTACCGCGGCAATTTCAAAGCATTTATTGTGATCCGGCCCTTTTTCATCCAGCAGTTCATACGACGGCGTGGTGTTATAATGTTTCTGACAGTACTGCTGCAGCAGGGATTTGAAATTATCCTGATGTTCGTTGGCATCGGCCTGCATAATAACCGGCTCAAAAACCGAGAGCACAAACTGCCTGGCTGCCTCCAGCCCCCCGTCGAGATAAATCGCGGCGATCAGCGCCTCCAGCATCCCGGCGGCAATCGAACCGGTCATGGCCCGGCTGTTATCGGTGCCTTTGCCGACGCGGAAATAATCAATCAGGTTCAGCCGGGCGACCACTTCCGAACAGCTTTTGCGGGATACGACTGTGCTTTTAAGCCGGGTCATTTCCCCTTCCAGATACGATGGAAAGGTTTCATACAGGAACTGACAAATCACCAGCGACAAGACCGAATCCCCGAGAAACTCCATGCGTTCATTGCTGTTGCGGCGATCATCCGCCTGCGAGGAATGCGTCAAAGCCTCCTTCAATAATTCCTGATGCTCAAAATGATACCCAAGTGCCGCTTCGACCTGTGCGATATCTTCCGACCGCATGATTACATTTCCTTATAAAACCATGCAGGCAGATTGCGAAGACCGCTTCCGAAGCGGTTTTCGTAATATGCCTGAAACCAACTTGACAGTATAATTATAAGCAGTCCGGCCGGGATGTCAATTCATAAGATTCAAGTCGGTTTTCATCTCATTTCAGTATAACCGGCCGGTCTTATGTAGAACTCAACTGAAGACCTGCCAAAGCCAGAAACTGGTCATCCACAAATTTGAAGACGGAATCCAGCCCCGTCAGCCGGAAGATACCCTTGGTCTGCGGCTTCATCCCACACAGCACAAGCTGACGTCCGTTTTCATAGAGCACCTTGCGAAGTTTGAGCAGTTTGGCCAGGCTCGATGACGTCACCAGGCTCACCCCGGCAAAATCAATGACCACGTTGTTGCCAACGGTTTCCGAGACCATCCCAATTACTGTCTGCAATTCTTCTCCGAGATAAGGCTCTTCGGCCAGGTTGACCAGAATCACATTTTCAGACCAATTTTGAATTCCCATAAGTTACACTCCACAAAGACATTCCTTCCGATGCCGCATTCAATAAAGCCATCGTTATGACCGGTATATCGTCCGGATGGCATCGTCGATTTACCGCCAGATAAAAAAGTTTTGTCATATCCCGCCCTGTTTGCAGACATATCCACTCTATAAATCAAGATTATTAAAGGCCGGATTTAGTTGCTTTTGACCCGCCAAATCGCTATAGTAAATTACAGTGTCGCGGGGGATTTTGAGACCGCAGCCGGATTAAAGCACCAAATCATTGACCCCAAAGAGCTTATGAAATTAAGTCTCGCTCGTATTCGGGCGATAACCAGATGTGTACACAAACAGACTGTCGAAGTCAGGGATGCCTGAAATTGAGGTGAAATTATGAAAACGAAGCATGCAGTTAAAACCCCATCGTATTTACTTATCGGACTGTTCTTGTCTGTCAGCCTCTATGCGGACCAGGTGGATTGGCGCATATCAGGCGGCGGTAAAATCAAGGAAATCCGCTATTTCAACCAGCCGACTGCCGCTCCTGCTGCCCAGGCCGCCACGGAGCCGACAGTAACCGCTGCTCCGCCGGCGTTAAGTTATACGATTGATTCGCCCCCTGTGGATGGATTCGTCCCGTGGATTACCCTTTTAACCACCAACAAACGCGAAGAAGAACTGGTGCTGGACGCGGTCGTCCATTCATCTCTGACCGGGACTCTGACCAACTCGGCATACCAAACCCAATATGCTATTGGGATTTTCGATACCGGGGCCAGCGCTCATGTACTGGGGTATCAAAACGCCCAGATGCTCAAATTACTCAACAGCACCTATAAGACCAATAACGTCACCGTCGTCAGCGGCGTCACCGGCGAGGTGGATGCCTGGGTCAGCCAGCCTTTGGGGTTGTTTGCTCAGGGCCTGTGGGTGCTTGAACCCAACACCCCAACCGATCCCACCCCTGTTCTTCGTTCCACTGCCAACTTTGTCGGAGAAAGCAATGTCTCGGTGTTGATGGGTGATAATCCCGGTTCGATGCCCGACCTGATTACCGCCATTGGAACTCCGCTGAGCGTGTACTATACGACCTCAATCAAGCCCGGAAATACCGTAACGATTACCCGTAACGGCACTACTTATACCGCCCCTGAAGTGCGTATCTATTCGCAGGATGACCCGGCCATTCCATCCTATCCCAACAAGCTGCCTCTTGAATTACGGCCTCTCGGTGCGGCGTATGTGCAGTATATTTCCTATGATCTGGAGGGTATCATGGGAATGCTGGTAGATCCCTGGGGCGGCACAGAAATGTCATTCAATCCTACCACGCCCTCGGTCATTATTGGTACCGGCACACAGAGCCTGTTTTTTGTTCACAGTGTGGACCTGGCTGAAGGAAGCAATTCCGCGGTCGATAAAACCCGCTTCATGCTGGACACCGGCGCCCAGATTTCCGTCATCAATTCCCGTATCGCCGCACGGCTGAAACTCAATCCCGCCAACCCGGATTTTGAAGTCGAAATCGAAGGCGTCACCGGCGAATCCATCATGGCACCGGGTTTTTATGTGGACTCCCTGAAGATGCCCGCTATTGGTGAATGGCTGGAATACACCAACGTCCCGGTGGTTCTACTGGATATTTCCAGCCCGGAAGGCGGCAAACTGGACGGCATCATCGGCATGAATTTGTTTACGCAGTACAATATTGTGATTCGCGGCGGCGGGATGTTCCTCCAGGATGATCCCGTACTTGAATTCGAGCGGATTACCGCACCACTGGCTGGTGATATTGCCCCTGCTCCGGCCGGGGATGGCATTGTCGATATGCAGGACCTTGGCGCCTACAGCAACGTATGGTTGACTACCAGTCAGTCTGCCAACTGGAATGCTAATGCCGATATCGCGCCTGCCGACCAGCCGGATAATGTTATTGACCTGCAGGATTTGAACCAAGTGGCCGATAATTGGCTGACCGGCTCCCTGTAAGACTTTTACAGCGTTCTGAGCACCAGCGCCAGCGGCGTCTGAACATTCAGGATATCCTGGGGCAAAACAAACAGCACACGGTCACCATGAGCGGCCCAGCCGTTTTTCATAATCACGCCGGTGGTTGTCGCGATGAAATCATCGAAATTACGAGGCCGGGCCTGACAAATGCTGACCACGCCGTAATGCAGGCTCATCTGTCGGGCAATCAGCGCATCCGGACAGACCGTCAGAATCGGCACATCCATCCGGGCCTTGCTTAACAGACGCACACTGTGCCCGGCCTGTGTCCAGACGACCGCCAATTTGGCCTTGACATGATCCAGCATCTGGGCAATCGCACGCGCCACTGCAGCAAGCTCACCCAGCCCTGGTTCGGTCTCAATCATCGGACGTTCAATAATCTGCTGGTCCTGCCAGGCCTCAATGCGATGGCAGATATGAGCCACTGCTTTAACCGACTCCACCGGATACTTGCCCACCGCCGACTCGCCGGACAGCATAATGGCATCGGTAAAATCCATCACCGCGTTGGCCACGTCGCTGGCCTCGGCCCGCGTCGGCGAGGCATTCTGAATCATCGACTGCATCACCTGAGTGGCCACAATCACCGGTTTGCCCAGCTTGCGGCACATCCTGGCGATGCGCTTCTGGACCAGCGGCACCTCGGCAATATCCATCTCCACGCCCAGGTCGCCGCGGGCAATCATCGCCGCATCCGCCGCTTCCAGAATCGATTCCAGATTCTCCAGCGCCTGCGGCTTTTCGATCTTGGCAATCACCCGTATCCACGAATCCCTACTGGCCAGGTATTCCTTGAGATGGTGAATCTCAGCCGCCGTCTGCACAAAGCTCAACGCCAGATAATCCAGATTATTGTGAATCGCCCAGTCCACCCAGCGCCAGTCTTTTTCAGTAATGGCGGGAATACTTAATTTCGAATCGGGCAGGTTAATTCCTTTATTGCTCAGTACCGCCCCGCCGACAAGCACCTTGCAGCGGACTTCGGCGGTGGTCTTTTCCGTCGCCGTCAACACAAGCTGTCCATCGTCAATCATCACCCGCTGGCCGGGCAGAACATCCTGCACAAACGCCGGATAGTTCGTCCCGAATCGGTGCAAATCCCCCACCGGGCAATCCGAGCAGATAACCACTTCCTCACCGGGCAAGAGAACCTGTCCTTCCGGCTGGATCTTGCCGATACGCAGCTTGGGGCCGCATAAATCGCCCAGCACGCAGATTTCATAGGTCAGTTGCTTGCGAATCTGGTTAATCATATTCAGCCGCTGCTGATGCTCCTCGAAGGTGCCGTGTGAAAAATTCATGCGGAATGTTGTCACGCCGGATTGAATCATCTCCAGCAGCATCGCCTCGCTGCTGCAGGCCGGCCCGATCGTTGCTACGACTCCCGTTTTTGTCAGAATCATCTGTGTCCCCTTTAGCCTCTGGTTTGGCCCGCTTCGCACCCTGTGCGACATGGCCCGTCCTATTTAATCCATCCATCACCTTGTCTCGATGGCTGGTTGAATTATATAACAGGGAATCGGTTTTGTCCAGTTTATAAGCCCCCATGTTTATCGTCAGTACGACGACCTCGGTCCGGCACTTTTCGCGCATCGTTTCCCCCCAGCATTACGGATAAATCCTCAAATCGCTGCATGAACGGCCTTACCGGAGCAGCCGGGCCAGCTCGGTCTGGAATGGGACGCTGTCGGTCGTCCAGAGCAATCGCAAGGCCTGCTCGTACGAGGTATCCGCCGGCAGTCCGGCCTGACGGATGAAATAGGCAATTCCCGCCGCAGCGCCTTTGGCCATATTGGCCGGCTCGATTCCCTGCTCCAGACACATCCGCATGGTACCGAACAGCCGGTCGTTTTCCGCCAGCTTGCGGCGCGGGTCTCGGGCGGCCCTTTCCACGGTGTCGGCCAGCCACGGATTGGTCATGCGTCTGAGCAGGTCTTCGGCAAAGGCCCGGTAGCCGGCGGGTGTAAAGAGGTCCTCATGGAGATGGGCATATTTTTTAATCAGGGCCCGGCCGGATTCGTGGATGAACGCATCGCGGGCAATCTGCATCACCTCGGCATCGTGCTCCAGCTCGGCCATTTTCGTATAGCCTTTCTGTGCGGCCAGATAGGCCAGCAGGGCATGGATGGCGTTGTGACCGTAGAGCTTGGCCTCTTCAAAAGGCAGTACATCGGCCTTTTCGATAAAGACGGGAATGCCCGGGGTAAAGCCGGGGATGGTGCACTGGGTGACGTAAATCCGGTTGAATTCCTCGACCAGAAAGGCGCGGTCAATCCCGGGAGCAATCGGAGTCAGATGCTTTTCGACGATTTCGTTTTTATCAGTGACCACCTGGCTCATCTTGCCGATGACGGTGTTGAGATACTGAACGGGGTGGGCAGGTCGAAAGTGGACTTTGTCTTCGAGAATCTGGGCGGCATGATTGTTGTTTTCGGCAGCGTAAATGAGAGTTGCATGGGCGGTGCTGTGCTGGAGGCCCTGACGGATGAGCGAGGCGACCGAAGTGCTGCCCCGGTCATAAAAATCGACCGACGGCAGCGCCGTGACGATTTCCGTGGCCTGCGAGAGGGCTGTGACCAGTTCCCGGCGGTCCTGCTCAACGGCGGGATTGAAACATTCGATGCCATCGATCTGTTCGGTCCTGATGCCGTCAAACGAGGCCACATTCACTACATACCGGCCATGATTGGCACGAATAGCCTCCACCAGCATCGGGTCCACTTCAGCAATCACGATGCGTTTGAAGCGGCCGCTCTTGAAGGCTTCGGCGGCAAACAGACCGCTCTGAATGGGGCCAAATCCAAATCCTGCGAATAGATGTTCGTTCATCGTGCTGTCCAGCCCTGCTCCTGTTGACAATCGGATGGTCCATAATACACCTGCTCATCCGGTCGATAGCTCCAGCCGATGTCCCGGATATCGAGGGGATTCATCGGCCGGGCCGGATCATGAACCATTTGAAGCGTGGTTTGCCAGTCCTCGATGCCGCTGATGGCATCGACGCTTCGGACGTTTTGCCAGCCGACGGTATTGGCCACCTTGAGGCTCGTGAGCGGGTCCAGGCCTTTCAGAAATGCCGTCAGGAATCCGGCAATGGTCGCATCTCCGGCCCCTGTGGCCGAACCGAACTGGTCGGCCCGGTAGGACCCGGACCACAATTGCCGCCCTGCCCACGACTTGACATCAAAATCAACACATTGCCTCATGGCACCCAGACGCTCCGGCCCCGCGGTGCGGAGATAGTAACCCCGAATGCCGTTTTTAATCGCAACCACGGCGACGCCCATATCCATCAGTTGATCGGACATCCGGGAGCAATCGCCGGCGGTATAAGCAAGCACCGGATCGGCATCGCCGGCCTGAGCCTTTCTGGTTTCAAACAATCGGCGGTCCAGCATAAAGGCGATTTCCTCGACACTGGGCAGGAAGATGTCCACGTAGGGCAGCACCTTCCGGAATATCGGCAGCCAGTTGACCTGCCCCGAGGAGCTGCCGGGGTCCGGCAAGGTGACATCGAGGCTGGTTACAACACCGGCCTGTTTGGCCTGCTTGAACATGCCGGCCAGTTCGTCGCCCTGGTCGGCATAGAATTGCTTCATCAGGGTCGGATAGCCGAAATGAAACAGTGAACAGTTTTTCAAGGCGTTATAATCCACATCCGCAGCGGTGAAGGTGTCATTGGTGCCGGGATTGTGCAGAAACACCCGGTCGATTCCGGGCAGAGCCAGAACCACACTGTAGGAGCTGGCCTGTCCTGCCACGGTGCGGAGGGACGGAGCCCGCTGCGGCCCGACGAGCTTTTTGATGACATCACCGATTTCATCATCCCCGACTTTGCCATTGAGCAGGACATCCACGCCGAGCTTGGCCAGTGCAAGGCCGGTGTTGGCGACGGCCCCGCCGGTGCTGAGGACGGCTTTGCCGACATTGACCAGCTTTCCCGGGGAAAGGATGGTACTGAAACTGCCTTTCATATCGGGATTGAAGACGGGGGTGATATCCAGGCAGATGTGACCTGCCACCATGGCTTTGTGCTGTCCAGCTTTATTCATAATCGTGCTCCGTCAACGAGATTCGCTGAAATTATAGCGTCTAAAGCCATGCATAGTCAACCGATATCCATGTTCCGGTTTTGTGACTCCGGAGCACCGCTTCGACGATGAGGTCGGCGATGTGGCCATCCTGGAAGGTGGCAAAATCCACATCTTTGGATTGGCCTGAGATATAGCGATAGACATTCCGGCAGAAATTCTTGACAGCGCTGGGATAGCCTTCGTTGTGTCCTGCGGGGTAATGGGCGTAATCCCGGATGTCTTTATCCATCAAGACGGCGTCTTTGAGCATCAGTTCGTTGGGCTTGTTGCGGTTGCCAATCATCATCTCATTGGGTTTTTCGTGGTCCCACCAGAGACTTTTCTGCGTGCCGTTGAGTTCGATGACGATGTGGTTTTTTCTGCCTGCCGAGACCTGGGTAATACAGGCCATACCGCGGGAGCCGTCTTCAAACTGCAGCAGGACATGGCCGTAGTCTTCGGACTCGATTTTGACGGTCTCATACTGGTCGGGCCGGAGTTCTTTGCCGGCAAAGGTTTCGACGGCTACTTTGGGCTTTTTGCGGTAGTCATGCAGGGTCAGCAGGTCGGCAAACACTTTGACAATTCTCTTTCCTGTGACAAACTGAATCAGGTCAAACCAGTGCGACCCGACGTCCGAAATCACCCGGCTTGGTCCGGACATTTTGGGGTCCAGTCTCCAACTCCAGTCGGTATCATACAGCAGCCAGTCCTGCATATAGCAGCCCTGCACCGCGAATACCCTGCCCAGCTCGCCGTTTTGGACCATCCTGCGGGCCTGCTGAATCAGGGGATAGTAACGGTAATTGAAATTTACGGCATGCACAAGGCCTTTGGATTTGGCCAGGGCCAGAAGCTCGGCGGATTCGTTGCTGTTCATGCCCAGCGGCTTTTCGCTGATGCAATGCTTGCCGGCATTGAGGATATCCCGATTGACCTGCAGATGCATGACATTCGGGGTGCAATTGTGGACGACCTCAATGGCAGGGTCTTGCAGCATGGCCTTGTAATCGCCATAGGCCTTTGGAATATGCAACTGGGCGGCCTTTTGGTCAGCCAGGGCCTGATTGGCTTCGGCCACGGCAGCAACTTCGACTGTGCCGAGCCGCCGCAGGGCCTCAATGTGCGCAGGACCGATATAACCTGTCCCGATAATTGCGGCTTTGATGGTTTTCATCAGCAGTCTCTCCCGGCTCAGCAGCCCAACAGATGCTTCATGATGAGCAGGTCCAGTTCCTCGTAATCCCGCTCTGCAATCAGGGCATTGACTTTGGCGTCATCGAGGCTGCGGGACAACTCCAGCAGTTTCAGGAAGACGGTTCTGCTGTTGCTCAGATGCTTGGCGGCGACGGCGTCTTTCTGGCTTCGCATGGCTTTGACATCAAGACCGACCCACTGGCCCTGCTGGCCGTAATCGTGCTTGTCGAGAATCCGTACCTGGTTAAATGCTCTGCGGAGGTCCACGGAACCGAACGATTTGTCCTGGTCAAACTTCAGACCGTTCTGGTCGTTCAGGTGGACCGACCACAACTTCTTGTGAGCCAGGGCATAGCCCATCTCGTCGGAGGGGTCCAGGCCTGCCAGAATGGCGTGGGCGGATTCGATGACACAGCCCACACGCGAGGCATCACAGGTCAGCAACCCCAGGCCAATCGCATGGCCGATGGTCGGCAGATAGGTATGGTCCATCGGCTCATTGGGCTTGGCTTCGATGGCGATTTTAATCTTGGGATTGTACTGCAGCATGGTGCTGATGGCCTCGGCAAGCCGGTCCACAGCAACCTTGCTGTCTTTGGCTTCCCGGATATAGGTACCCTCGCGGGCAAGCCACAGAACAATCAGGTTGGTCCCGAGTGCGTCAGCGATATCAATAGCCCGTTTGGACCTGTCGATGGCGTACTGTCTGCACTTGGGATCGTTATTGGTATAACCGCCGTCGATGGTCCGGGGGTCTTCCCAGAGTCTGGGGGCGACGAATTCTGCAACCAATCCTTCAGCTTCGAGACTTTTTTTGACGGATTTGGCTTCTTCCATGGTTTGCTGAGGGGACAAGTCATTCATTTTGGGAACTGCATCGTCATCATGAAACTGAACGCCATCAAAGCCCATGGTTTTATACATTTTGAGCTTTTTGCCAAATTCCACGGTTTTTCTCACCATCGGTCCGAAAGGGTCTGCACCTTCGTGGATATTCCATGGGCCGAATGTAAATTTAAATACTCCCGCCATTGCGTGTCTCCTTAGCTCAGATAGTCCAGCGTTCTTGTTAATGATTCCTGAGGGTCCAGCCTGGGGAAATATTCCAGGCCGAAGCAGCCTTCGTATCCCAGCTCATCAAGGGCTTTGATGATTCGGGGATAGTTGACTTCCGTTTCAAACAGTTCCGCCCTGCCGGGAACGCCGGCAGAATGAAAGTGCCCTATAATATCAATATTCTTGTCGATAAATGCAAGAATATTTCCCTGCATAATCTGCATGTGATAGACATCGTAGAGCAGCTTGAGGTGAGGGCTTTTGAACTCGCGGATGAGTTTGACCGCGTCCTCGGTTGTATTGAAAAAGTACCCCGGGTGGTCCACCAGGGTATTGAGCGGTTCAATCAGCAGGGTCACGCCGGCCTTCTCGGCCATCTGAACGGCTTGTGCAAACGCCGTCCGGATGTGCTGATTCATCTGCTGGTCGGTGAGATTGTCCTGGGCCAGGCCGGACAGGATGATGCCTTTGGAACAGTGGATGCTTCTGGCAAAATCAAGCATTTTCTGAATCTGTCGGGCATAGCGATCATGCTCGGATGGATTGGTGACATTGCCGCCAATCGACCCATCCCAGGCACCAAAGGCAAAATCGTTATAGGCAATCTTTTTTTCTGCGGCCACTTTTGTCATTTTAGCGGCATTTTTGGGCTGTAAAAAATCGATTGTTTTGCCGTTAAATGTGCCTTCGGGATGCCAGAATTCGATATACCGGTAACCGATGTCGGCAATTTTGGCGACTCTTTCTTCAAACGGCAAGTCGGTAAAAAAGCATTCCGTACATACGCTGATACGAGCCATTGCAGTCTCCGTTATTTTACAAATACCTTGGTTTCGGCCAGATAGACATTCAACACTTTATTGATCGCCGCTGCGATTTTGCCGCAGTCTTCATCGCTCAGATTGTAATCGATATCAATCAGGATTGCACGTGCCAATAAGGACAGCGAATTGGGACACATGTCTTTGGTGTATTTGGGCAGTTCATTGCGAGGAACACCGCTCCAGGGCAGCCGATCCGTCGATACGGATTTGTATTGCAGGATATGGTCCCAGTAATTATAGACATGCCAATCCCGGATTTTGGAATCATAGATACCGCCGGCCGGGACGCCTTCGGCCTGCAGGGCAGACAGCACATTCTTGGCGGTCTCGGCATCTGGCATGAACATGGTCAGACAAATGCCCGTGTCGCCCTGTTCATCCGGCAGGCGTCTAAAGGTCAACCCCTCGAAGCGTTCGATGGCGTCTTTGATTTTTTTCTTGGCGGCATGGTGCCTGGAGACGATGGTTCTGGCCTTTCGGATCTGAGCCAGGGCCACCGCACCTTCCAGTTCGCTCATGCGGTAGTTTTCCCCGCAGAACAGGTCTTCATTCTCTCGTTCCGGCCCGAAACGGTCGGGCCGCCAGCAGGCCGCACAGTCGTGCCAGTTCAGGGCACGAGTATAAAGGCGCCTGTCATCGGTGGTTAGAAATCCGCCTTCACCGGATACAATCACTTTGTAATAGTCAAAACTGAAACAGCCGATGGTGCCGATGCTCCCGAGCATCTGGTTTTTAAACGAACCGCCGGCGGCCTGAGCGGCGTCTTCGACCACCGGAATCCCATGCTTATTGGCAATATCCATAATCGCATCCATCTGAGCCGCGGCACCTCGCATGTGAACCGGAACAATGGCTTTAGTTCGTTTGGTGATGGCTTTTTCGATTGCTTCAGGGGCCATACACAGTGTATCATCAATATCCACAATAATCGGAATGGCATTGGATGCGGCAACGGTGGCCGAGGTGGCAAAGAAGGTATAGGCCGGGACAATGACTTCATCGCCCATGCCGATCCCCAGTGCCCGGTACGCCGCAATCAGGGTAGAGGTACAGGAATTGGCTGCCATGCAATAGGTCGTGCCAATCAGGTCTTTCATCGCATTTTCCGCGGCGGCAACCTTGCTGGGACGGGGATTGTAATAGCGGAACAAATGAGGGCCTTTGATCCCTTTGTCCTGCTCGATCAGATTTCTGATTTTAGCTATCGTCTCGCCGGAATACTGCCACAGATCCAGCACTTCCAAAAGCTCATCCTTGCCTATTTTTGTCGGAAATGGCCCCAGCTTGTCCACTGTTTTGGGGCCGCCGTTGATGGCTAATTTGTTTGTTTTCATGCTCGCTGTCCTTTCAACTTTAGATACATATAAGCATCTTTGGATTATGTTCTTGTCCATTTTGAATTTTGGCTATTCCACCCTGACCCGAATGGATTGCCATGACTATGCCGTTCCATCATAGAAACTATCAATACCTTATCATTAACGTTAATGTATTATATCTAACAAATTCTTTCAAGTAAAGACTTTTTTTGAAATAGTCGCACTTTTCTATTCAGGATAGACTTAGTCTTAGTATTTATCGGAAGCTTCTGTCTGCGGGAACCAGTCGGCTTTCAGCGGCTGCAGGCGGATCGGTCTTTGATGAAACCGTCCAGTTCTGTCTTGAGGATATTGTCCTGCGGATAGCCCTGCCCCAGATGCTGGCGAAGACCTTCGGCATAACGGACACCGCATTGAGCACCCCGCTGGGCGGCATAGGCTTTCATGGATTCGATATATTGATCCATGCCGTGATGGGCCAGCAGCCAGTCCCGCTGACTCCTGTGGCATAAAAGCATCTTCTCTTTGGTCTGCATAACGGTACTGATATCCACATAGATCAACGGGATGATTTCTGTACCGAAGATATCCACCAGGCCCGTCGGGTCGGCATAATACAGATGGGGTACGGTTTTATAAGGCCCGATGCCGGGGGTAACGATATTCGGGATGCCGCAGCAAAAGCAGGCCGTGCGAACCAGTTGCGAGGTAATTTCATGGTCGGCAAAATAGTCCTGGGGGCTGGGGGCAAAAACAACCGCAGGTCTGACCCGTCTGAGCAGCTCAATGACCTTCATCAAGGTGGGCTTGTCGTACATGATAAAGGCATCCCTGCATTCAAGACAATGGTACTGCCCTTCCAGCACTGCGGCGGCATCGGCCCCTTCTTTCCGGCGGATGGTGCTGATTTCTTCCGGGGACAATGTTGCCGAGCCGCAGTCGCCAGCGGTCATTGAGGCGATATGAATATCCCAGCCTGTTTTTTTGAGCAGCGCCATGGTTCCCGTACACACAAATTCCGCATCGTCCGGATGCGAACACACGGATAAGGCTGTTTTAGATGACATCGAACTCTCCTTTATAGTCTCATTGATGGCGTCAGCAGCATATTGATTATTGTTTGAATTTGGCCAGGGCTGCCGCGAAAAGCCCAGGTCTGACAGACATCCGTGCATTGCGACTGGCCAGTTCCTGCTCCAACCGCCGGGGCATGATATTCGATTTCACAGAAGCTGCCCCACTGATTATTGTTGATTTTACATCCCTGAAAGGCAAACCCGGTTCGCCGGGTATCATTGAAAGGCACATCGATATACAGACCCGAGGGATTGACAAAGAAGTTCCGCACGACCAGTGTTTGCTGCCCTTGGTCGTCGAAAACATATCCAGCCCGGCCGGTAATTTCGGCGGCAGCAAGCGAAAACTTGCATGAATTCTCATGTGACACATAATAGCGACACAGATTATCCGATACAGACAAATCACTATCTGAAATTTCGCCAAATACCACAAGAGGATTGGCTTTGCGATACGTGGGTATCAGCATCTGTCCTCCGCATGGCAACTGCATTAAATGCCACAGGCCAACAGGACCAGAGTTGTCTTTATCAGGATCCAAAATCTCAAGCGTTGTGCTTGTTGTATAGCCGGCATAGTCCACTCCCTGCAACGGTGCCGGATTCTGAGCAGCAGTCAAGGTTTTGGTTATTGCCGTATGAACGACCTGCTGGCTTCTGGATAATTTTACAGAACATGTGTTGGAAAGTGAAAGGCTGGTTTCTGTTTGCGTGATGGAAAAATTGCCGGGGTCGAGCTGGGCCGGCTGGGTATATACCTTCATATCCGGATATTGCGGAAAGAAGATGTCGATTTCAGGGGCCAGCCAGGTTCGATCCCCGCCGCTGTTGTGCCATTGATTTTGAGCATAGAATTGCTCGGCATTCGCATGAGAGCTGAGGGCCGGATGAGTCCAAAAGACATTGTGTTCACTGCCTGCAGAGCCGAATCCGATAATCCGTCCGCCATACGGCAGGATTAACAGAACGGTACCGTCGGGGAATCTCTGCTGCAAGGTTTTCCTGCCGCAGCGATCCAGAACCTCTGCAAGATGTTTGATTTGTTTTGCGATCATCTTTTAATTGACATCATATAAAAAAGATACAAAGCAGCCGAAAAAATATCAATTCGGATCATTCAATTTATTCAATGTAAAACAATCATCCGGCAAATATTTACCGTGTTTATCCTTTATTACAAGCGAAAATCCATCCCAAATGAACGTTGCCGGGTGAACCCGGTTGGCACTTTTCACGAGAAGCCGATTTGCTCCCGGAACAAGTTGTGTTCGGACTTCCTGCGTTCCAAACATTGAAAGACAGGGTAATTGAGCAATAGACTTGCCATTCAGGAAGAGTTCTATCGGATCATCATGCCCGACCACCAGCGTAACATCCTGTGCCTGCGAAGATTGGATGGATGTCATTGCATACGATATCGTATCAATTGCCCAGCACATAACTCCCGGCGGATATCCAAAAGGCTGCGTGTTTTCGGCATTGAAATCCACAAATCCGCCTCGCGAAAATCTCCTTTTCCATTGTGCAGTTCGATTCAGAATAGTGCGAGCCGGAGTTGAAAGCTCAACTTTATACGTTTTGTCGCCAATAACCCTGCTTTCCGGCTCGAATACCATGCCAAGCATGTCTCCCTGCGGCGAATAGGCACTGAAAGGACCAATGCACAGCCAGGGAATCTGAAAAACAGGTGGGGTGGGGATGGGGCTGTCCTGATACCAGAATGCAACACTTTGATAGCCGTTACCCGGAAAGATGCTGAAATCCACATTCAGCGAGCGGGTGAACGGCACGGGACTTTCCCAATGAAATCGGTAACGCATTCCGCCATCCATATAGGACGAGGCTGCACCCACATAAGGGGTGGCATAGTTATCGCCAAAAAAGGCCGCACAAAAGTAATCCTCCCCGCCAATTGCCCGCAGGGTAAAGGGGGAATCGGTCTGGGCATCGCCATAAATCATATCCGCTCCGGCATGGTCGGTCGGCTTTACCGGCGAAGTCGTATGGTACAGCAGCATCCCCACGAAATGACCGTTGCCTGCCGCATGCATCAATGGATAGGTCTGGCCTTCCTGGCCAACGCCCTCGTTATAGGCTGCATGAAGATAGGTGTAATTTTGGGGGAATGATTTCAACTTTTTATAAACCGCTTCAACGCTTATCTTCTCAGCAGAGTCACCCGTGTTTTTAACCACAATCGTCCATGATTTGCGGAACGGCATCGGCAGGTGGCAGCTAAAGTGATTGTCTTTGCTCTCCAAAACCAGGGAGTTCAACTGCCCGAAGAATTTACTGATAGGACAATCGAGGGCCCATGCGTCCGCACCTTCATATTTAATCCGCATTTGAATAGTGTCGGCGTTATCGGTTTCAAGCGTAAGACGCTCCACCATCGCCGTTCCATGAATCGTGAGCAGTTCCTGTTCCTGACCCGGCCCCAATTCCATTTGGTTTGCCATCGTCTGGGGCTGACCGATAAAATGAATGTCAGACTTTTCGTTGCCAAGCGGATCCATCGCCTCTTCCTGGCCCTTTCCGGAATAGAAATACTGCTTTTTCTGGGCCGAATACTTCAGAGTGCAATCCGGAATCTTTTCCGATGACCGAAATATGCCGTCAAATATAAAATAGGTATCCTCAATGGATACCTCCGCCCGATTGACCAGAACCACTTTCACGGAGGTATGGAACGGCATGGGAATATAGCAATTCCGCCCATCCGTCGGGAGGGTATCAAGGGGGACAGGCAAACGATTGATGGGTTCGGCGACAGTCTCATTAGCAAATAATTCGGCACAAAACCCCTCTATACTGGGGGTTGTTTCGCCATCGAAATAGAACTGCACCCATTCACGCTGCCACCTGCCGGTCCACCATATATGCGTAATATAGCCGCCGCCTTTTAAATCGACAAGAACCAGCCCCTCTCCCGGTGCAAGACGGGGAGGAGTGTATGGATATCGTGAGATCCGCCAAGGTTGATAATCTTTCAATGCCGGTAAATTTCTAAGATAGTATTCACGCATTGTGTCCGGTTTAATCGCCGCAGGTTCCAGCACAGGAACAGCCGCCAGAGACTGTACAAACGGAATAAACCATACTGCAATAACAAGCCATTTACCTGATACTCGATTATACAATGAATACTCCCACATAAAACCCTGCTATTTTGAATGGAATCCGTATATTACTTTCCGAACATAGTGCATATAGTCGTTTTCGGCAACCCGGCATATTACCAGAAACGCCAATACAAATAAAACCAGATGACCGCGTATATCCCGAACCATAAAGCCGCCCTGCCGTACCAGGGTCGCTTTACGCCGTCAT
>CAZKAI010000053.1:24871-30073 GCA_964550565.1 uncultured Pirellulales bacterium
TATATCCCGAACCATAAAGCCGCCCTGCCGTACCAGGGTCGCTTTACGCCGTCATTGATATCCGTGATATAGGATGCCCTCCATATAAACGATTCGCTTTGGACAGTCTGAATATGGGAGGTGCTTAATGCAACGATGATCATCCCAAGAATCGTCAGGACTTCGGCGGCAAACGCCAGATAAAACCAGTGGAATCCCCATCCGGCCTGGTAGTCCGCAAAGACCAGGGCAAGCTGAATGATAAGCCCGCCAATCAGGCCGAACACTGCACTGGCATAATTGGCCCTCTTCCAGAGAATACCCACAATGATGACAGAAATAATCGGCGTCGAAACATAGGTAATTCCCTTCTGAAAATACATGAAAATGCCGCCGAATCGGGCCACATGGGGAGCAAGGATTCCGGCGATAGCCAGTGCAAGAAAAGAGACCATGCGTCCCATCCAGACCATCTGCTGGTCCGTTGCATCCTTTTTGAGCCGCTTGTAGATATCCAGCGAGAAAATCGTCGCCGTCGAATTGGCCAAGGCGCTGGTGGCCGACATAATGGCCGCCAGAAAGCCGGCCAGAATGATGCCCTTGAGTCCCCATGTGCCGGCAAATGTTTTCAGGGCAAAGGAAAAGGTGGAGTCAGGATTGGTCAGCGGTTCTCCCATTTTCATAATATGGATATAATGATAAACAATCAGCCCGAGGAAACATGTGACCAGCGGCCTGAACAGGTTGATAAAGCCCGCAAAAATCACTCCCATGATGCCGTCCCACATCGACCGGGCGGCCAGCACGCGTTGAATCATTACCTGGTTGGTGGCCTGATAAAACACAAACAGCCCCAGCGTTCCGGCCACCAATCCAGCGAATGGGGCGATTTTGTCGTCTGCCGGATGATACAGGTGAAAACGTTCAGGACTGGCGGCTTCCATGGCCTTCCAGCCGCCGGGAATCTTGTTCAGGGCCAGGAAATACAGCAACAATCCGCCGCCCAGCAGCATGATGCACTGAACCGCATCGGTGTACATCACGGAGATCAGACCTCCCTTGACGGTATATAGGGCAATCAGGAGAATCGTGGCCCACAGGACAATATAAAAATTCCATCCGGTCAGTTCCGAGAATGCCAGGCTCCCGCCATAGAGGATGGGAACCATAAAAATAAAAACATAGGCCAGCAGCATGGTCCAACTGTAAATATCGCCGCAAAGCTGGCCGTATCGGCGGGTCAGAAGTTCAGGAACGGTCGCAATGCGGTTGCGAAGATAAATCGGGATAAAGAATACAATCAGCAGGGTATAGCAGGGCAAGGCCCACCATTCCCAGTTGGCAATTCCCATGCCGTTCTTATAGGCCGCCCCCACCGTCCCCACAATCTGCTCGCTCGATACGCTGGTCGAAACGAAGGCGGCACCAATGATCCACCATCTCAGCTTACCCGAGGCCAGAAAGTAGCCGCGTGCCGTCTTATCCTGCCTGCGGGTGGCGAGCAATCCCACCAACACCACAACCAGCACTGAACCGATAATGATGACCGTATCCGCAACTGAAAGTGAAAAATCCATACCTCTCCCTAATAATCCGTGGTCAACGATTATTGCGAATCGCACAACGATGAGAACTCGTAACCGCACACAAGCCAATCCTGTGCCATTCTAAATAAATCATTCAGATCGATCTGACAGTTTCCATCCAGATCCGTTTCCAAAAAACATGTCGCATCCCCCTGAGCCTCATCCAGGTACACCGTTGTTCCGTTCTGGAGAACAATTCGCGCATTGGCGAAGATAACGCAATCGCAGAAATTATCCGCATCATACTTGTCGATGATGATATCTACCGCCTCCATCCCGGATAAGCTGACCGTTACCGGCACAGCCTGCTGGCCTGTCACCATAACGGCACTTTGCCAAAGCACGTTTTGAGGGTTGTCGCGGTCGCACAGTTTGATCGTCACATCGCCGTTATTGCAGACGCCGGAATAGAGCCCGATATCGGCTCTGAATGTCGCGGCGGGTTCGCCCAGCATGATCCGAAATGCCCCATTGGCAGCGATCGATACGCCCCGGTCATACAGCGTCGAGCCGATCGTGTACTGAAGGTCGGGGCTGCCGCTGCTGGGGGGACTGGGAATGCCCAGGTACTTACAAACCAGGCCGGCGCCGGGCGGGGCGTAGAGCTGACTGACCGCAACATTCGTGTGGACGATGGAATCGGCCATAAACGTCAGCAATTCCGTAGTATCTGCATAGCTGGTACTGTGTCCCGTGGATTCGCGATGAACCAATTTGACTTTTCTGCCCAGCTTGGCCAGAAGATTCGCCAAGCGTAATGCACTGGCGGGCGGTACGATGGTATCCTGCCCGCCGGTGCTGATGCCGACGGGAACCAGAAACCGTTCCGGCCAGTATTCGGCACTGCGTTTTTTATATTCAGCGGGTATCTGCTGTTTGCTGCCGCCGTACGATGCACCGATGGCATCCTGAAAATTTTCGTATTCCAGGTGATTGGCCAGCGGGTTCAATGCCACAACCCCGTCAATCATCTGCGGATGCAGGGCCGTGAACGTCAGTGAAGACGTGCCACCCATCGATCCACCGCAGATCAGGACGCGGCTGATCAGATAGCTCGCTTTAAAATCCTCAATGATCTGAACCACATCCTTTTCCGCCAGCGGCCCCATCCATGACGTCGTGGCCCGATAATCCGGACAAACCAGAATCATATTCCTACCGACCGCAAAATCCCGCACCGCAACACATTCATTCCATTGGGTACTGGAAGCGAACTGCCACCGATCCGAGCCGTGACCGTGCAGGGCAATTAACAGATCATGCGGCTTGGCTGGGTCAAAATTGGCGGGCAATCGGAGTACATACCGTTGCGATGAACCATCGGCATCCGCTGTAAATTCAACATCGACACACGGCCCCAATTCCGCCGACAATGCCCATGCAGATATAAATATAAAAATAAGTAATCCGCCTGTTAACAATCTCTGCATTATTCAACTCCCAGTTCTTTCTCATAGTAATCCAGGTTCTGCACCTCGGTTTATTTATATATCGCACGCACGGAAATCCGGGATTGAGGTGGATTCAGTCTGATTATCTCCTTATCCCTTTCAAAGCGGGTATACGTCTTCCCATCCACTTCGACAGAACGTATCGGCTTTCCTTCCGGGTGACGCAAACGCAGGACGATTTCATCTGGCGTTTGACGGGCCGGCGGGGAAATTTGGGCTTCGATATAACCCTCGTTGACATGGGAGGTAATCCGGAAGCCCACCTGACCCCATCGGGTCGGGGCCTGACTAACGGCTATCTGCATCCCGTCTTTGAGCCAGTTGCTGGTGACAAACGGCGCCAGCCAGAGCTGCTCTCCCTTTTCCATCACCAGCATCATCCGTGACTGATACAGAAAATATCCTGTTTCATGAGTCTTGTTGTAGGCGCCATTATGAAAATGCTCCCACATCGACAAATTCTCTCTGTTGAGCAGTGATATCGCAGCGTTAAAGTAGGACCGAATGAACGCCTTGACATCATCCTGAAGGCCATAGACTTCGGTGGTACGGGCATAATAAGGCTGCACCTTTGCAAAACCACCCAGATTAAACCAGTCTTTGTGATTTTTATCTGATGTATAGCCATCATAACCCCACCCACTGCCCATAAACTGGACATCCTCCATGTGATTCATAATCCAATGGGCATCCTTGCTGTCGGGACTCATCACTCCCTGCGGGATCAGGTGGTGGCTGCCGATTTCCACATCATAAGCCCAGCTTCGTCCGAAATCCTCACCTTTATAGAAGTTATCAATCGGGCCAGGGCAATATACATGCGTGGGATACGCAGGTACCCAGGTGCCATCCTGCAGGGGATAGACCGGGGCCTGCGACTGGGTCCAATGAAATGCCCGCAGGATATTCTCACGAAGTTGGGCGGCGGCGGCAATCATATCCCCGGCTCCCGGATAGCCGATATCCTGAAGTGCGTGTCCGGCCGCGTTCTGACCGGCATAGTAGTAGCCGTTCATACAGTAATAGAAATTGTACACTTCCCAGTCTGCCATTGTGCCCGGCGGCAAAAGACCCCATTCGGGGACTTTATTGCCAAAGGCATCAACTTTCCTGGTTTTTTTACACGCATTCATCAGCCATTTGCAAACCCGGGCAATCTCGTCGGCATTGACTTTAAGCCATTCTTTATCCTGAGTCAGCTCATAATATTCCCCAAGGCACCAGAGATGCCAGCCGGTCCCCATAACCGTGTAGGTCGGGGTGACAAAGCCTTCTTTATTGTAGCGTTTGATGAAATAGTGATGTGCTTTCAGAGCAAAGTCGTAATTGCCCGTAAACTGCATACCGCGAATCACAGACTGTGCCTCGCTTTCCAGCGGCCCATAATCCGACGATGCAATCCAGGCGGCAACGTTGGTGTAGTCCTCGTTGCGGGCGGCCAGCATACAGTGAACCTGCGAGGCCAGTATTAGATTCTGGAGAAGCGGGTCCGGAATCTCTATCTTCATGGCCGGGGCCATTATCTGCTTCCAGTATGCTTCGGTATCGGCAACAAGTTTTTCATCGCCGCTGATGGCTGCAATCTCATCAACCGTGGCTTCCCAGCCCGGCATATAGACAACACATTTGGCTTTTCCATTCGCAGGAAGGCTGCCGGTAAGCACCCAGACGCCGTCTTTGATCTCGTATTTCAGGGAAGCGGCCTCTGATACCAGCAACGAGGCAAGAGGTTTACCGAGTTTCGTGACAAGAGCCCCGCTTGAAGTCAGTTTCATATCCGCAAATTCTTTCTTCTCCCAATCGGAAAGCATCTGAATGGCAAGAGAGATGTTCGCGTCTTTGTCTTGAGGATTGTCAACAGTAAACTGAGCCACACACAGCGGCTTGCGATTGGCAAACAGGTGAGTTCCCGCACCTGCTGAGTCGTAGTCATAAGGAGCAACAAAGGTTCGCTGGCGATAGATCACCCCGTTATCTTTGGCGGTAGTAATCACAATTGGCAACCAGCCGCCCTGCAACTGTCGAGTGAATTCGTTACTGGTTCCCGAACCAATCTTCGGCTGCATCTGGCAAAAATATTTCTGGTATGTTTGGGTGGTGGCAGCCGTATTATATATCTTCGGATCATGATTGAAGTACACTGCACCATCCCGGGCAGCCAGAAACTTGCTGTTATCACACGCCAG
>CAZKAI010000054.1:0-7855 GCA_964550565.1 uncultured Pirellulales bacterium
TGATCTGCCGGACGCAGGGGCTGCCGCTGGCGTTTTATGATGATCAGCAGGAGGGATACTCGGTGACCTTTTGTCCGAAGAATTTTGCCGAGGATGATCCGGAAGACCTCGACTTCGGCCCGGATAATACCCTGAATCTGGACGATCTCAATGATGCGTTGTTTGAGATTCATCTGGCCTATCTGGCCGAGCATCCTGAAACGGGCTATACCGAACAGACACGAATCGAATTGAGCCGGCTGGGAGAGTATTTGTAAAGGTAAAAGGGAAAAGGCAAAAGGAAAAAGGGCGATTTTGGAAAATCGGACATTATATAAGGTCTGTAATAGTGGGGTATGATTCGATTTGAAAACAGGAGCGATTGGATGAGAAATATCTTTTTGATATTATGGATAGGGATTTTTGTTGTGCCTGCGATGGCGGAACAGAAGCCGCCTCTGAATGCAGCAGATATTTACAAAAAAGCGTTTGAGTTATATCAGACCGAAGGCCAGAAGTGGACTCAGGAGGTTCTGGATAAATTGGAGGCGAAGAAACAAAGCAGGACAAGTGGATCTGAGCCAAATCTGCAGGACTTTCGCATGCACGTGGCGGAATTGAGGGGAAGAGCGGCCTGGCAGATGGAAGAAAAAATCTCAGATTTCGCCGACGGATACGGTCAGCTTGATAAAGAAATTGAGGAATATGTCTCCAGCCATCTGGATGTCATTAATCTTGTTTGGCAGGCGGCGGCAATTCCAGAGTGCAACTGGGATTTGAATTCGAACGATCCCTATGGCCCGGTTTATATAACGGAGCTATCCAGGAAGAATACGTCGTTGAGGAATTTACACAATCTTGTGATGGCGGATATCAGGATTGAGGAAGAAAAGGGAAATTGTATTCGTGCGATTCATCAAACGGTAGAGTTGTTCAAAATTGCTTGCCATGTTGGCAATCAGGAAGTAATCGATTTTCTGACAGCGATGGGAATTGTCTCGAAAAATGTGTCCTGTCTGCAGCGGCAGCTCGGCAGGATTTCACCAGATCCCCAATTACTGGGGTGGCTGAACGAGCGGCTGGATCAGGAAAATAATCGTATTCCATCTCTGAAAGATTGCCTTCAGAATGAAAACATATCGTTTACCAAAGAAGCCTTTAAGGATTTATTCAAATTGTACGATCCTAACACGACATTCACGGTTTCGGATGAATACCTGAACAGAAGCAGGCTTTATCATGATGCTTTTCGCAAAAGATTGATACACGCTGTGTCTCTTCCCTATCCGCAGGCCATTGTAGAACTGGAGAAACTGTACGCAGACTTGCAACGGGATACGGGTGATATCTGGAAAGGCCCGGACCGGAAGACATTAGATTTGGATAAGGCATATCAATGTAATGCATTATTGACTCAAATTGCTGAGGGAAATAGAATTCAAGTTTTTAAAATTTCCGTTACAACTCAGAATCAGTTTAATGCCTTATGTACTGCCGTAAAAGTTTATCAGGCGACTGCCAGAGCGGGGCAGTTGCCGGACAAACTTCCGGCCGGCTGCCCGGCGGATTTGTTTGCTATGACGCCGTTTGCTTATGAAACGACATCGGATGGTTTTATACTTCGGTCTGCGGGCAAGTCCTCTGCTCCGGACGATGATTTCAAGTATGAATATAAACTGGCAAAATAAAAAGCGATGATTTGGTTGTGAAAATAAGGGGAGTAAGGAAAACATGGCCTGGAGGGTGACGATGACAAGAGCGGCAATGGGCATGATGATAGTGTTAATTTTTTTTGCTGTACCGACAATCACAGCAGCGAACAGGGATTTGAACGATTTAGTACGCCTGTATTCAACGCAGCGAATTGTGGAGCTGGATATCAACGAAACCTGCACATTCAAGCTCAAAGACGGCCGACAGCGCGTCATCCGGCTTGTCTCTGTCGAAGAACAGCGTGATTCTGTCGTGGACCTCGTTCGTCGCGCTCATGTGCGTGTTGCGATCGATGGCAAACCGCTGGACTTGCTGTGCGAGCCATGTCGGATGCCGACTGAGATTGATGGACTGCGGCTGCAGGCGGACACTACTTCCGGCTATGGCAACATAGAAAAGCGGGTGCAGCTTTCCTTGTGGGATGCCGCCGATCCAATCGTGGACACCACTCGTTTTGTCTTTCCTCTCCAAAATTACCGGCTCTTTTCGCACGGAACGCAGGCTTACAACGAGGCGGTGTATCTTGGCACCGGGGATGATGATCCGGCCGGCCAGAAGTTCTATCATGATTATGGATTTGATATGGCTGGTTTTGAGGGCGGGGAACCTGTATTCAGTGCCATCGAGGGGGATATTGTGTATTTCTGGCCCAACCGGGACAATATCTGCTCTATTTTGGTGCAGGACCGCAATGGATTTGTGCTGGAACACGTGCATCTCAATGCCGTCGAACCGAATATCGTTTTGAATACCCATGTCGCAGCCGGCCAGAAGATTGGTACGCTGGGCAAGACCGGCCCCTCGGGCAATTTTTCTCATCTGCATGTGGGAACCTACCTTCAGCTTGGCGATACATCCCTTAAACCGGGAGATCCCGATAATCCCAACCGGCGACTTAATCTTTATCCATGGCTGGTGACGGCTTATCAAGCTGTGCATCCTAAAGGACTGCTGGCGGTTGCCCGGCCGCACCATATTGTCCTGGCCGGGGATAAAATAGTGTTCGATGGGTCGAATTCGCTGGTCTGGGGCGGCAATAAGATTACCCGGTGGAGTTGGGAGTTCCCTGACGGCCAGACAGTCGATCAAGTTCGGGCGGAAAAGGTGTTCGACCGGCCGGGTTCCTATGTTGCGACGCTGCGGATCAAAGATAATCAGGGCAATGAAGATGTGGACTTCTGTCAGTTTAAGGTATTTTCCCGAGAGAATACGGAAAAGAATATGCCCCATATTTTTATGTCTTATACGCCGACCGAAGATATCCGGCCCAATCAGCCGGTGCGGTTTCGATTCTGGATGCAGGGCACGGACAGCAGGCCGATGCGCGTCATTTTCAGTGATGGTACAAAACTGGATGCGTATCAGTCCGATTCTGAGTTCACTCATGCCTTTAAGACCCCCGGCCTGTATATCGTGACGGCTCAATGCGAAGTGGACGGTAAACCGATGATGCAGAAGCTGAAGGTGGTTGTCGATTTGTCACACAAGCTCAAATAAGGAATTCATTTGATTTGTTTAAAAAAAAGTCGCAAAATGGAGTAGTATGCTGGTTTATCTAAGACGGAATATGTCTGGCAAAAGAAATTATCTTTGATAATTTGAACAGAGTATTCAAATTTTCAAGGAGTACGCAGCGTAAATATGTTTATTGACGATAAAGGAGTGTTCCTGATATTAATGGGTATTCTTGGGGAAAGAAAATGACTGAGAATGATAAAACATCGTGGACACAGGATGATTTTGAGATGATGTGCTGGCATGACAGCACTGTGAAGAGTATATCGATAGATAATCCGGATGACGGGTATGAGTTTAATCTCATTTTTGGTCTGGATTATATTGTCAGTTGGGAACCGGGAGAGCATTATTTTGAATCCAGACCATTCGTTCTGACTTTCCGGAATGTTGACCATTTGCACATTAATGTTTCAAGAACCTATAAACAGCATCTGGAGATTAGCAGGATTGAGCGCATCGAGATTTCTTCGGAGGGAGAAAAGGATGCGGGATTGTCCGTTTTCAAATACACAATTCATTTTGATGCCTTTTGCGGACAGCCTGCCAGTACAATCGAATTTACAGCGAGGGGATTCACTCAATTACCGGCGTGATGATTTTTATCCTATCAATTCTGCTTAGATATCATCGAGAATCCTGAGTATGTCTGTCTGAAATTACAGATGCGGGAATTGGTTTTCTTCCTGCGGAACATCTTTTTTCTCGGCTTCGGACAGGGTTAGGACGGCATCGATCAGGGCGATATGTGAATACCCCTGCGGGAAATTGCCAAGCAGTCGTTTGGAGGCAAAATCAAGGTCCTCGCTGAACAGGCCCACATGGTTGGCATAATGGATGACTTTGTCAAACATCTCCATGGCGAGGTCTTTTTTGCCAATCCGGCAAAGGCTCTTGATCATCCAGAATGTGCATACGGTAAAGGATGATTTCGGCAGGCCGAAGTCGTCGGCATCGCGATAGCGATACATCAGGCCGTCCACGCATAATTGATTGTATGTTTCCATGACCGTGTTGATATAAACGGGATCCGTGGCCTGTAAAAATCCATACGGCTCGGCCAGCAGATTGGCTGCGTCCAGAGAGGTGCAGCCGTAATACTGAGTCAGGACTCCGGTGGCAGGATTGCAGCCTTTTTTCAGGATATCGTCTTTAATCTTGTTGCGCAGGGCAATGTAGCCGGAGACCTCATTAAACTTGTTCAGAAAGATTGCGATTTTAGCCGCCCGGTCCATCGCCATCCAGCACAGGATCTTGGAAAACGTGAAATGCCGCTTGTCCGTGCGGAATTCCCAGATGCCCGAATCCATTTTCTGCCAGTTATTCTGCACATGTCGGACCAGGGTTCGAACGACCGTCCACAGGTCTTCCTTGTAATCCATCGAAGTGCTGAACAGCAGCAGACTCTGATATATCACATCAATCAGGACTCCGTAGATGTCATTTTGCTTTTGTTTGACTGCGGCATTGCCGATACGGACGGGGCGCGAGTGTTCATATCCGGCCAGCCAGTCCAGTTCCTGCTCAACAATTTTCCGCCGGGGATTGATATTGTACATAATCTGGATATTCTCGTCTTTATACGGTACGATATCCAGAATAAACGATAAAAACCGTTTGGCGACATTGTAATGCCCCAGGCGCGCCAGGATTTGAATGGTCATGGAGGCATCCCGAATCCAGCAGAAGCGGTAATCCCAATTGCGTACTTCACCGATGGTTTCGGGCAGGCTGGTTGTGACGGCGGCCAGGATTGCGCCGGTTTTCTGATAGGCCAGTAATTTGAGCACCAGCGCACTGCGTTCCACCTCGGCCGGGTATCTGGTAATGACGGTGGACTTGGACAGCCAGCCCATCCAATAGACCTTGGTCCGTTCAAATTCCAGTTCGGCCCAATCCACCGAGGTGTGAATTAATTTCTGATTATAACTGACCAGCAAGAACGACCGATCCGGCAGAGTAATAGGTTTGCCGGTTACGATGTCGCTTAGCGGCAGGCTGGAATACAGATAAAGCGATTCATACGGTCCATTGACCGTGAAGTGTTTGACGGTTTCCGGCGAAATCACATAATTGACCGCATGCTGCGCATAGGCAGGTCGGGGCTGATAGTCAAATCGGACTTTGGGCATACCCGACAGGACGCGGATATAACGAATTATCTCCGATGGGCAATGATATCCTCCCTGTTCCGTTTTATATCGCGGCATAAAATCAAGCACTTCAAAGCTGTCTGTGCCGGAGGTAAAATGAGTACGCAGCACATTGGTTTTGGGCAGATAGCGCTGCGTAATGTGATAAGTCCCCAGCGGTTCGATGGCAAAATGACCGCCTTTTTCCTGGTCGAGAATGCGGGCAAAGAAAGATCCCGAGTTAAAGTCCGGCATACAGCACCAGTCGATGCTGCCGGATCGGCTCACCAGGGCGGCAGTTTTGCAGTTGCCGATGATTCCATAATCCAGATTATTCATTGTTGTCTCCCTGTCTTGTGCAGCGAACGCATGCCGTTGCGGTTATCTAACGGCCCGAGCGGGGAGTTGGGCTCTGAAAGATGCTGAACACCCGTTGCCACGATTGTTTATCAGGTCTACAAATACCGTATCGGTTTATTTTACCTGATTATTGAAGTTTTGGAAGACTATTTTTGCTTTCTTGTCTTGATTGTTTTTGGATTGTTCATGAATTCCGGCAATTGTCCTGTTCCTTTTGCATCGGCTCTGCAAATCTCGATCTGGCAGGAGTGGTCTTCTGTCCAGCCATTTCCAGCATTGCGGCCAGCCTGCTGGTAGAATCAAATTTAAAGCGACTGGATTTACGCAGGCATCAGCCGGGCAGCCTCCTGTGGGATAAAAACGATTTTTTGAAAGCTGAAAAAGTTGTAACTATTTCTTATTGTATGAGGTTTTCAAGAGTCGTACCTGATGTGATTTATCGAGGGAGAAATCCCAAATAAATGGGGAACATCAGGAGCATAAAGGTTAAGTAGAATCCCAGAAAATCCTTTTGGAAGGATTGATTTTTCACACATCGCCGATAGTAATCAAAAAGAAAAACAAAGGGGCCTGCTGAAATGGTTATCAGAGATAACGGGATTAAAGAATTGCATAGGTTTCCGAGAGGGCTCTCATGAAAATCAAAAAGAATCACCAGGACCATTATGCCGAAGTTAGTTAGTGCGATCCATACCGGCAGGGTCTTTATTACAGGTCTGGGGGCGGCAAAGAAACGAAGGACAATCCCTAACAGGACAATACCCATTGAAATCGGAAGGGTGAAGTCCCAGCCTGGCGCAAAATGGACAAAGAAATTACCCGGCATTTCCTCCACGTAATAAGGATGATGTCCTGGGCCGGGAATGGTGTGATTGCCTATGGAGAGGATGAAATCATATACTTTATGGATTCGCCTGGTAAAGGCCTCATCCGAAACTGTTGGTTCCTGTGGAGTATAACAGAGCAATTCGGATAGCAGGGCTTCTGTAAAAGGCCGTTCCTGCTGGTCATTCTTACAGGATAAGGAGGGAAACTCGATCCGGTACGATTTCCCCTTAATCATCAGTTCTGCATGGTCATAAGAAAATGATTCGGGCTTCTTCCAGTACCATGCCGAGTTGGTTTGAGATTCAATCCGTATGAAAGCATAATCCGAAATAGATTTAAACGGACCGAGATCGAAATGACCTTCGATGTGACCGTAATAGATGCCCGGTTGAAAGTGGAGTGAAACCAGAAACACAACAAACCCTAAGCCGCAAATCAGATTACAGCCGTACTTATATGTGGTACCAAACACAATCTCTGCTCCCTGCTTGTTCTGTAGTCAATTTTTCCTTTTACCCTTTCCCTTTTTACTTTGTTAACACGTACCACATTGTACCATACTTAGCCGACAGTTCAAGGATGTTGTCTTTGATGGGGACTTCGGTTTTCTTTGTGCCGTCGGGATTAAGGGCGTAGCACCTCCATCCGGCGTTTTTATTGTACGGCCCCTGGAAAAATTTGGACAGGTCGAGTGTTCCCTCGACAGCCTCAATCTGGACGGGGGCTTTGCCCCATTTGAGCCCGACGGTGCGACGGTCTTCGGAGAACTCCATCCCGGTATTTTCGCATCGGCCGCAGGCGGTGATGAGCAGTCTGGAGCTGGACGCATGCATTTCTTTGCCGTCCAGCGCCGTGACCGTAATCGTGGACCTGTCCGGCGAGGTTGTTTTGATCCAATCAAATGTTGCGGGTTTGTCGCGATGGCCTGTACTGATGAGGCAGAATCCATTGTTGATGAAATATCGTTGCGGCTCCCAATCCCAGCTTGTCGCACGGTGTACATCCCCATGAATGGAACGCTGTTCTTGGATTATTGTTTTTTCCGACTGGCCCATGACCCATGCGATTTCATTCCTGACAATGTCTTTGTAGGACAGGCCCGTTGCGCCAAACAGATTGGAGTTGTATTTGGAATGCAGGCCGGCCAGTTGGTCAAGAGCAGAGCCTTGCGGGCTTGTCAGTGCCAGTGTCATTTTAAAGTTTTGCGGAAGCAGCAGTCTTTCACGAAAGATTAAAGCGCCGGCAGGCACAAAGCCCCACTTGGCCGGATTGGTGTCGATATCGAAATAACTGTTCATGACTTCACGGCCCCAGGTGTCGCCGGTGTG
>CAZKAI010000054.1:7955-28902 GCA_964550565.1 uncultured Pirellulales bacterium
CGGGTGCTGCCAGTAGGCGTGCGAGTCGATGAAGTCCATATCGGACTGGGCATACAGACCCAGCGGCCCGAAGACAATTGTGCCGGTGACCATTGCCTTGCTGCCGAGGTCGGTTTTGATGTATTGCCGCATCCCGTCGAAATAAGCCTTTTCCGTCTCGGCGAAAAACATCATCCGGTCGAGCTGTCGCGTCTTGGATTCCACTTCGCCGAAGACCTTCACGGTGGCATTTTCGAGCGTTTCAGTTTTATCCGGCGTAAAATCCGCCCCTTCGTGGAATCCGAGAGCTCGCACATAGAACGGCTCGCTCTGCTTGCCGAAGCTGAATCCGGTGCGGGCGTTATCGTCGCTTTGGGTTGCCGTGAAGGTCAGACGATACAGCTTCCACTCCGGCTGCAGCGTAATGGCGCGATACAGGCCCAGATTGTCCCACGGGTCGTGGGCCTGAATGACGCTGACTGTCAGCGTGCGTTCCTTTGGGGCCGCGATTTCAAAGACAAGCGTGTAATCCTGTCCTTCCTGAAGTTTCAGTTTGCTCTGGTTGAATTGCAGATGCCATTCGGTGCCGTCGCAGGTGGTTGGTTCAATCAGCAGTCCCGACTTGCCGTTATACTCAACGACAGAGGCCTTGGCTTTGGCTGTCTCATGCTGTTCCAGTGACCAGCCGTCCGGAGCATTGCGGTTGGCCTGCCATTGACCGAAATCGCCATTGGTCAAGAGATTGTCCCCCAATGGCTTCGAACTGGCTGACCATGCTTCGGTCAGCTTTGCGTTGGTGCCGTATTTGGACTTGAGCCAGCCATTGTACTGATTCTGGAGGATGTCGGCATAGACCGTCGGTAAGTTCGGCAGGACTTCCGCCGCCGACCACATAAACAGACTGTTTTCATTGGTAATTTCGACAATCGCAATGGCCGGATCGTCGGCATAGCGATAGGGGCGGTAGGCATTCTTGCGGTCCAGCATCCGTTTGGCATAGTCTTTCTGTGCTGCGACCAATTCCGGCACAAAAATGGCAATCATCTTATCCATACCCTCCGGCGAGGGCGGCAGGCCCAGGCTGCGGCTGTATTCTTTGCCGACGTGCAGATTCAAATCCGTATAAATCCCGCGTTTTGCCAGTTGGTCGATGAAATAATCCAGCCGGTCCAGAGCCTCGGGATACAAAGTCTTGCCGTCTTTGTCCCAGAGACCTCGCGGCCATGTTGCCGAATCCATGTGATGGCAGCGGATGGCGTTAATGCCTGCACACGCCAGCCGCTCGGCCACGGTTTCAGCGTCCGCATGAGTTGGGAAATTGGACGCAAAGCTCAGATTGACGCCCCAGAAACGAATCGGCTCAGAACCGCGATAAAAATGACCGTCTTTGACATGAATCCGGTCTTGTTCGGTGATGGATTTGTAGTCCAGCTTGATTTCGGATTCGGGATTGGCTTTGGCGGGAATCACAAAAGGTACAAAGGTTTCTGCATGACTCCATAAACCGATACCGACCATTATGAATAAGGCATAAATCTGTTTCATATTTGAACTCCTGTGAAGATGGGGTGGTTCTGATTTTCTTTTCATTATTAGACGCAGTAGGCATCTTTCAGGATACGTATTATACATATTAAATAAGCATGTTTACACGATAATATCTACAGAGAACAACTTGTATTGGTCTGTCCAAGATAAATTTGGCCGGATTTTTCCAAAAAAGTGCCAAAATTAGTATTGATTTTTCTGCGTTTTGGACTATTATCTATTCCCTCTTTCGCGGGTGTAGCTCAGTGGTAGAGCGTCACGTTGCCAACGTGAATGTCGTCGGTTCAAGTCCGATCACCCGCTTTGAATTTGGGCAAAGCGCGATGTGTGCAGCCCCCGTCAAGTGTTCTTTAAGTTATTTAAATACAAAGCTTTAGCGAGTTATCGACTAAAAATAATAGTCTGGCGTTGGTCGCTGAAGTATCGGATATTCGCCTTTGGGCGTTTATTGGACATGACAAACCAGCGACAGACGTCGCTGGTTTTTTTATTGTAACGTCATTAAAATCAAATAGTTAGGAACCGAATTATGGCAAAGAAAAAAAAGGCAGAACAGGAACAGCCAGCCGAGCAGGCTGAGGTGAAAAGCAATGTAACGATTGAAGATATCGGGCCTTGCAAAAAGAAAATCACGGTTGAAATTCCAGAAGCCAAGATTAAAGAAAATCTGGATAATAAGTATAAAGAACTCAAGAAAGATGCGATGCTTCCGGGTTTCCGCAAAGGCCGGGCACCGCTGAGGCTGCTTGAAAAACGGTATGGCACCGACATTCACAAGCAGGCCAAGCTGGAATTGATGATTGATGCGGCCCAGACAGCCATGAAGGATAACAATCTGGATGTGCTTGGCGATCCCAATATTGACCATGAAAAGGTGGAATTGCCCGAATCCGGCCCGATGACCTTCTCGTTTGAAGTAGAAGTTCGTCCGGAATTTGACCTGCCCGAACTGGAAGGCATTGAAATCGAAAAGCCCGTGGTGGAAGTCAACGACAACAAAGTCAATGAAGAGATTCAGACCATGTGTCGCCGTGCCGGCGTCTGGACACCCAAAGAGGGCGAAGTGGGTGCCGATGACCAGCTTATCGCGGATGTCGTGCTGACCGTTGAAGGCGCCGCTGAGCCGGAAAAATATGACAATACCGAGATTTATGTCCGCAAGACGGGCTTTGTTTCGGGCGTACCGGTGGAAGATTTGGATCAGCTTGTGGTGGGTGCCAAGGCCGGTGATGTAAAGACAATCACAGTCAATGTGCCTGCAACGTTCTTTAATGAACAGTACCGCGGCAAGAAGGTCGATGTGGAAATCACCATCAAAGACGTCAAGGCACTCAAGCCTGCTGAGCTGAATGCTGAAATGCTCCAGCGGTATGGATTTGAGAGCGAAGACCAGCTTCGTGATTCCTTCCGTCAGCAGTTGACCGAACAGGTCGAACGTCAGGCGCGTTCCGCCATGAGCGATCAGGTGCGTGAATATTTGCAGGAAAATATCAAGATTGATTTACCCGCCGATGTGGTGGCCGATCAGTCTCTGGCGATTCTCCAGCGGCAGTATGCCAATATGATGATTCGCGGCATGAAGAAAGAAGACATCGACCAGCAGATGGATCAGCTTCGCGCCAGCAGTGAAGAACAGGCCAAAGAGCAGTTGAAGCTGTTCTTTATTATGGACAAGATTGCCCAGAAGTTCGAAGTCAGCGTCAGCGATGAAGAAATCAACGGTCATATCGCCCAGATCGCGGCTTATCGCGGTCGTCGTCCTGAAAAGATGCGTGAAGAAATGTATCGCGACGGCTCGCTGGCCAACTTCACCCTCCAGGTCCGTGAAGAAAAATGCATCGAGAAGATTCTCGAAAAGGCAAAAATCACGGATGTTGCACCTGAAAAGGCCACCAAAGCCAAGAAGAAAACGACCCGATCCAAAAAGAAAACCGAGGAATAAGGTCGTTCTGGAATAAGGGGAGAAACACGGAAAGGCAGGCCTTCGGGTCTGCCTTTTTTGTTGCGCTGGCAGAAATGGAGATTGACACTTTCGGGACTGGGGTTGATAATGATATCGATGGATAGCCATTGCCGCGAGGCGGACAAGGGTATCTGAATTGTAAATCGCAGACAGGGAGCGTTAGGATGAAGACCATGAAAAGCTGTATTGCAGTCGTTCTGGCGGGTGTTATGCTGTGCGGGTGTGCGGAATTGCAGAATGCCTTGAAGGTTCAGCGGCCGACGGCCAGCCTGCAGGGCGTTCGCCTGGGGGATATCAATCTGGAATCAGCGGGACTTTTGTTTGATGTGGAGATTCAAAATCCGTATCCGGTGGATTTGCCGCTGGTGGATTTGGATTATGATGTCCAAAGCGGTAGCAGCAAGCTGTTTTCCGGTCTGGCCGAAATCGGTCAAACGATTCCCGCCAAAAACAAGGCGATTATAACACTGCCTGCCAAGGTGTCTTATCTGGATGCTTTCAATGCCCTCAAATCCTTCAAGCCCGGGGCGACCATTCCCTACAAAGCCAATGTGGGGCTGTCAGTGGATGCTCCGGCGGTCGGTGTCATTAAACTGCCGCTGTCCCAATCCGGCGAACTGGCCGTGCCGACACTGCCCAAGCCGACGGATATTAACTGGCAGAAACTGATCGAGAAGGCAGTACCAACGAAATAGTTTCAATACGGCCTGTTTCGCGTCCTGTTATTGGCAGGTTACGCCCATCATCCAGCTTCTTGCCAGAATAGCCATATCCAGCAGGTTGATTTCGGTGTCATTGTTGAAATCACCGCAATCAATACCGCTACAGTCGGCGCTATCAAGCCATTGTTCTGTAAACAAATCCAGGTCTTCCATGCCAACTTCACAATTGCCGCTGAGGTCGCCAACCGGGCGGTCGGACTGAATGACAAAATGACAGGCCGTCAGCGGGGGTATTGTATAGCTGAACGTATTGCCGGAGATTGCCGATACCGGGGCGCGTTCTGTGATAGTTGAACTGGCGCTGTCGAAGGCCCATACACGGGCGGAGGTAAAAAATTGCGGGGCGGTGATGGAAAAGCTGCCGTTGATGGACTGGGTATAATTTTTGTTCAAAACGACCAGGTGAAGCTTATTCCTGTCTGCCAGAAAAGTCGAACCATAAATGGAACTGTTCACCTTGTCGGTCATGGCAGTTCGAACTCGGGTGTCGCCGAAGGTGGAATTGGCACCGTCATAATTGCGAAACAGGCTGAATGCGGAATTGACATAAGCCTTGTTGCTGCCCCAGTAAGTCGATAGATACACACCGTATTTGCCGTAGATACCCAGGACATCAGCGGTGGCAATGCCGCCGGAGATGTGGTCGCCGGCGCCGTAGTTATATTCCGTAAACGCCAGCTTTGTTCCGGGGTAATAGGTGTTGATGGATTGTGTGATTTTCGGCAGCAGGGGCAGTGCCCATTTAAACCAGGTTCCAATCCAACTGTTTTCATAATAGCCCTGATCCCACAGAGTTCTTGGTGCCTGCATTCGGGCCTCGGCATTGGCCTGCGAATAGGGAGGCTGTGTGTCGCAGATGCGGGAACCGTCGCCTTGTGCTTCCGGATACCAGTGCAGATCCAGTACATCCAGCAGGCGGCGGCCTTGTGCGGTCGAGGCCTGTTTCATGGTGTCCAGATAATAATCAATGAACCATGAATAGGAATGGCCGCTTTTAACAGTGCTCCAATCAGCGGCATCCTGAAATGTATTAAATGCAGCAAATCCGTACAGTACCGGGCCGCATATTTGAGCATCCGGGTCCACATCCTTGACCGCGGATGCCAGTGCGATGGTTTTATTGAGCAGTTCGACACAGGTCGGCTTGAGGGGATGAATACGCGGATGTGTACTGCTCCATAAGGCAGGTTCATTATCGAGGGCATAGAATCGAACGCCGGAAGTCGATGAAGCGGAGCCGTAGCGTGTGACCAGATAATTGACTAACTCATCCATATAAACAACATTGTCGGTTTTGTCGGGGCTTCCCGCGGGGCTGCAAAAGGGGGTGGTTTTCTTATAGATAACCTCTTTCCAGCGGGTCGATGGAGCAGCCTGGCTTTCCGTGACGGTTCCATTTTTGTCGGCGGCGACATAGCCGGCCATCTGCAGGGTAATCAGCGACGCCCGGCCTGCGGCCAGATTTGCATCCACGAAGTCAGTGATGACCTTCCCCGGCGTCTGGCGCTGGGCGGAAGGGATATAGGACGACATATATTCGTCGCTGGAGTGCTGCCAGTCACTGCCGGCGTTGGAAAAATTGGTTTCCCAGTTGTAGCCTGTCAATCGGTTACCGCCCATCCGCCGGACGGTCAGATTCGGTGCAGAGACATGGTCAAAGTTGTATCCATAAATATACGGGCTTATGGGTGATATGTCCTGCTCGGTGTTAATGGTGTAAGTAACTGAAATATCCGCCTGGATGGGGGATACACACCAACCAAAGAAGGCAATTGCTGATAAAGTGATTAACACGCTTTTCATGCTGTAATCCTCTCCCATACAATGTCATGCAGTAAACTTGATTAGATTGTAGCAAAGAAGAGTCTTTTTTTCAAACAAAATGGCTCTTATCCACTGTCTTGTGAGCTGTTCTATATGATTGACACTTCTGGATAATAAAGGTATATTTTTCGTATGCAAGCAAAACCAGTCATCGGAATCCTTGGCGGGATAGGGTCGGGTAAAAGTAGTGTGGCCGCAGTGTTTGGCCGTCTGGGTTGTGCTATTATAGATGCAGATAAAATGGCTCTTGAAATGCTTGTAGATGAAGATGTTGGCATGCAGATAACGGATGTATTTGGTCCTAATGTCATCCTGCCCAAGGGGGAAATTGACCGAAAAAAGCTGGCAGACCGTGTTTTTTCCAATCCGGAACTGCTCAAAACGCTGAATGGCATTATTCATCCGCGAGTTCTCAAGCAGACAGAAACCCTGTTAGCCAGGTACCTCGCGGATGAAGCGATTCCGGCCATTGCTCTGGATGTGCCGCTGTTGATGGAGACGGGCTGGCATACCCGATGTGATGTGCTGGTTTTTGTGGAAAGTGACCTGGCCGTGCGGGAAACGCGAGTCCGCCAGAAAGGGCGGTTCGATGCCGACCAGATAAAAAAACGAGAAAATTTTCAAATTTCTCTTGATAAAAAGAGAGAAATTGCTCAATATATAGTCAAGAACAATTCCGATTTGTCAGATTTGGCTGAGCAAGTCGCACGAATTTATTCTGCTGTGTTAAAAATGTAGGGGTCATTCGTTTCTAATCCTGTTCCTGAAAAAGACCGGTTTTGCGGTTGAATTCCAGTATTTTACAGGTGCAGGGGGGCAAATGAATCCCGCGTTAAAACAGCAAAGACAACGTTTTTTCAGCGGAAACATAAAGTTAGGTTAAGAGTACACCCCGGTCTATAAGAGGAGATGACCCCTCTTGAAAACTTCCGGTATGATAGAAAGAAATCAGGTATTTTACACATAATTGTTAATAACCAATGTCCTGGGCAACAGGAATAAACCAGTTAGATTTTTAAGGAGTAACCATGCCAAGAGCCAAGGCAAGTGAAGATCAACAGCAGGAAACCCCGCGCAAGAAGCGTCCATATACCAAACGTAAAAAGACCGATCAATCCGAGCAAAACGAGATGTTTGAGTCGCAGTCTGAAACCCCTGCTCCGCAGCCCGCCACGGCTGAACAGTCCGGCAATGTCCGTGAGCCTGAACCTGCGGTTCAGGATTTACAGCCGGAGCCGGCGGTTGCGGTGGAAACTGCTCCCGAGCCTGTTGCCAAGCGGGAAGAGGCCCCCAAAGAAGAGTCTATCCACGAGAAATATGAGCGCATCAAACGCGGCAACCTGCACCTGACCGAACTGCAGAATCTGGATGTGACGGAACTGCACCGGATTGCCAAGGAAGAAGGCATTACCGAGTATATGGCTCTGGCCAAGCAGGACCTGATCTTCAAGATTCTCAAGGAGCGTATTCGTCAGAACGGTCTGATGTATGGCGAAGGCGTGCTGGAAGTGCTGCCGGACGGCTATGGCTTTCTCCGCAGCCCCAATTACAGCTATCTGTCCAGCCCCGACGATGTCTATGTCTCGCCGTCGCAGATTCGCCGTTTCGGTCTGCGTACCGGCAATATCATTTCCGGCCAGATTCGCCCGCCCAAGGAAAATGAGAAATATTTTGCCCTGCTTCGCGTGGAGGCGATTAACTATCAGGAACCGGAAAAACTGACCGAAAAGGTGGTTTTCCGCGATCTGACTCCGTTGCATGCCGAAGAGCGGTTCATTCTTGAAACCACTCAGGATGAGATGAGCACGCGCATCATGGATTTGATTACGCCCATCGGCATGGGACAGCGTGCTTTGATTGTTGCTCCCCCGCGTACCGGCAAGACCGTGCTGCTGCAGAAGCTGGCCAACGCCATCAGCACCAACTATCCGCAGGTGCGGATGATTGTGCTGCTGATTGATGAGCGTCCCGAAGAAGTGACCGACTTCAAACGCAAGGTTGCCAAGGACGTCGAAGTGATCAGTTCGACATTTGATGAGCCTACTGCCCGTCACTGCCAGGTGTCGGAAATGGTCATCGAAAAGGCCAAACGTATGGTCGAGTACGGCGAAGACGTGGTGATTCTGCTGGACTCGATTACCCGTCTGGCCCGTGCCTATAACACCGAAATGCCGCACTCGGGCAAGATTCTGACCGGTGGTGTGGATGCCAACGCGATGCAGATGCCCAAACGGTTCTTTGGTGCCGCCCGTAACATTGAAAACGGCGGTTCACTGACGATCCTGGCCACGGCCCTGATTGATACCGGCTCCAAGATGGACGAAGTGATTTTTGAAGAATTCAAGGCCACCGGCAACATGGAACTGCATCTGGATCGCCGTCTGGTCGAAAAACGCATCTTCCCCGCCATCGACATCAGCAAGAGCGGCACGCGGCGTGAAGAACTGCTGCTGGACCGCAAGGAACTGGAACTGGTCTATCGCCTGCGTAAGGTGCTCAGCGAGATGAACCTGGTTGAGGCTGTCGAACTGCTGAAGAACCGCCTGGCCAAGTACCGCAGCAACGCCGAGTTCCTGATGACCCTGAATCTGGATTAACGCAAGCTGTTTTCCATCTGCAATTGAACTTCAAACACAAAGGTCCCGTCCGTAACAGGCGGGACCTTTTTTATTGCTGCCTGCTGCGAAATCATCAAAGGTATACAAAACAATCTACTATATCTTATAACAGAAAACATGCCTGAGCATTAAAATGTTTTAAACAAATATGTTCACGAGAAGAGCAATAAGCAGCAAATAATGTTGAAAACCATCATCTGTTGTGATAAATAAGCATGGAAATGTGAAAAAAGAATCGTTAACTAGGAGGCAGATATGGATCACGGACCAGCCAGCGACTGGAGTAAAGACAAGGCATCGAATTTCAAAACACGTATTGGCATCTGGATGTTTATGCTGTATGCCATTATTTATCTGGGATTTGTTCTGATCAACACCATCAATCCATCCCTGATGGCCTCGGATATCGGGGGACTGAATCTGGCGATTATTTACGGATTCGGCCTGATCATCTTTGCTTTGATGCTGGCCTTTGTTTATAACGCCATTTGCTCTGCGGCTGAAGAAGAACTCAATGGAACTATTCCCGATTTGGGTGAGGAGAAAGAGTAATGTACGAGACATCCCTGGGTGCCATCGGTGTTTTTGTTGCGTTTGTCTTATTTGTATTGTGGATTTCCTATTATTTCGCCCGCCGAACCAAAAGTTCCAAAGGCTACTTTGCCGCCGGCGGCAATATCCACTGGTCCATTAACGGGATTGCTTTTGCAGGCGATTATCTGTCCGCGGCCTCATTTCTGGGGATTTGCGGCATGATTGCCACTGTGGGCTATGACGGTTTTTTATATTCGATTGGATATCTGGCGGGGTGGATTGTGGCTTTGTTTGTCATTGCTGAGCCGATGAAGCGTCTGGGCAGATTCACCTTTACCGATGCCCTCGACGCCAAGTTCAATTCCAGGGGAATCCAGTTGACCGCGGCCATCAGCACGCTGGTGGTATCGATTTTTTACCTGATTCCGCAGATGGTCGGTGCGGGAACACTGGTCACGCCGCTATTGGGGCTGCCGCATCATGTCGGGGTGATTCTGGTGGGTACCATTGTGATTATCATTGTGGCTACCGCCGGCATGGCTTCCACCACGTATGTCCAGTTTCTTAAGGGCAGTCTGCTGATTATTTTTTCGATTTCGATTGTGCTGATTACGCTTTACAATGGTCTTGCAACCAGCCCCAAAACGGGTCATGATGAAGTGTATCATGAATTCAAATCGCTTCCAGTGACATTCAATGGAGAACATAAGCCGATTCCGACCGATGCAACCTATACCTTGTCGGGAACAGTTGAACCGACCAAAGGGATGGTGTTTGCCAAATTATCCAAAGACGGCAAAGACAGCTGGTGGCATCTGACCAAAGACGAATCCGGTGCCGATGTGCTGACCGAGGCCTATTGGGTGACAAAACTGGCCTCGCCGGTGCAGGATTCCAAGGGGGCTATGGTTTCCGTGCTGTATAATGGCATTCCAAAGACCGACAGCAAGCCGCTGCAGGCGGGGCATATTCAGAAGCTGATGTTTCACGGCCAAAGAACTGAGGAAGCCCGCAATCTGAGCATTGTTGAGTTTCTCGGGACCATCAAGGAAAGCACCATTACCCGATTTTCCAATAAAACTTTTGACGACGGCAAAGACAAGGTTACGGTGTATTATCAGAACCCCACCCCCGGCAGGGAACTCCTGGCACCCGGCGTGAAGTTTAAAGTCAGCAAGGGCGCGACCTTTATGGACAAGATGAATTTTGCGTCGCTGATGATGGCGTTATTCTTTGGTACGGCCGCGCTGCCGCATATTCTGATTCGGTATTACACGGTTCCGACACCTGCCGCCGCCAGAAAAAGTACCATTGTTGCCATTGCCGCTATTGGCTTATTTTATGTCCTGACGCTGTTTATGGGGCTGGGGGCGATGGTCAATGGCGTGGTGGATTTGACCGATGATAATATGTCGGCGCCGTTGCTGGCCCGCAGCTTTGGTGTGACGCTGTTTGCGATTATTTCTGCGATTGCATTTGCGACCGTGCTGGGTACCGTCAGCGGTCTGATTGTTGCCTCATCCGGGGCGGTGGCACACGACCTGATGGACCGGTTTTTCAATATGAAACTGACCGACAAAGGCAAGGTCTTTGCGGGTAAGATTTCAGCGATTGTGGTGGGTATTTTGGCGATGATTCTGGGGATTATCTATAAAGGCATGAATGTGTCCTACCTGGTCGGCTGGGCGTTTGCGGTCGCTGCATCGGCCAATCTGCCGGCTATTACCATGCTGCTGTTCTGGAAAGGGACAACCAAGCGGGGGATCGCCGCATCCATTATTACCGGTATTGTCGCTTCGGTTGGCATGATTTTGCTGTCGCCGGATATGTTTGAGCGATACGGACTGGCTCGTTCCTCGGCCCCGATTGGATTGAATAATCCGGGAATCATCTCAATTCCGCTAAGTTTTGTCGTCTTGGTGGTCGTCTCTTTGATGACCAAACAACCAGCGGCCATGGCTGCGAAAAAGACTTCCTGAGTAACAGTCTTTACAATTTCGATAGATTATGTACAATAAAAGTCCCGGTTTCTGCCGGGACTTTTTTTATTTAAAACCAGACTGACAAACGAAAACCAGGTATCGATATGACACAAGAGCTACCCAAGATTTATGACCCGCAAAGTACACAGCAGCAGGCCGAGCAGTTATGGGCCCAGGGACGGTATTATCATGCGGATGAAAAGAAGGTAACTTCAAAAAAGACTTATACGGTCGTGATTCCACCGCCCAACGTAACGGCTGCCTTGCATCTGGGTCATGCCTTAAATAATACACTTCAGGATATTCTGGTACGGTTTCATCGGATGCTGGGCAAGGCAACCCTGTGGATGCCGGGAACGGACCACGCGGGGATAGCTACACAAACTGTGGTTGAAAAGCGGCTTCTGGCCGAGCAGGGCAAACGCCGGACGGACTTTGCCCGCGAGGAATTCGTGGCCCACGTCCAGAGCTGGAAGGATGAATATGAGGCCCGAATTCTGGGGCAGCTCAAGAGCATGGGGTGTTCCTGCGACTGGGACCGGACGCGGTTTACCATGGACGAGGTTTGTGCCAAAGCGGTGCGTGCGGTGTTTTTCAAGCTTTTTGCCGATGGGCTGATTTATCGCGGCAAACGGTTGGTTAACTGGGACCCGGCCACGCAGACCGTGCTGGCCGATGATGAAGTGGAACACCAGACCGTCAAAGGCTTTTTCTGGTATCTGAAATATCCGCTCGTTGAGCCGGTCACGGTTGGCGGGCACACGATAGAACATGTAACGGTTGCGACCACACGCCCTGAGACCATGCTGGGTGATACGGCTGTGGCAATGAATCCCAGTGACCCGCGAGCTGCGGCGCTGGTGGGTAAACAAGTCCGTCTGCCGATAGTAGGGCGGCTGATTCCGATTGTCGCCGATGAACACGTGGTCCTGCCCGACCCGGAAAGCAGCGAGGAAAAGGCCCGATTCTCCACCGGCTTTTTGAAAGTCACACCCGCCCACGACCCGGATGACTGGCAGATCGGTCAGCGGCATAATCTGCCGGTGATTAACGTGATGGCTCCCGATGGCTCCATCAGCGATAAATACGGCTGGACAGATTGGGATGCGGTGAAAAATCCGGATGTAGAAAATATCATCGGGATGGATCGCTTCGAAGCCCGTGAGGCTATTGTGGAATGGTTCCGCACAGAAAAGCTGTTAGCCGAAGTGCGGGATTATTCCCACGAAGTGGGCCACAGCTACCGCAGCCATGTGCCGATCGAGCCGTATCTGTCCGACCAGTGGTATATCGCAGTCAAAAAGCCGATTTCAAATTGTAAATTGTCAATTGCAGATTGTAAATTGGAAACCGAAACCAAGGATGGAGTTGTCTATATTAAGGGAACGGATGTTCCGGTGAATTCATTGGCCGGATTGGCTCTGTGGCCTTTGCTGGATGGACGACTGAAATTCTATCCGGAACGTTATCGCAATAACTATCAGACCTGGCTGGAAAACCTCCGCGACTGGCCCATCAGCCGGCAGTTATGGTGGGGGCACCAGATACCGGTCTGGTCAAAATCCGGTCAGCTTCCAAATCGTTGTCAATACGGAACATTCAGCACTGTGGTTGAGACAGACCAGGGGCCTGTTACCTATGCCTGTGTCAAGCCCGGATTTGAAGAGCTTGAAAAGGCGATGGATAAAGAAGGCTGGGTTCGTGACGGTGATGTGCTCGATACATGGTTTTCATCGGCGCTGTGGCCGTTCAGCACGATGGGCTGGCCCGAAGAGAATGAGACGCTCAAGGCGTTTTACCCGACCAATGTGCTCTGTACCGCCCGCGAGATTATAACGCTGTGGGTGTCGCGTATGGTGATGATGGGGCAATACTGCATCGGCGATATTCCATTCAGTGATGTCTATATCCACGCGATGATCCAGGATGGACAGGGCCGCAAGATGTCCAAGAGTCTGGGCAATGGCATCGATCCGCTGGCGATTATCGAAAGCCACGGGGCCGATGCGATGCGGTTCACGCTGGCCGGAATGACCACCGATACGCAGGATGTGCGTATGCCGGTGGCGCCGCTGACACTGCCCGATGGCCGCACCGTCAACAGTTCGCCCAAATTCGACAACGGCCGCAATTTCTGCAACAAGCTGTGGAATGCGTCGCGGTTTGCGATGATGAATCTGGAAGGCACAGATCCGGCGGCGTTTGATGCGTCAAAGATGGATATTACCGATAAATGGATTCTGTCGCGTCTGGCAACGGTGGTTCGGGATGTGACCGAGACGCTGAAAAGTTATCGTTTCAACGACCCGGTCAATGCTCTCTATAAATTCTTCTGGAACGACCTGTGCGACTGGTATCTCGAATGGGCCAAGCCGCGTATGGCCGATGCTGCCCAGCGGCCGATTGCCCAGAATGTGCTGGCCTTTGCACTCGACCAGACGCTGCGGATGCTGCATCCGTTTGTTCCGTTTATTACCGAGGGCATCTTCCAGAATCTCAACGCCATTGCCCCGGTACGCAAACTGGGAACTCTGGCTGAGGCACCATCCGCAGAGTCAATTATGATTGCCCCATGGCCTGCCTGCCTGGATGCATTAATTGCTCCTGATATCGAACAGCAAATTCAAACGCTGCAAAATTGCATCGGGGCCATCCGTGATATCCGCAATAAATACAATATCCACCCCGCCAAACGGCTGATTGGGACTATTGTCGCCCCACAGGGCCGCCTTCAGATACTGCGTGAGGGCTGTCACCTGATTTGCGAACTGGCCGGGATGGAGCAGTTGATTATCGAGGCTGATTCCGACAAGCCCGCCAATTCCGCCGCCGCGATTGTCGAGGAAATGCAGATTTATGTCCATGATGTCGTGGATGTGGAAGCCGAGCGGCAGCGTCTGCAAAAGCAAAAGGAATTCATTGAAAATGGCATCCGGCCGCTGCAGGCGAAGCTGTCCAATGACAGTTTTGTCAGCCGGGCCAAGCCCGAAGTTGTTGAACAGAGCCGCCAGAAACTCAAAGACCTGACCGACCAGCTCGACGCGGTGAATAAACACCTGGCCGAACTGGCCTAAATGAAAGGCTGCGTATGGAAATCCCGATGGAACTGTCGCAAATCCTGATTAATGAATCGGTCGATCAGCAGGTGATTGTCCTGAAGGAACTGCAGGGGGGGCGGAGTTTTCCGATTGTCATCGGGATGCCTGAGATTCTGGCGATAGACCGCCGGCTCAAGGGAATCGAATTGCCCCGACCACTGACGCATGACCTGCTTGCCCGGGTGATTGAGCAACTGGGGGGCACGGTTGAAAAGGTGGTCATTACCGACCTGCGTGACCACACCTTTTATGCCATTATTTACATCCGGCAGGGCAAGAATCTGATTGAAGTGGATAGCCGGCCTTCGGATGCCCTCGGTCTGGCTTCCGGCCTCAATGTGCCTTTGTTTGTCGAGGAACAGGTGCTGGATCAGCTTGAGCAGTAAGATTGGCGATAATCAGCAGCCCCACCCCGATGCACAGCAGACTGTCGGCAATATTAAACGTAGGCCAATTATACCCGATGATCGGAATCGTGACATCGATAAAATCCCGCACCATCCCCTCGTTGAAGGCACGATCATAGAGATTGCCGATAATCCCTGCGATCATGCAGCCCAATGCAATCTGCATGATGCGGCGATGAATCCCGCTGAACAAAAAGATACCGACAACAACCAGAAACGCTGCAGTTGAAATCCCGGTCAAAAATGTCCGCTGACCAAAGAACAGGCTGAACGCGGCACCAAGATTGACCCGCAGGATGAAATTAAAATACCCTTCGATAATCACATATTTCTGGTCGGGTATCGAGGGCAGCCAGTCAAACACCGCTTTTTTGCTCCAGAGGTCAAACGCCGCCCCTCCAATAGCGATTGGCCAGAACAGTAAATGTCCCGTGATATCCGGGAATCTGCGTCCGGCATGGTGAGGTGTTTGCGATTCGGGATTATTCATTGTGACCTGCAGCAGTCCAAAAGCGGGAATGGGGATTATTATTTATGTTTTTCCATCAGGTCCTGCAGTTCAGGCTGGTCCGGTTTGATCTGCAGGGAAATCGTCCACTGTTCCACCGCCAGCGCCTTGAGTTTCTCATCATTATTTTTGATCGCCAGCAGCATATACGCTACGCCCAGCCCCTTATGCGCCATCCAGTCATTGTCATTGATCTGGACGGATTTCTTGTAGCTTTCGATGGCGGCGTCGGTTTCCTTTAATTTCAATTGGGCATACCCGATGTATTGATAGGCAGGGCCGTTTTTGGGGTCTTTGGCAATGGCGTCGGTCAGCAATTCCCGGGCGGCCGTAAAACGACCGGTCCGCAGATAGCACACTGCCAGCGGCACCATAATATTGGGGTCATTGCCCTTCATTTCCAACGCCCGGCGATAGGAGTCAATTGCCTCGGCATGATTTTTCTGGGCCTCAAAGACATCGCCGAACAGGGCTTCGACCTCCCCTGAAGACGGGTTCAGGGTCTTGGCCTTGTTGGCATATTCCAGAGATGGTTCATATTCTTTTAATTCATAATAGCATCGGGCCGCCTTATAATGCGATTCGTAATGGCCGGGGTCCAGCTTGCAGGCATTGGCATACGCCTTGACAGCGCGGGCAAATTCCTTCATGGCCTCGGTGACTTTACCGAGATTGAAAAAATCCTTGAATGACCAGGGGTCCAGTTCGGTGGCACGCTCGTAGGCATCGGCGCTTTTGGGGTAATCCTGCTGTTTCTGATAGATGTCGCCTTTCATCGAATAGGCCAGGGCGAATTGCGGGTTCAGTTCCGTGGCCAGTTCCAGCTTTTTAAGGGCGTCCTGGTGGGCATCGATTTCATTGAGCATCAGCGCATCGACATACAGGCTGACGGCCAGTTCTTTCTGCTCTTCCAACTGCTCGGCGATGAGTTCCGATTCGGTGGGCTGTTTACCCAATTGATTTACACAACCGCCCGCTGTCAGCAGCACCGCTGCCGTCAGCATGATCCATACGCTGTGACCGGAGGTCTTTAATGTCATCATATTCCCCTTTCCTTACCACTACGACAGGCCTGAAGACCTTATCTGCAAAGTAGTTATGATTGGCGACAAAAACACCCCGGGATTATACGCCGCCGCCGGGCCGATGTCAAAACTTTTCATTGCGGAATATCCAGAAAGGGATTTGGGGCGGCCAAATTCACCAAAAACTTAATTGACAAACACAGGTCAGATAGATATAGTACCCCATTTGTGTACTCACTGCCGGCAGCGGCCGGACAGCGGGTCTTTCTATCGTTTTCAGCAGGACAAAGAAGCTATGCCGATTCTTGTACAAAAATTTGGCGGCACCTCTGTAGCCAACGCCGAGAAAATCAAGCGGGCTGCACAGCGTGCCATTCGAGCCCAGCAGCAGGGCAACCAGGTGGTTGTCGTCGCCTCCGCCCGCGGTCAGCAGACCGACGAGCTGATCGCCGACGCCAAGGAAGTCAATCCCAATCCGCCCAAGCGGGAGATGGACATGCTCCTGAGCACCGGCGAACAGCAGACCGTCTCGCTGCTGGCGATGGCAGTGGAAGGAATGGGACACAAGGCCGTCAGTTTTACCGGTGCCCAGGTCCGGATGATGACCGACGATTCCTATACCAAAGCCCGCATCAAGAGCATTGACGGCTCTGTCATCAAGAAAAAGCTGGATGAGGGGTGCATCGTTTTTGTCGCCGGATTCCAGGGAATGGACGATGAAGGCAATATCACCACCCTCGGCCGCGGCGGTTCCGATACCAGTGCGGTTGCTCTGGCCGCAGCGCTGGGCGCATCGTTTTGTGAAATCTACACCGACGTGGACGGTATTTACACCGCCGATCCCCGCATTTTCAAAAATGCCGTCAAGATGAAACAGATCAGCTATGACGAAATTCTGGAACTGGCCAGCCTTGGCGCCGGCGTCATGCACAGCCGCTCCATCGAGTTCGGCAAGAAATACAACGTCACAATTCACGTTCGCAGCAGTATGAACGAAAATGAAGGTACATACATTACTCATGAGGTCCCCCAAATGGAAGGTATTCTCGTATCCGGTGCTACCGTACAAAAAGAACTTGCTAAAATCACGATGATTGGTGTCGACAATAAGCCCGGCATATCCGCTCGTATTTTCGAGCACCTGGCCGCGGCCAAGGTTGTCGTCAATGATATCATTCAGACTGAAATCAACATGGAAAAGGCCAACGTGTCCTTTACCGTCGGTAAATCCGACCTGCTGACCGCCAAGGAAACCATTGAAAAGATTGGCGGACAGATTCATTACGACAATGTCTTTGTCCGTGAAGACATCGCCGAGGTGTCCGTCGTTGGCGTCGGAATGCGATCGCATTATGGTGTGGCCAATATCATGTTCAAAGCCCTGGCCGATCTGAAGATTAATATCGAAGCCATCACCACCAGCGAAATCCGCATCAGTTGCCTGGTTGATATCAAAGAAGCGATGAAGGCCTATGAAGCGGTCTGCAACGCATTCGAACTGGATAAAACTGTCGATAAGCGTAAACAACCGAAATAATTGAATCGGCGACGCAGGTACCCGCCCGGAAGGGCGATTAGCTGCCGAAGGATCGGCGGCCATGCGGAATGGAGTCATGAGCAGACGCCGTAAACGATATGCAATAAGCAGAACAAGGAAGAACGCACTGTTGGTGCTGTTCTTCCTTTTTATTTTACCAGCCTTGATGATGCTGGACCGATGGGCTGGCGTTTCTGTCCGTCAAAGCGTCAAAGCCACCCTCTACAATTCCGACGACTGGAAAAAATATCACGAGCAGCAGTTTCTGGTTACGGCTGTTATTGATGGTGATACCATCGACCTGAAAATACCCGACAAGGAATATCCGACTACACGGGTCCGCTTATTGGGTGTCGATACACCAGAAACCAAGAATCCGCAGACTGGCGTAATGTATTTCGGGCCGGAGGCCTCGGAATTTACACGCCAGTTATGTGAAAACAAGACTGTCGTTGTCCTGTTGGATTCCAAAGCCGATCAGCGCGACAAATACGGCCGGCTGCTGGCCTATATCCGCCTGCCGGATGGAACCGTCCTTAATGAACGCATTCTTGCCGAAGGTTATGGATACGCGTATTTGCCGTATGAACATACCCACTTTGATACCTATCTTGAATTGCAGAATCAGGCCCTGCAATCCAGCGCCGGCCTATGGAAAAATGCAACCCGCAAAGACCTCCCCCAGTGGCTGTCTAAACGCCGTCCTGAGTTGCTGCGGCAGCCGAAAAATTGACAAAACAAGTAAATGTAAGCCTGTAATATCCTGTAGCCTTTCTCTTCCTATGCCGAATTATCTTGGCTTTTTCATCCATCAAAAAATAAAATGTCTGTAAGAAAATCCCTTGTCCTGCGACGACTATCTTGACGGCAGTTAAAGGATATTGAAAAGACGGGAAGACATATTTGGACTGGCAAAAAATTATCACTGATTATGGGCCGATGGTTTGGAAAACGGCGTATCGGCTCCTGGGTAACCAGACCGATACCAGCGATTGCTTTCAGGACGTATTCCTGAATGCAGTCCAGATCAGCCGGCAGGAAAGTGTACGCCACTGGCCTGCTTTGCTGAATCGGCTGGCCACCCGCAAAGCCATTGACCTGCTTCGCAAACGCATCCAGGCTTCCAAAGCCGCGATGCCGATGGATTGTAATGACTGTCCGGACACCTCATTCGATCCGCTGCAATCTGTGCTGGCCCATGAATTATCCGACCGTCTTCGAATGGCCCTTGTGACCCTGCCGGACCTGGAAGCGCAGGCCTTTTGTCTTCAGACATTCAATGACTTGAACTACCGTCAAATCGCAGCACAATTACAAGTTCAGACCGGCTACGTGGGTGTGTTAATCAGCCGGGCCCGAGAGAAACTTCAGCGTCTTTTATCCTCCGCTGCTGTCAACGAGGAATTTCGGAGTAAGGCTTATGACTAATCCAAAAGACAAACTGAATCAGGCGATAGACGCGTTGCGGACAATGCCGATTCCGCAGGGCCCTTCGGATGAATTGATTCGCCAAACTCTGAATCGTATGGACCCAACACAAACACAGATTATGACCCCGGTTGCGGGGACAAGGAGATTTTCCATGAAACGAATGATTAAATTTGCAGTTGCTGCCTGTGTGATTTTTGCTGTCATCGGCGGCATTTCTATTCTCGATAAAGGAACCACGGGTATTGCTCTGGCTGATGTTGTCCAGCGTGTTCAGCAGGCCAGGATCATTTTCTACAAGATGCACGTCACTACAACAGGCCAGCCGTTAACCGCCTCAGATGCACCCATGAATATCAGCGGTGCCGTCTGGATTTCGAACGATTATGGCATGAAGATGGAAATGAATATGAACGACCAGCCCGGTTCAGTCACCTATCTGCTGCCCGCTCAGAAAAAGCTGGTATCCGTGATGCCTGAAATGAAGAAATATATGGAAATAGATTTAAACGATGATCTGCTGTCCAGAATCAAGCAGCAGAATCAGGACCCGCGGGAATGGATTCAAAAGATGGTGAACTCGCAATATACGTCTCTTGGCAAATCCACACTGGACGGCATCGAGGTGGAAGGCTTCGAATCCACCGACCCGGCGCTGGCCGGCGGAGTTGCTGAACATATCGTGGTTCGTCTTTGGGTGGATACCCAAACCGGCTATCCCGTTCAGCTCGAAATGCAAATGGACATGAACGAGGGAAAAACACAGATGCACTCCGTGATTAATGACTTCCAATGGAATCATGAGGTGGATGCCGCAGCCTTTACCCCGCAAATCCCGGACGATTACACAGCGCTGCCGAAAATGCAGCTGCCCAAAATGGATGAGCAGTCGGCTGTTGCGGGATTTAAGGCCTATCTGGAACTGACCGGCAGCTACCCGGAAAACCTGAGCATGACCGGTCTGTCGGACGGCATACAAAAGGCGTCCCGAGATGAAAATGCCATGAAAAAACAGTTCGATCCAGCCCAGTATGAAGGTTTGACCAAAGCAGAGGCGATGAAGAAAGCTCAGGACCAGGCTCTGCAGAAGACCATGGATATCATGATGCCGATTCAGTCACTTGCAATGTTTTATATGACCCTGGTGCAGGACCAGAGAGAGCCGGCTTACTACGGAAAGGTCGTCACCCCCGGCGACGCGCAATCAATCCTGCTGCGATGGAAAACAGAGGATGGCGCATACCGGGTCATTATGGGCGATTTGTCCGTGGTCGATATGACATCGGAACAACTCCAGCAGATAGAATCGCAAATGCCTCCGCTGGAACAGCCGCTTCCCGAGGAGCCATCCAAATCCATTGCACCGTTGGAAGACGCCGCGCGTTATGGACAACTTGAGGCTCGCAATCAATCTATGGTAAACATCAAAAGGATGCTGCTGGCCTGTTTCAAGTATTCCAGTACCAATAACGGTCAATGGCCCCAGACGCTCGAATCCATCGCCGGACAGGACAACCTCCAGACCGAAGGCCACGTGTATATCCCGCCTAAAAACACAGTTACGCCTCAAAAGAATGTCGTTATTTACGAGTCTTACCAGACCTGGGGCGAAGGCATCAATGTGGGTTTTGCCGACGGACACGTGGAATTCATCGCCCAGGAAGCGGATTTCCTGAAACTTTTATCACAATAACCTTTATCGCAATATACCAGAATTATAGCCGGATGCGTCTTGTCCGGCTTTTTTTGTTTTTTTGTCGCATTTTTGCCCCAT
>CAZKAI010000055.1:0-17038 GCA_964550565.1 uncultured Pirellulales bacterium
GGAGGTCGCGTCCCATAAACTGGATTTTGCGGTTGAATTTCAGGTCGCCGACATAGGCCCGCTTATGCTGGTGAATATGGTTCAGATTTGTGCTGGAACGATTGTGTTCGATTCTTCGACAAGGCCCCTATTTCAGTGAACAATGGTTTTTCGACTTATGTGTTGATTATGTGGTTGTTTACGCAGAAATCAATTTAGCAATTCAGGGGACTGTATATAATGTTAATCGTCAATGTTGTGGTTTTTTCTGACAGCCGTTGGTGAGCGGCCGCGATATTTTTTATAAAGTCTTGAGAAGTAATAGGGGTCGCTGTATCCAAGGCGATGGGCGACTTCTTTGACGGTCATTTCGGGATTTTTCCGCAGGAACTGGTCGGCTTTGTCCATTTTAAAGTCAATTTGAAATTGCTTAAAGCCTTTGCCTGTCATTTTTTTGAATTTATGAGAAAGGCTCGACTTGCTCTGCAGCAATATCCTGGAAGCTTCGGCAAGGTCCAGTTTTTCCTCAATACGGGATTGTAAATAGATAATCAGGGGGGTGATTGATTTATTCCCATGCATTTCCACCATGTGGCGGTAAAGAATATGATCGACCAGGACGGAAAACAATTTTAGAATATTCTTTGCTTTATCTTTGGAGAAATAGGGTGTTTCCTCGAATGCCTCTTCAATTTCCGAGGTGCCGTATTTTTTGTGCCACTGTGTTTTAATTGTGTTGCTTATCCATTTTTCTTCGGTGCGAAATTGCCCGACCATCAGAAAACCGCTGAGGTCCTCATCGATATAAATGGGAGTAATCGCCTCCGTCATTCCTCCGTGACACTGGTAATGAACCATCGTTTTCTTCTCGACGGCCCTGCGTCTCATATTCTGATCCAGGTCCAGGCAGGTTTGTTCCCGTCCGAGGCCGGTACGCAATAGCGTACAATACCGGCATAAGCCCTTTCTTTTTCCCACTTTAAGTTCCATCCCATCGGTCGAAAAGAAGGCGATGCGGATATCGAATATCTCAGTAAAGATATCCAGGATATCCTGAACTTCATTACGAAAAATGTATTTTATCGGGTACTTCATTTTTGAAATTATAGCTTACAAATGCAGAAAAGTCCATCATAAATGCATAAATATCCATTCTTAATTATGCGAATAATTCATACAATGTGTACATGGATGAGTCCATGTTGAATATTACAGTGTCTTAAAAGCCAAGGTCAAATGATGCTTACAAAACGAGAAGTCGTAAAATTGGTCCTGGAGGGTAAGCGTCCGCCTTATGTTCCCTGGTCGTTTAAATTTACACGGGAAGCCCAAGAGGTTTTAACGCATTATTATCGCACCCAGGATCTGGATCATGCCACTGGTAATCATATCGTTCGGCTTGGCAGCGATATCGGTTTTTTTGAAGAAATACACAAGGATCTGTTTCAGGATGTGTTCGGGGTTGCCTGGGATCGGACGATTGATAAAGATATCGGCATTGTCAAAGACCAGGTTTTAAAGGAGCCTGTTTTGGGCAGGTATCGATTTCCCAACCCGCTGGATGCCCGTTTTTTTAGTAATATCGAAACCAAGATATCCCGGTATCCGGACTGTTTTCGATTATTTGAAATCGGTTTTTCCCTGTTTGAACGGGCATGGTCGCTTCGCGGGATGGAAGCCCTGATGATGGACTTTATCGATCATCCTGATTTTGTGCATCAATTGATGACCGCGATTGCGGACTATAATATTGCCCAGGTCAAAGAAGCAGTCAAGTTTGATATTGATGCCGTCTATTTCGGGGATGACTGGGGGCAGCAGCACGGCCTGATTATGGGGCCGGTGTTCTGGAAGGAATTTATTCTCCCCCAGCTTCGACGCATGTACCAGGCGGTCAAAGACGCCGGAAAATATGTGTTTATTCACAGTTGCGGGGATGTGGATGAATTGTTTGACGACCTTGTTGATGCGGGATTGAACTGCTTTAATCCATTCCAGCCGGAGGTGATGGACGTGTTTTCGCTGCTGAAGCAATACCGCGGCAAGCTGGTCTTTCACGGGGGGCTTTCCATGCAGAAAACCCTGCCGTTTGGCACAGTGGAAGACGTTCAGTCCCAGTCGTGTCAATTGCTGGAAGCGGGGATGGACGGAGGTCTCATTTTCTCGCCGTCGCATTCTGTTGAAGGGGATACATCGCTTGAGAATATGCTCGCATTTATCAATGTCGCCCAAAGTCAGGAAGGTTATCGGAAGGAAATGACTCGAACCAGAAGAATTGTAGAAGTCTCCGGGACGCATCGACCATCTGTTTTTAGGCCGTCGGACCGCTGTTGGGGCCGATAGAGTTCAAAGTCAATAATAAAATCGAACTTCATTCATCCAGAAAAGCTATGCTTGCGGGTGTGATTGTTGTTATTTTGACATTGATTCTCTATTTGATTTTCAGCCCGATTGGAATTGCCAGACCCTGAGAATGGATTTGTGGTGCCCTCGCGAAAGCAACGCTTGACGTGAAGAGCAGGGGATTGACATTTAGTTGTTATTGAGGTATGATATAGAGAAATGGGGAATTGAGGTAAAACTGGTTCATTAATATAAAGAACCCCGGGTAAGCACATAGAACAAAATCAATAAAAGAGGTTTTATGCAAACGAGATGGAAAGAGAGTGGATTCAGAGCTTCAGGTATAACGATGCTATTCACTTTTGTTCTTTTCGGAACAGTCTCCGTCTGGGCCGATGTGACCTACACGCTTTATCTGGATGGTGTCGATCAGGGCATCCGGAATCAAATTGAATCCTCGGTTTCCGAAGCCGTTGGCCTTTACAATCAATACGGTTCTTTTAATAAACACTTGAATATCTATTATAATGCCGGAGTTCCCACCGCACAGGCCAATTTTGATGGCGTCATAACCTTTGGCGGCTCACGAAACGCTCGTGTTACACTGCATGAAATGGCTCATACCATGGGCTGCGGGACGTACTGGAGGTGGGGAAATCTGATGACGGGGGGAACCTGGGATGGAACGTATGCATTAAATAAAATTAAAGAATTTGATGGTGCGGGAGCTTTGCTCTACGGCGACAATTGGCATTTCTGGCCGTACGGGCTGAATTACGACAGTGAAGACGGTTTTGTCAATCGATTTCGTCATGTTCGATTGGTGGCAGCCATGGTCGCCGACATGGGATTTTTATCCTTTGTCCGGGAGCCGTCATCTCAGGTGCTGCAGGTCGGAGCCACAGCCGTATTCAGTGTGGAAGCTGCCAATACTCAGAGTTATGCCTGGTATAAGCAGGGCAATCCAAATCCCCTGACCAACGGCGGCAATATCTCCGGCGCGACAACCAATACCTTGCGGATTACCAATGTTCAGACGAGTGATGCAGGCCGTTATTATTGTCGGATTTCGGGAGAGCTTTCGTCGCGTCCGGCCAGCCTGGCCATTCCCAGGGAGATGGGGCATTGGACATTTTCCGACAACACCCTCGACAGGATGGGAATCAATCATGGTACCATGGCCGGTTTTCCGGCCTACAGTACAGGCAGAATCGGGCGTGCGATGGACCTCGATGGAACGGATGATATCGTATTCCTGCCCGCCGGCGTGGCGGATGCGCAGGACATCACCATTGCGGCCTGGGTCAACTGGGATGGTGGTGACGCTTGGCAGCGTATCTTTGATTTCGGTAATAATACCAGCCAGTATCTGATTGTGACCCCCCGGTCCGGCGATAACACCCTGCGTTTCAGCATCAAAAACGGCGGCGGTGAACAGATGGTGGATGCTGCGCAGTTGGCAACTGGCCAATGGGTGCATGTGGCCGTGACCCTGGGCGGTGATACGGCAACATTATATGTCAATGGCTCCGCAGCCGCCAGCAATACCAGTGTCACCATCAACCCAATCGATTTTGCTCCGAATAAAAATTATATCGGAGACAGCCAATACAGTGCCGATCCGCTGTTCAATGGCCGCATCGATGAGTTCCGCATCTATAGTTATGCCCTGACCAGTGCCCAAATCCAGACTCTGTATGCCGGCCTGCCGAGCACTCCATCGCCTGCGGCCAATGCCGTCGGGATACCGACCCAGTTGTCCATGGCCTGGCAAGGCGGTGTATCGGGCGAAAAGGCCTGGCAGGTCTATCTGGGGACATCGCTTGCTGCGGTAACCAATGCAGCACCGACCGACGTGGAATATTATGGCGTTCGACACGAACAGCAGTTCGCGACGCCGATGCTGCTGCCCAATACCCTCTATTATTGGCGTGTGGACCCGCTTTTGCCGGATGGAACAGCATTGAAAGGGCGAATCTGGCCATTTACGACGGGCGGGTCCACCGAACAACTGACGCCCAAATTTGCACAATATACGATAACCAAACCCAATGCGGTCGAGGGTGTGGAGTATAATCAGTCTCTTGCTGGGGAAGTGCTTACGGCAGGGGCGTCGAATTTTCAGAAACTTGCCGGGCCGGACTGGATTGAGATATCCTCCGCCGGCCAGATCACCGGAATACCGCCGGAAGGTGCAGCAGGGCAGACGTATTGTTCGGTGCGCATTGCGGATGCGGCCGGACGGGCCGATGAAGCGGTAGTATCAATTCTGACTCAGGATACCTGTTCCGGGATCAAAGGCGTCAGTGATCTGCTCCGTTTTGCGGAACAGTGGTTATATGCTGGCCCTGTGTTTAATCCCGCCGATCTGGACCAGAACCAGCAGGTGGATTTGACCGACTGGTCTTATTTTGCGGCGGACTGGCATTATGTTACAGACCCCGGCCTGGTTGCAGCCTGGACGGTGGATGAAGCGATGGGGACAACAGCCCAAGAAGAATTGGGACAATACCCGGCGACTTTAAAGAATACCAATACCCACTGGCGTCCGGTGGAAACAATTCCCGGCAAGACCAGTCATTGTCTGACTTTGGATGGCGTGGATGACTATGCCGTCGTCTCCGGATTCAAGGGCGTAACCGGCACGCAATCCCGCACCTGCATGGCCTGGATCAAGACCGGCAGCAGCGGTACAGAGCAGTGTATTCTGTCGTGGGGAAGTCCGACTGCCGGGGCCAAATGGATGTTCCGTATCCAAACCACAGGTCAGGTGGCGGTGGGAGTCTGGGGCGGCTATATCCAGGGCACAAGCATAGTCAATGATGATCGCTGGCACCATGTGGCGGCGGTGCTGTCGGATGATGGTTCGCCGGGCGTTAACGAGATTAAACTGTATGTGGACGGACAATTACAAACGAATGCGTATGCCAGTTCCTCACAGGCAATAGACACTGATGGCACGCAGGATGTTTATTGGGGTGTAAACAATAACAATGGGGCCATGAGTAATTATTTCAGAGGCGTGATGGATGAAGTCCGTCTCTATGACCGTGCCCTGACAGGTACGGAGATTGCCGACATCGCTCATGCAGGAACGGTTGCCTATTGGCGATTTGAAGAAGGCCCTGTCTATGCCCCGGTTCTGCATGGCATTGCCGCCAGTGGAGTTTTTTACCCCGGGGCGCTGGACAGCTCGGGCAACGGAAATCATTTATCTGTCTTTGCCGAGGGTTGGGCAGGGTATGGCTACCGTACGGATGTGTCGAGCTCCATTCTTCAATCCGGTACCAATAATCGATTCAGCGTCCAGAATACAGGTGCGTATCCGGCCATGTTTACCGGCTCAGAGGCCATGCGAACCATGACGCCCTCGGCATTTACCATCGAGGTCTCATTCAAGCCCGAATCCGGCGGATTCCGCACTCTTGTGGGTCGTGATTCGTATGGAGCAATCGCGCAAAATCCGGCTCTGTCAGCGTTGTACCTGCAAATCACACCATCAAATGCGATTGTTATTGGATTTGCGGATGTGGCAGGCAAATGGCATAGTGCCCAGTCCGCAGACGGGCTGATTCAGGGATTCACCTTCCCCAATGCACAGCAGGGGCATTGGTATCATGCCGTGGCAGTCAGCGATGGGATGCTGCTGTCGCTGTATCTGGCCGATGTGGATGCAGGCAGAGGCTATGAACTGGTGGCACAGACCGATATGACAGCAAGCGGCAGTGCCAATACCGCCCTGACGGCTGGTTTGGGCTCCGGCAGTGATTGGCGGGCCGGCAACTGGTCAGTCGGCCGGGGGTTGCATAATGGCGGCCATACGGATAGGGCTTATGGATTGATTGATGAAGTTCGCATATCCAACAAAGCCTTGACACCAGTGCAATTTCTATATTCCAAACCATAAAGATAAGCCGATTGTAATCAGTTCGTGTTCAAATCTGAGCTGCTGTCCATCTGGAAGAGATGAATACGCATGCACCACAGAGCCGGATATGGCCCTCATGTCCTGAGCCGACCATTCAACGAACCATTCCTGCTCTCTTGCCCGGGCGTCCCGGAAATATCTATGTGGACAATGAAGAGGTAACGATCCCTTCGCCCACAGGTCTGTCGGATACCGTGATCCGCTGGCAGGTTCTGGATGACATCGGACACACAATCACTTACGAAAAAGTTTTAATGTTATAAAAAAAACAGAATTATATTGACTTTGCATGAGAATATGGATAAACTTGAACAATAGATAATAAACCTTTTCTAAACCACCTTGGTTCTACAGCAAGAGTTCAGTTTGGCTTAAAAGCGTCCATGTAAGCAGAATTTCTGAGGGTATATTTGTTTCTGGCCGGACTGCAAAAGCCAGAGTAAGGGTTTTTGTCTGTATTTGATCCTGTGGCATATCTTTTTTAAAGGATGGATCACGGTACACCGCAGATGTATCGGAATTAGGAGTCTGGTGGGTATGACGCAATACAGACCTAATCGACAAGGCTTCGGGGGAATCATATCCATTATCTGCGCATATACCCCCATTCATCTTTTTGCGGATTTTTGGACCCATTATCTCTGGATATTGTTTTTGATTTACTTCAAGCAAGTCTGTCAGCAATTCCATTTTTACCCCAATGAATTGCATCCTGCACGATTGGTATCGTCTGGCTGGCCGGCTGAATCCATCGGCGGCATTCCCATTGATCAGCAATCGAATAATTCATACATAAACCATGGAGGATCGTGCGTATGAAAACCAGAGTACAGCACGCAGGTTTCGGATAAACCTGTGATAGAGGCAAGGTGGACATGACCCGTTTCTGCAAATAGCTTAGAATTGAATGGAGGATTGAACATGAAGAAATGGTTGTATGTAATGATGTTATGTCTGGGTTTCGTCTGGACTGTTCATGCCGATACCGGCCAAATCCTGTATGAATGGTGGCATAATACCGTAACCCAGCCGCCCGGGAATCTGAATGACCTGCAGGCAATCTATGATTGGACCGCAGGTCAAACTCGAAACACACAGTTTCTGACTTCCTTCCAGACACCTGATGAACCACGGGATTACTGGGTGGGGCAGATGACCGGGTGGTTAATTGCTCCGATGACAGGCGAGTACACCTTCCGGATTGCATCGGACGATCAGAGTCGTGTCTGGCTCAGTCCCGATGGCAATCCCGCCAATAAGACCCTGATATGTTTCCACGATGACTGGACCAACTACACCGAATGGACTAAATTTGCGACTCAGAAATCCGCACCGGTATTCCTGACCCAAGGAAAACTCTACTGGATTGAAGGTCTCTGGCGTGATGGAACCGGAGGCGGTTTTCTGCGAGTGGCCTGGGAAGGACCTGAGCCGATAGGCAAGGCCGCCACATTAGCCGATCTGGAAAACATGATTATTCCAAACTCGTGCATGCTTTATTTAAATAGTATGACTGAATCAGCAATCGGCGTGGAAAATCCCGCCCCGGCCCGGGACGAATCGAATGTCACAGTGGGGGCCCAGACTTTAAGCTGGGATCCCGTTGGAACAGGGATTACGCAATACAAAGTATATTTCAGTGAAGACCCCAATTTGCAGGAAGAGGATTTACTGGGAACCGTAACCGAACCCCAGATTAATTCGCCGGCCCTGACTGCGGATCGGATTTATTACTGGCGTGTCGATGCGTCAGCCAACGATCCCAATACCGCGGTTGGCGATATCTGGTGGTTTTATACTGAAATATGGGCTCCCGCAATTACTCAGCAGCCTCAGGATTTGAATCTCGGATTCGACTGTGAAGGGACTTTCACGATAACCGCAGAACCGACTAAGCCGGGTTTTGGCGGGACGATTACCTATCAGTGGTATAAAGTGGTTGACCAGCGGGATTCTGCAATCCTTAACGGTCAGACCAATGACTCGCCGGTTGGAACAGGCGCCAGCTATACCACCGGTGTCGAGGGTGATTATTACTGTGTTGTCAGCAACGACTCGGGTTCGGTTGAATCCAATCTGGTCAAGCTGCGTGTCGGCGCCTATCTGATGCAGAATCAGGATATTGGCTTGCCTTCGGCCGCCGGCAGCGCCTCGATTGCCGACAATGGGGTGATTACCGTGACCGGAAATGGAGCCGATATATGGGGACCTGCCGACCAGTTCCATTATGCCTATCGTGAATTCTATGGGGATATTGATCTGCGTGCCAAAGTCCTCAGCATGTCCGGCGGTTCGAATGAATGGCGGAAGTTCGGTGTGATGATTCGTGATCAACTGACTCCGGCCAGCATCCATGCCACGATGGCCGCCACCGCAACACAGGGGCCTGCCTGGCAGGGACGTTTTACCACGGATGCCGATGATAACGGCAACCAGAATCTCGGGGATCCCGACTGGAATAATAATACCCCGTATTGGGTCAGGCTGACCCGCAATGCGGCAACCAATGAATTTCAGGGGTATTGGTCGTATGATGGGATTAACTGGACCCTGATGGCCGGCAATGCTGAGATTGACAGTCCGCAGGTCTTTGCGATGTCCGATCCGGTTTATATTGGTCTTGCTGTGACGGCTCACGATGCAGGAGTACTGACGACAGCCACATTTTCGGATGTCACAGTGAATGGCAAGCCGCTGTTCGAAGCACCCTGGACCCCGAATGAGGTTGTTTTCAGTCCCATCGACACCAATGGCTGGCTGGATTATAATGCAAGCCAGATCACATTGACCTGGAACAAGACTCAATATGCTCCTTGTGATGTCACGTATGATATTTATATGTCACAGGATCGTACCCTGGTGGAGGATCCAGAAAGCAGTCTGCAGCCGGTAGCCTCCGGCCTTACGGGCTTATCGGCTACAATCACCAATGCAGGGGTGCTGAATCTGGCACATGACCAGACGTGGTACTATCGAATCGCAGCCACCTCCGCGGCTGGTAACGGAACCCAGGATGGATTTGTTTTTGCGATTAATACGATCAAAGCTGTGCCGGAAATCAGCACGCAGCCCCAGCGGCTGACTGTGGTCGATATCCCGGCCTCTGTGACACTGAACTGTGTTGCGACAACCCTCAATGACGATACCGTGGCCCTCGAGTCCTATGTCTGGAAACGGGTCATTGGAGAAAAAGACACCGATCTGAATGGGGATGACCAGGTGGTCTATACCGGCAGCAGTCCGGTCGAAATCAACCGCAACGGAAAACGGTGGTATGACTGTTCGGTGACGCTGTCGATCAGTGATATCGCCCATGAAGGCAAGTATTACTGTGTCCCCATTAATTCGTCGGGGATTGCCATCTCGGATAATGCTTCCATAATGACCAAACGTCAAGTCCTGTATTATTCGTTTGACGAAATAACCGGCAATACCGTGCCGGATCTGTCAGACAGCGGTTTCGATGGAACCCTCGTTTCCACCGGCGGTGAGGAGGCCGAAGCTTCCTATGGCGGTCTCCAGGATGGCATCGCGGGTAAAGCCATTTACCTGACGGGACTTGGCGATCCCAATGCCGCGTGTGTCAACAGCGGCGCCACGGCGTATGACCTGGGTATTGAAGGGGCCATTCCCAAAACCTTCAGTCTATGGGTCAAGAATCAGGCCGGGGATGACGGCGGAGTCTTCTCTATTGGAACCTATGGCAAAGCCGAACAGGTCGTGGGGCTTCGTACCGTCGCCGGAACCGGCAACGTCTGGATGATCGATGCCTGGGGAAATGGAAACCGTACCTTCACCGTGACGCCCAGTTTTATGACCTGGACGCATATCGCGCTGACCTATGACGGCCAGCAGGTCAAGATTTTCGTCAACGGACAGAAGATCGATGACTATGCTCTGACGTTCAATCTTCAGAATGAGCAGCCCTTTGTGGTGGGAGTCTGGGCGCGTACCGGATACGGTCCGGGCATCTCTCCGGTCTTTACAGGCTGGGTCGATGAAGTTCGTGTGTTCAACTATGCCCTGCCTCCGTCTGCTGTGGCGGATTTGTATGTCAGTCTTGCCGGCGGCAGTGTGTGTGCCGAGATACCGACGTATGATTTCACAGACGATTGCGTCGTGAACCTGGAAGACTTTGCAGTCTTTGCCGCGGCCTGGATGAACAGCTCCCTGGTGACACCATGACGTGCAGCACAGGAATAAGAGATGATGACGATAAACAATATCAGTTGAACGGAGGACTTTAAAATGAAGAAGTTATTAGTCGTTCTTTTGATTGCATGGATAGCCGGACTTGTTCCGACATGGGCACAAAGCCCTGTGCGTGTCCAGGTCTGGAATGAAGCATTAGGCCCGGGCCAGGGAGATGCGTATTATCTGGGATTACGAAATCCGGTCCAAACTTTTTATCTGGATGATATTGGCCTGGGATCCCGTGAAGATACGGACACCTTCACGGTGCGTGAAACGACCTTTATTTATATTAAAAAGGCCGGAACATACACTTTTTCAACCACCTCCGATGATGGCAGTATGCTGTGGATTGGAGACTGGTGGATCCCGCTGGGTGAAACCCTTGACCCGGATTTACTGTTTGTCAAAGAAGGATTTCTCAACAGTATGACGCTGACGCGGGTGGTCATGAATGATAATTGGCAGGGCGATACGACCATCAGCGGCACCATTGATTTGCAGCCGGGTGTCTATGGCCTGATGGTCTGTATGTATGAAGGCACCGGCGGGGAAACCCTCAGAGCGTCCTATTCGGGTCCGGACACAAACGGCTGGACCATGCGAATGGCCGCCAATACGGCGTTTGACCTGGCGATTCCCTCAAATAATCTGGTCAAATATGAAGTCTGGAATCTGTCCACGACCGCAGGCTCCGAAGGCCTTCTGGCACCGCCCTATAATAACAATACGGTGCTTCCTGACATTTCGCTGGTGCGTTCTACCGAAGGGGTGGCGGACTTTACCGGAATGACAAGCGGTTTCAATGTGTCATTCCTTCTGGGACGCGATTATTTCCTGACCTATGAAATAGGGATTCTCCCGGTTGCAGAGGCGACGGCTCTGGGCCTTGGCGTCAGTTCCGATGACAGTAGTCTTCTGTGGGTCGGCAACTGGTGGCAGGAAGGCGCCCCGTTGACCCTGATTGCGGATAACCAGGGGCTTCACGGGATGCAGTATCGTGCCGGCCAGATTGATGTCAATGCGGGACTGGTCGGTATCGTTGCCATGCAGTATGAACACGGCGGCGGGGAAGGTCTTGAAGCGTCCTATTGGACACCGGAGATTTCGCGTACTGTTTTGAAAGAAGGGCTTCTGGTGGCTCCGTATGATGCCAGTCAGCCCTATCCAGCCAATGGTCAGGCTGATGTGCCGCTGGAAGCGACATTGACCTGGACGGCTCCGGCGCTGAATCCGTCGGCTCAAATGAAAGCATATTTTGGACCGTATGCAGGGACGTTGACGGAACAAACGATTACCGGAAACAGCTTTGAGCCTGAACTGGAAATGGACAAAGCCTATCAATGGCGTGTCGATGTGCTTGAGCCGAATAATCAGCCCGGCGGAGTTCCAACCGTCCGTACCGGGGCGCTCTGGGCTTTCTCTACCGTAACCTCCGACATTACCATTATTGAGCAGCCGGCCGATGCCATCGTGCCTCTGAATACTGCCGGCCAGCTTACGGTAGTTGCCGAAAGCATCCTGCCGCTGGAATATAAGTGGAAAAAAGACGGCCAGGATATCGGCGTCAGCGGCAGTGTTCTCTCTACGCCCGGCCTTCAGCCCAGCGATAACGGCCTGTATTCCTGTGAGATTACCAACGGCGTCAAAACCGTGGAAACCCGGGCCGCACGGGTTGCCGTGAAACAATTGATGGCCTATTATCCTCTGGATGGGGACCTCAATGACCATGCGAACGAACTGGACCCGGCTGCAACCGGCGATAAAGACGGCGTCTATATGGTCAACGACCCCAATATACTGGATGCCGTGACGCCGGATATGACCGTGCAGTATATTCCCGGCAAGAGCGGGCTGGGACAAGCCGTTCTGTTTAATGGCCTCGATCAGTTTGTCTCCCTTGGAACCTGGGATCCCTCACAGGTAACCAATCAGTTGACGGTTGCGTTGTGGGCCCGGTGGAATGGCCATGTGGATAACCTCTGGCAGGGTCTGATTGGCAAACGCAATTCGTGGAGCGGTACCAATATGCGGTGGCAGATCGAACTGGATCTGGGAACTGCGGACTTGCTCCGAAATCTGCGCGCCGCCGACCAGCCGGATTCATGGCAGGGGCCTCGGATTCCCGAAAAAACAACGCTGGTTTCCCGGGGCGGGTATGTCGAGTTCAGCTCTGAAAACCCCAGCACCGACTACAACGAACGGGCTTATCGTGCCTTTGACGGCGCCACCGGCAGCAAATGGCTGGCCTTCCAGAATACCGGCTGGCTGACCTATATCTTCCCGGAAGATCGGGCTTATGTGATCACCTCGTATCAAATCACCTCGGCCAATGATGCTCCGGAACGCGATCCGGATAACTGGACGCTGGAAGGGTCCAATGATGGCATGGCGTGGGCAGTCATTGATACCCAGGCCGCCAAAGCCACGTCCTGGACGGCGCGAAATCAGACTGTGACTTTCAATCTACCGGCCAATGCGACCGCGTATAAGATGATCAAGCTGAACGTCTCAAAGATTCGGACGCCTTCGGTCAATATCATTCAGATTGCCGAAGTGGCATTGTTTGCCAATACGTCTCTGACCGCTGATGAAACCTGGGTTCATATTGCATCGACCTTTGATGGAACCAATGCAACCCTGTTTGTCAATGGCCGGGCGGTGATTACCAAGCCATTCACCCTCGGACCCAAGACGGATGCCAATCTGCTTTTCGGTGCCGATGAGCTCAATCCAACCGGCGGCTCAGCGGTCAGCAGCAAGCCCTGGGGCGGCAATTTCTTCAACGGGGCACTGGATGACATTCGTCTGTATAATTATGGTCTGACTGCCAGTGAAGTTTTGGCCCTCTATAAACAGACCGTACCGGGTGGCGATGTATGCCTGCCGGGTACACAGCCAGAACATGATTATGACCAGGATTGTACCGTGGATGTTGATGATCTGTTAATGTTCATGACGGATTGGTTGACCGACAATTCAGCGGGGCTGTAACAGGTTTTAAGATAAAGAAACGGTTACAACAACACAAAACAGGGGCCTGTGCTGTCCATCGGCACAGGCCCTTTCCTTTTTGTTTGGGGTGTGACATTTGTTTCGTAAAAAAATCTCAAACAACCGCCGGATTACTCCGTCGCAGGTTTGATTACTCCTGCCCAATCCGTGCGTTTTTCACCGGGCCATATCTCGACATGGGCCCTTTTGGCAAAGACTTCATAAGCGGCAATCAACCGCTCTGCAATCTGGGGGTGCTGATTAATAATATTAGTGGTCTCCGTGCGGTCCGCCTCAATATCATATAATTCCCACGGATCCTTGAATTTCGAGACCAGCTTCCACTTTCCATCCCGGACCGCCCGATTGCCTTCATGCTCAAAGAAAATGGGCGATGTGCGTTTCAGCGGCTGATTCGCAAAGGCAGGGATCAAGCTGACGCCCTCCATCGGGAGTATTGATGTTGCATGAAACGATTTCGGATAAGTCGCCCCGCCTGCTTCCACACACGTCGGCATCACATCGACTACATGTCCGGGCTGATGAATAAGTGTCCCGTTTTGTGTGGAGGCGATGCCGGCGGGCCAGTGAGCAATCAGCGGCGTCGAGATGCCGCCTTCATGCGTAAAGTGTTTATAACGATAGAACGGGGTATTATTCAGCGTCGCCCAGTTCATGCCCAGATATACCGTCGATTCCGGACCTCCCAGTGGTGTCCCGACAGTACGTCCACGCGGGCCGGATTCGGCATTCCCACCGTTATCCGACAGAAACAGAATCAGCGTGTTTTCCAGCATCCCTCGCTCTTTGAGCCCCTTTACCAGCATCCCGACTCCCTTGTCAATCGCTTCGATCATGGCCGCATAGACCGCCATCATATGGTCAAAACGCTCCTTCTGCTGGTCGGTAAGACTATCCCATGCGGGTGAATCCGCGGGCCGTTTGCTCAGGGCCCATTCCGGCTTAATCAGCCCCATTTCCAACTGACGCTGATAGCGTTTCTCACGAAGCTTGTCCCAGCCTTCCATGTATTTACCCCGGTATCGCTGAATATCGGCCTGGGGTGCCATCAGGGGAAAATGCGGTGCGCAATAGGCCATATACAGGAAAAAGGGCTTCTGTTCACTGCGGGCCTCATCAATAAACTTCAATCCCCATTCGCTCCACAAATAGGTACTGTACCAACTGTCACCGATACGCGGATCGGTGCGGGATATCTTTTCGCCATTGAGATAGATCGGCTCATTTTGTTTATCTTTCTGATCGGGAAAATACGTTCCGCCGGACCGAAGATTCAGGCTGCGGTCAAAACCGCGGCTGGCAGGAGTGCTCCCCCGATTAAATCCAAGATGCCACTTGCCGGTCATACAGGTTAAATATCCGCTTGGTTTGAGCACTTCCGCAATCGTCACGCATTCTTCATTCAAACGCCCCTGATAACCCGGCCACTCCGGTTTATGCATCGAGTCGAGATAGCCCATGCCCGATTGATGAGGATACAATCCTGTCAGCAGAGACGCCCTTGTCGGGCTGCAGCGTGCGGTATTATAGAACTGCGTAAAACGAACCCCGTTTGCCGCCAGGCTGTCAATATTGGGGGTGGGGATCTCGCTGCCGTAACAGCCGATATCGGAAAATCCCATGTCATCAACCAGAATCAGCAAAATATTCGGCTTCTTTGTCACCTCTCTGGCGGCCGGGGGCTTGTCGGCCTGGGCCAGGCATCCTCCAATACCAAAAGCCAGTGCTCCGCCCCCAATCGAACGAATGAAATCACGTCGGGTCAAAGTATTCATCTACGTTTTCCTTTTGATAGCTCATCGCGTTTATGAATCACTCAAATTGCTGTACCTCTTCCGGGCCGGGATGTACATAATCCGGATCCTTGGCGCAGATAAAAATCTGCCCATCGTCCCGGATTTTCACCTCAAGAGGAACGATCGTCACCCCCTGCGGATTGATGGTATAGGCGTTGTCGCCCATGGGCCTGGTTTTTAACTCCTCCCGTGAAAGCGGCGGCACATTGGCATTGTAAAACGCCGTACACCACCACTGTCCCGCTTTGTCCTGAAACGGAGTGCCATGTCCCAGAAACCGCCCGGCAAACCGCCGCGGACCATAAGGACCGGTCACGTTGGGGGCCGTGCAGTAATACAGATTGTAAGTCCCGTGACGTCCCTGATCGGTGGACCAGCCCGTACCGAATAATACATAGTGACTGCCGATCTTGCGAATCAGACAGCCTTCATGGCCGATTTTGCGATTCGAAGGCCCGATATCTGCCGGACTGCCTTCAAATCCCGACAAATCGGATTTAATTTGGATCACTTTGGTCGCCCCATACACCATCCATAGCGTTCTGTCCGTATCGCAGAACAGAGACGGGTCATGCCGCTTATCAATTTGTTCACCCAGTGGATTGGCAAATGGCCCCCGAAACTCTTTGCTCAGGGTGACCGACAAATTAGCACCCGCGACCGGCGAGGGGCTGGTATGAACAATCACCCATCTATCATCCCAGAACTGGATTTCAGGTGCCCACAATCGCCAGTTGGATTTGTCGTCTTTCTGAAATTGCTGACGCCTGGCCTGATACCAAATCCCATCTTCCAGAGAATACGGCGTACCCATATCCTGCCAATGAATCAAATCCGTACTTTTCCACAGGGCCATTTTATAACCAACAATGCTTTGCGGCCCCAGCCCGGTATTGTAGGGTTCAGTCCCCTGACGCGGATCTTCCGGCAGCGGCGTGGTCCCGGTCAGGTAATAGGCCCCATCCGGCGCCAGATAGATATACGGATCCCGAATCCATCCGTCTTTAATATGCAGCGCCCGGTCATGCGTCCTAAGCCCCTCCGCAATCTGCTTTTCATCCATCGCCGCCAAAACATTTCCGACAGCCGCAATCCCCATGGCCAGAGCAAAAATCCGTTTTTTCATTGCACATCACTCCTTTACCAGACGACCAGAACACCGGAATATCGTAACGATTCTGCATTTGAATAACGCTTGCTGCAGAACAGTATAGACAAAAAATCAGGTTTTGGATGCATTTTTGATGGATTCTTTCACTCGCTGCTGGGTATCCAGCGCTGCCCCCGGATCGTTCTGCTCTTTCATCCAGCGATCCAATTTAGCGGACAACCGTTTTTTAATGTCTGCATATTTTTCATCCGCCGCCAGGTTATTCAGGTCGTAGGGATCCTGCTGACTGTCATAAAGCTCCTCCGCGGGACGCTTCATATAACGCGTAACAAGCTTATTGGCTCGTTCATGCTGACAGGCAGCCTCCACCCAGGTATTCCAGTAATGCGTATGTTTGGTGCCGTTGATTCCCATGACATATTTCTGGATATGCAGATTGTCCGGCAGTAAATTCCGGATATAACGATAGCGTTCATCCCGGACTGACCGAATCGGATAAGGACTTCCTTCGGGTACATTATTATGCATGCCATAGACATATTTGCGATGGGTATCGCTTTTATCCAGAAGCACACTCAGAAAGCTGCTGCCGTCAAATTGCTGCGGTTTGACCGTCCCGCCGGCGGCCTCAATCAGGGTCGGCAATACATCCGCATATTGAACCATGGCATCGGT